>JANMKB010000210.1:0-30140 GCA_031371805.1 Blastocatellia bacterium | reverse complement strand
CATGTTCGTTACTCCTCTTTATTGCGCATAAAATCTGCCAAGCCGTTGAATTTCTCCATCAGAAAAGCTTTCCATTGCGGCTCGACTTCCAATTCATCAACGGACATTTTCATGCACATTAACCATTGATCGCGTTCCGCTGCGCCAATCGAAAAAGGCAGATGGCGGGCGCGTAAACGTGGGTGTCCAAATTTTTCGACATAGAGTGGAGGCCCGCCAAGCCAGCCACTCAGGAACATAAAAAGCTTTTCGCGTGAACCTGACAATCGCTCTGGGTGCAAATCACGAATGCCTTTTGCCGCCGGCAGGGTGTCCATCAAATCGTAAAAACGATCAACCAGTTTGCGGA
Source organism: Blastocatellia bacterium (assembly GCA_031371805.1). Lineage (GTDB taxonomy): Bacteria > Acidobacteriota > Blastocatellia > RBC074 > RBC074 > JAFDVL01. The sequence continues at coordinate 29,791 of JANMKB010000210.1, read as the reverse complement.
CGGTTTGTTCGCCGCCCATTGCTTTGTAAGGAATTACCTGCATAAGAAATCGTAAATGATGAGGGCTTTGGGCTTTGGGCTTTGGGCTTTGGGAAAACGCTAGTTGCCATACCATAGCCATGTCAAACGCAGATTAGACATAGGACAAATCATTGACGATGATTTCCAAAGCCCAAAAAACAAGCCCAAAGATCGCCTTAACTATTCAACGCTTTGTTGACGCGGACAATCGCTTCATCAACTTCAGTAGTACTCGCAAAGCCAATGACGATAGCATCAACAAAGCCGCAATTCATTGCATACTGAATTGATTTCTCGCGGTCAGCAGCATCCTTAAAATCGCCTTCGCCCATAATTTTCATGCCGATGATACCGCGCCCTTTATCGTGCATCGCTTTGATTTCTGCCAGCGCGATTTCAGGCTTACCCTGCGGCGCGTGAACGTTTTTATCATCACCGTCTACTTTGCGTCCCTGCGGATTGACACGCGCTAATTGTAGTTGGATCCAATCGTGCTGCCGCGCAGTTTTCAGCGCCGCCAAACCGTGACAGGACATGCCCTTGAGCTTCAGCCAGCCTTTGTGCTGCGCTTCGTCAAAAGTGTCCATCATGATTTTGCACTCTTCCGGCCAGTTGTGTTTGGTCGTGCAATGAATCAGCACGCTGTCGAAATAATCCGTGCCGACTTCTTTACGAAAGCGGTCAAGGTGCTTCATCGGATTAAGGCGCGTATCGTCTTCGATCCAGCGCATCTTGGTTTGGATGTAAAGCTTCTCACGCGGCAAGCCCTTGATCGCAATATTCACCATGTCGTGTATCTTGTACTGATCCGCAGTGTCAACATAGCGAATGCCATGATCGTAACAATAATGCACCAGCTTCGTGAATCCTTCCTGCCCCAAATCCCGCTGGGTTTTTCCGTTGACGGTTCCAGTTCCAAGTCCCATCCGAGTAATTTTAACGCCCGATTTACCCAGCGTAACGATGTCGCTGTGACTCCGTTTTTTAGGTGCAGCCTCAGCGGTTGTACTGATAACTTCGCTGCCAAGCGTCAGGATTGAAGACGTTAATGCTGCGCCCCCAGCTATTTCTGCTGATTTGCGGATAAAATCTCGACGCGTTACCTGCTCACGATTTTCGTGTTCGCTCACGATGTCCTCCTTGTGAAATGGACAGGTCGCAGTTCTGCGAATTGCGATGCTTGTCCAGGCTATATTTGTGGTGAAGAAGATTGCACAGCGTGCCACATGAATATGCAGCATTTTACGGCAGAGAACAAGGACAAAGCTGTGGCTGAAGCAGGAAAGGAATCGCGGTTAGCTAACGCGATATACACCAGATGCAAACTATAAGGATGGCATTACCCTCAATACTGGGTCCCCATCAATCTTTATGCCCCGGCTTTTTGTGGCTTTTGTGTTTTAGGATAGGTCATCATCAGCAACTCATAAATATTATCTTTGCTGATTGGTTGGGAAAAGAAGTAGCCCTGGACATAATCACAGCGCATCCCTGCCAGTTGAGCGACCTGTTCTTCGGTCTCTACACCTTCGGCAATCACTTCCATTCCGAGGTTAATCGCCAGCGTGATAATCGTGCGGACAATCTCAGAGTTTTTGGCGACGCTCATGCGATTGATAAACGAGCGATCAATTTTCAGCACGTCAATCGGGAAGCGATGCAAATAGCTGAGCGAAGAATAGCCCGTGCCAAAATCATCCAGTGAAATCCGCACACCAAGTTCTTTTAGCTGGCGCAAAATTTGTGCGGCGGCATCCGGGTTTTCGACCAGCGAACTTTCCGTAATTTCCAGTTTGATGCTGAGCGGGATAACACCTGTTTCGTCCAGGATGCGACGAATTTTATCGCACAAATCAGGATGCGCGAATTGCTTGCCTGAAAGATTAACGCTGACAGAAAGCAGCGGATTCATTGGGAATTCCTGTTGCCAGAGGCGCAATTGTGTACAGGCTTCGCGCAACACCCATTGATCAATTGGAATTATCAAACCGGTATCTTCTGCCACCTGGATAAACTTAATGGGAGCCATCAAGCCGTGTTCGGGATGTTGCCAGCGCACAAGGGCTTCAAACCCGCGCACCTGGCGAGTTTCGGTGGAAACAATCGGTTGATAAAAGGTGCGAAATTCTTCGCGTTGTAAGGCGCGGCGCAAATCTGTTTCAATTTGTAATTGCCCCACGGCGCGTGCGTGCATTTCAGTATCGAATAATTCCACGCAACCACGCCCGCGATTTTTGGCGTGATACATGGCGGTATCCGCCGCACGCAGAAAATCTTCAGCAGTTTCATGTTGGGCATGACTCAGCGCAATGCCGATGCTGGCGGACGCATAAACTTCGCGGCCACTCAGCAAATAGGGGACGGACATTTCCTGGTGCAAGCGCTCTGCCGCTTGGGTTGCATCATCGGCGGTTTTGAGATTATCAATGATGACGGCAAATTCATCACCTCCGAGGCGGGCAATCATGTCGCCTGGACGCATGCATTTTTCCAGCCTGCGAGCAATTCCCACCAGCAATTCATCCCCTACCTGATGTCCCAAACTGTCATTAATTACTTTGAACCGATCAAGGTCTAAAAAGAGCGCGGCAAACAAATATTCGTTGCGATGCTTGGCGCGATTTAACGAACGTTTGAGCCGATCCATAAACAGCGCACGATTTGGTAATCCGGTCAGCACGTCGTGAAACGCGTTATGGAGCAGTTGCTGTTCAGCGCCCTTACTGTCAGTAATATCAGTAATCGAACCAGCCAGGCGATAGGCTTTATCCTCTTTGTCGCGTGCCGATAAACCGCGCACCAGCACCCAGCGATAAGAACCATCCCGATGCAACAGGCGATGTTCATTTCTAAACTGCGAAGTCCAGCCAATCATGTTCGCTTCGACTTCCGCCCGGAATAATTCCAGATCGTCCGGGTGGATGCGATCAGTCCAGTAATTTGTATTTTCAACGAGTTCCGTATCATTCTCGCCTAGTAGCTCGCTCCACCGCGCATCGAAAAAGATTTTATTGGCGCACAAGTCCCAATCCCAAATTCCATTATTGGCGGATTGCGCAATCAGGCTATAGCGTTCTTCGCGGGTTTCAAGGTCTTTAATTTTCTGCTTCAATTTCTTGACAGTACTAGCCTGGACACCGCCATGCTGCTCAATCCGGCTAATTAATTTTTCGTTTAAGAGCAGGCGTTGTTTGAGCTGATCGCGTTCAGCGGAGGCCTCAGTCAGCGAATCAGCAATGCTGTTCAGTTGAATCTGCGCCATCACCAGATCAGCGATATGGCACAACATCTTGCTCTGAGCGGCGGTGATTGCCTGGGACTCCTGAGCAAAAACCGACAAGGCTCCGATGACATAACCATCGGGTGACAGCAAAGGAACACCAACAAAAAAGCGAATTTGCGCGTCGCCTGTCACAAATGGATTGTCTTTGAATCTTTCATCCAGCGTCGTGTCAGCGACCAGTAGCGGCTCATTTCCCAGGACGACCCACCCGCTAAAACTATCTTTTCGTGCGCCCTCTTCATTCAGACAGCCGTATTGTGATTTGGGCCAGCTTGAATCAGCGGTGACAAAAGAAATCGTCGACATGGGGACGTTACAGACTTCCGCCGCCAATTGGGTCAGCTTATCGAACCGCTCTTCGGGATCGGTATCGAGAATTTGACATTGGTGCAGCGCGGCGAGTCTGGCTTCTTCATTCGCTGGCAACGGTACAGTCATCATTTTGCTTAATACTGATTTAGTGGAGTTGTTTTAAATGACAGGCTGTGGGCAATGAGCCATCGAACTAAAAATATAACTACTGCATCAGTAGCTATTACTTCTCAGCAATTACTCCTCAGCAATTGCCGCGCCGAGTTATTTGGGGAACTCGGTCAGGAGCGCTTACTCTAGCAAACAAAGGTGTTCAATATTTCTGCTAAAGCTCTGATATTTCTTTGTTATGGATGGAGCGAAGCCTGAGAACACTGATCATAATGACAAAAACTCAAACCATTCCGAAAATCATGGCGACGTGATTGCAGGCTGAATTTTCATTGGGACAAAGCGGTCAAAGCTGATTTTTAAAACTTACAAGTTGACAAATCTCGTTACTTTTTTGTTACCAGAGAATGTCACTTCTCCTGCCTGAGTTTAGGAAAATCGTCAAAACCCTAACAATTCAACGATAAACCTGCTGGTACGAGAATTGCCCTGAACCAGACGGAGTCCCTGTGTCTGTCTTTTATCAGGGGCGCACCAGACCGGGTCTGGGAAATGGAATCAAGTTTCAAGTCTGAGAACGAAAATGAGTATACAAGCACATCAAAAACTGGCGCTTTTGCAGGAAGGAATTGCCTCAGCGCTTTCCGGCAATAAGGAGGCGGCACGGAAATTACTTGAGAAGGTCACCGCCTCTCACCCGGATAATGAACTGGCCTGGCTTTGGCTGGCTTCCGTGGCGACAGACCCGCAGGAAACAATCCGCTGTTGGCGCCGGGTCATGAAACTAAATCCAACGCAGGAGCATGCTATTAATGGTTTGCGCAGAATGTTGTTGCAGGAAGGTATTGCCGCCGCCAAAAATAGTAAGAAAGAAGAAGCCCGCGAATTACTCATTGAACTAACTAAAATTGATAGCAATTCTGAAGTGGCGTGGTTATGGTTAGCCACCATCGCCAATGATGCGCAGGAGGCGATGCAATGTACGTTACGAGTCCTGGAAATCAATCCCAGTAATGAACGCGCCCAGGCTTGGCTCAACAAATTACAACCCCGTGCTTTCGCTCCCCAGTCAGTGCTGGAAACAGTACCGGGAAATGTTGAGACTACAGCTCAGTCCAGCTTTAAAGTCCTCTCATCGTCCGGTTGGAGTTGCCCACTCTGCGGCAGCGAAGCCATCAAGGTGGTAACGCGTTGCCCTAAATGTCGGGCCGTCGTATCACTCACGAATTTTGAAGAATTATTGAATAACAAAGAGGTCAATCTTCCGCTGGTGCGAGAATCCATGCGTCGTCTGGAAGATCAGGCTGATCGCGTTGGAAGCAGCGTTGACTATTTCACCTTATACAATTTGGGGCTGGGTTATTTGAATCTCAACCGGATTGAGGAAGGAACCAAATATTTACGCGAAGCCACCAAACTGAAGCTGCGTGATGAAAAGCTCAGAACTCAGGTTGATAATTTATTGCAATACGTTCACCACGCAACGACCGCCGCCACCAGCGCACTGGTCGCCAGCCTGCCGCCCCCCGAACCTGTCGCTGAACCGCTGCAGGAGCCATTAAACGGATACACGATTCTGGTAGTTGATGATAGTCCCACGATTCGGAAAATCGTTTCGATGGCCCTGGAAAAATACGGACATTGCGTCCTGTGTGCGACCAACGGTCTGGATGCGATGAATAAGCTCAAGGAAGTCATTCCTGACCTGATTTTATCGGATATTACGATGCCCCACATGGATGGTTACCAGCTCTGCAAAATGATCCGGGGGAATTCAGTTACGAAAACTGTGCCGGTCATTATGCTGTCCGGCAAAGATGGAATTTTTGACCGCCTGCGCGGACGAATGGTGGGAGCCACAGCCTATATCACCAAACCTTTTGAAACTGACAGCCTGTTGCAAATGATTGATATGCACTGTCAGCAACAGGTTTGATAAATAATTTCAATGAATGATTTCGTCCATTCATTGAGCAATCCTGGCACGCTGAGAGCGTGCCACATGATTAATAAATAAGGAGATCATTTATGCTTCAGGCAAAAATTCTGGTGGTTGATGACAGTCCGACGCAAATGAAAATGGCAACCGCTTGTCTGCAAACTCAGGGCTACCGTCTGGTCACCGCCGTTGACGGTGAAGAAGCTCTGCAGAAAGCCTCTTCTGAAAAACCGGACCTGATTGTACTGGATGTCATTCTGCCTGGTCAGAACGGCTTCCAGATTTGTCGCAAGCTCAAAACCGCCGAAGACACCAAAGATATTCCAGTGGTGATGCTCACCAGCAAAAATCAGGATAGCGACCGTTTCTGGGGCTTGCGCCAGGGCGCCGATGCCTACCTGACCAAGCCATTTGCTGATACGGAGTTGTTAGCCGCAGTAGCCAAACACCTCTAAAGCCGGAGTGTTAAGCTGCCCTGACCTGCGCCTCCTTTGCATTTCTCTGACGACTCTGAACAGCTCACCTTTAACTACTATTATGAGCGACAAAAATCAAACTATCGCATCTGAGTCAATTCTTGATTTACCTGTCGGGCTGACTGATGGGTTTATTCAGCCACAGGCAACTTTCAGCAGCCATTCACTGGAAGACATCATTGCGCTGCTTGATCAATCGGTTGATGATCAGCAATTGGCCAGCAGAACTAAATCCGCAGCTACCGCAACAGGTCAGCAAACCCCGGCGCAGAAAGCCCTCTCAACCCGGGGAAAATACATCATCTTTTCGCTGGCCCAGGCCAAGTACGCAGTCCCGATCAATCAGGTGATGGAAGTCGGTGAACCGCAACGGATTACACCCGTACCCAATGTTCCGACCTGGGTGTTAGGTGTCACCAATCTGCGCGGAGATATTATTTCCGTCGTGGATTGCGGCGCTTTTCTCAACCTGCCGGAAAAACTCACTCCTGAAATAAGCAGCGTGTGCGTGGTGCGAAATAAGCGGCGCGACCTGATGACCAGTTTAGTGGTAGATCAAATCGAAGGCATGATGAGTGTCTCAGAGGAGTTAATCAGCCTGCCGGAATTATCTTATGAAAATCGCGTCGAACATTATTTACATGGGGTTTACGAACAAAACGGCAATTTATTGAACATCTTAAATCTGGAAGGTCTGCTGTCCTCTATAGCACTCATCCAGTAAGTTTTTTTACTTAACACCCCGTCTCAGGTTGTGCGCCTGCTCCTGACGGGAGCCTTGTCCGGCGCCACGAAATTTCACCGCACGTCATCTTTGTAAAAAGTGGCGCTACCAGCCGCCGAAGCCAAACACCTTCGTCGCAGATGAACCAATTTCAGCTCACGAGCTGAATTCAGAGGCAGTAGATCCTCATCAATCACGGAGAGAACATGAAAAACCTGAATTTTTTCAATGTATTCGGGAAACTGAAACTTTGGCAGAAAATCACCCTGATCGCTGTCCTGATCGGTTCCGCCGTACCTTACATTACCTGGCAACTTGTCAAAGCCAAAAACAAAGACATCGTTTTTGCCCAGAAGGAAATTTACGGAACGGATTATTTACCGTCTACGCGCAAGCTCTATGAGCAAATGGCGAAACATCGCGGGCTGGTTTACAGTCAGCTTAAAGGCAATGCAGGTCTGAAGGATCAAATTGCGACCACTGAACAAGCGGTCAACGCGGCCTTTCAGTCATTGAGCGAAATGGACGGGCGCACAGTTGAAGGAACCACCTACGGCGCAATGTTTGAGGTAACCGACGAGGTAAATACGCTCAAACACGATTGGGAAAACATCAGGAGTAAGTCCGTTAATGCTGCCGGGGCACAGGATGTTTTTGATGGTCATAACCGTCTGATGTCGCAAGTCAGCAATTTGATTGCCCAGGTCGGTGATAAATCGAACCTGATTCTTGCTCCCGACCTCGACACGTATTACCTGATGGATTCGGTCATCACGCAGTTACCAGAAAGTATTGATGCCCTTGGTCAGGTGCGCGGGTTGATGGCTGGGGCACTCGGCAGTAAAGCTATCACGGCGCAGGAACAAGCGGAACTAAGCTTCCAGATGGCGCGTGCTCAATCATCCCTTAAGAACGTCGAAACCGGTATTCATAAAGCCTTTGACGCGAACTCCGCTACCGGGGGTGATCTGGCTTCACGCGAACAACAGGCATTGAATGATGTGTTGCGTGAGACAAAAAATTTTCTCAAGCGAGCAGAAAACTTCAATCCGGGTAATGGTAATGCCGAACAGGTCTTTGGCGAAGGAACCAAAACTCTGGATCGGCTGTTTGTGCTGCACGACAGCTCAGTTAGCAACTTAACCGAGTTATTAAATAAGCGTATTGGTGGTTTCAAATCTGAACGAAACACCACTCTCGCTCTCGTGTTCATTGTGTTGCTGCTCTCGCTCGCAATCACGATTGTCATCCTGCGTGGCATTGGTACGCAGGTGAATTCGCTGACTTATCTGGTCAAACAAATCGAAGTCGGCAACGTAGATGCCCGCGCTGAAGTGGTTTCACAGGACGAACTCGGAACCCTGGCGAATTCATTTAACACGACCCTCGACAACACGCGCGGTCTGTTGCAATCACGCGAAGAACGCGACTCGATTCAGCGCTCAATTATGAGATTGCTGGAAGAGGTGAGTACCGTAGCCGAAGGCGATCTGACGCGTGAAGCGGCGGTTACCGAAGACGTGACGGGAGCCATCGCCGACTCCTTTAACTTTATGATCGCTGAGTTACGGCGCATTATCGGTCAGGTGAAACAAGTTTCTTCACAAGTTACGAATGCCGCAAATTCAACCCGGGAAAATACCCGGGCGCTGGTGGATAAAGCTGAACAACAATCTGAACAGGTGCTGAAAACATCTCATGCTCTACAAGAAATGACTGTCTCAATTCAGGAAGTTTCCGAAGGTGCAGTGATGTCCGCATCGGTGGCACAACAATCACTTGTCAACGCACGACAGGGCGCGAAGGCGGTGCAGGATACCATCAAAGGTATGAATCGTATTCGTGAGCAGGTGCAGGAAACGTCCGGTCACATGAAACGTCTGAGCGACAGTTCAAAAGAAATTGGCGAAATCGTTCAGCTCATTGATGAAATTGCCGACCAAACCTCAATCCTCGCGCTTAACGCGTCCATTCAGGCGGCTACTGCCGGTGAAGCAGGACGCGGATTCGCGGTGGTCGCCGAGGAAATTGAACATCTGGCGGAACGCTCTTCGCAGGCCACCTCGAAAATTTCCAGTCTCGTTAAATCAATTCAGGTTGGTACGAACGATGCCATCTCCGCGATGGAATCCAATAACAAGGAAGTGGTCGAAGGATCAAAACTGGCCTTACAGGCGGGTCAATCACTGACTGAAATTGAAAACGTTTCGGCGCGTCTGGCTGATCTGATTCAGGCTATTTCGCAGGCGTCAAAGAAACAAACACTCAGTTCTGAAACGCTTTCACAGGCGATGACCAGCATTTCGAGCATCATTGGCGAAACGACTTCGGGCATTCAGCAATCAGCCGTCACGGTTAACGGCCTGTCAAGTTTGGCGGACGAATTACGCTCGTCAGTGGCGTCCTTCAAATTGCCCGGCGCTGCTCGCTCCTGATTTCCTTCACTGGAAGAGGCGAAAATATTTGTCCGGCTCCGGCAAATTCAGCCGAACGAATATTTTCGCCGCCTTTCGGCAACTATTCCGTCCAGCTCGTAAGGCAGCGAGATTACTAATTTATCGCCAGAACTGTCGGCTACGAGTTGCTCTGATTAATCAGGAATTATTATTTTCTACCGCCGCAAGCAGCCAGTACAACATCCCCTTTTTTGCTGCCCCTGATGCCTCTTTTACAGCCCAAGTCCATAAAGGAATGATCCTATGCAATTGAAGTCAATCCAGGTCAAAATCACACTCTGGGCAGGTTTATGTCTTGCCATCGCCGGCGTGCTATTTATGAGCTATTCCGCCATTACGGCTAGGAATGCCGCCCTCGAAGCCGCACAAAAAATCGCCACGACGCAGGCCCAGGTTGAGGCGGCGCGCGTCAAAGACCAACTGGAACACGCCCTTGATGTCACCAAAACGCTCAAGCAGGCGCTCGTCAGCGCCAAAAGTAACGGCAACTCTTTCAAGCTTTCGCGGGAAGGTGCCAACGCCATGATCAAGCAGGTGCTGGTTGAGAACCCGCAATTCGTAGCGTTGTATTCTGACTGGGAACCGAATGCTTTTGACGGCGCAGATGTGAGTTATGGTAGCAAGCCGGGTTATAACCCTGATGGTCGTTTCAATTTCACCTGGAGTTATGACGAAAAGAATGAAGTCAAATCTGACGTGACACCGCCAGGGGATGAAGACAAGTCCGACTGGTATCAGGTACCCAAAAATGCCATGCGGGAATCCATCATTGAACCTTATCCTTATGTGGTACAAGGCAAAGAAATTTTGGAAACCACCCTCGTTACCCCAATTGTCATTAATGGCAAATTTTATGGCGTGGTCGGAGCCGATATTAAGATTGACTTCCTGCAAAAACTGGCTGATCAAATTAACTTGTACGATGGCGCTGGCAAGCTGATGCTGGTAAGTAATAAAGGCATCGTGGCCGGATTAACCGGACAAGCCAACGCTGTCAATAAGCCGCTCCAGAATATTTTCCCGGAGCTTTCCGGTGATTTGGAAAAAATCAAAACCGGTAAGCAAACCATCGGCTTCGTCGGCGACAATTTGCGCGTCATCGTTCCGCTCTCTATTGGTAATACGAATTCGCCGTGGGCTGCCGTCATTCTGGTTCCGACCAATGTTGTGACCAGCGAGGCGACTGCTCTGTTGTGGAAACAAATACTCAGCTTCTTAATCCTCATGACCGCTGCCATTGGGATTTTGTGGTACTTATCAGGCCGCCTCGCGCAACCAATCAAAGCTGCCGCCATGTTCGCCACTAATCTCGCCAACGGTGTCATGACCGAGCGCGTCGCGATCACCACCAATGACGAAACAGGCCAACTGTTATCCGCCATGAATAGCATGCTGGATAACTCGAACAGTCTTGTGCAATCCGAAGAAAAACGTCTGGAATTACAGGAGTCAATTATCAGGCTCCTTGAACAGGTCAGCGATGTGGCACAAGGTGATTTGACCCGCGAGGTAACTGTCAGAGGAGATGTAACAGGAACCATCGCCGACTCGTTCAACTATATGATCGGCGAGTTACGCAACATTATTGGTCAGGTGCAACAAGTCACCGCGAAAGTTTCGACTTCCGCCAATGCCACGCAGGACACGACCTCTATTCTCGCCAGCGATGCTGAGGAACAGGCTAATCAAATCTCAACAACGACTAAAGCCATCGAAAAGATGTCGTTCTCTATTCAACAGGTAACAGAGAACGCACAAATCTCTGCCACCGTTGCACAGCAATCACTCAGCAATGCCAAACAGGGGACGGAAGCCGTGCAAAATACTATCGGCGGCATGCAACGCATCCGCGACCAAGTGCAGGAAACTTCCAAGAAATTAAAACGTCTGGGTGAAAGCTCGCAGGAGATCGGTGAAATCGTACAGATCATCGGGAGTATCTCTAAACGTACTTCTTATCTCGCCTTAAACGCGGCGATTCAGGCGGCGGAAGCAGGCGAAGCCGGACACGGTTTTGCGGTGGTCGCCGAAGAAATTGAACGGCTGGCAAAACGTTCTGCCGAGGCCACCAAGGGTATCAACGGCCTCGTCAAAACTATCCAGTTAGGCGCGAACGAAGCCATCACCGCAATGGAAGAAAGTACGCGTGAAGTAGTGGACGGATCGCATCTTGCCATTCAGGCAGGTCAGGCGCTCAATGAAATTCAATTGGTTTCAGAACGATTGGCCGAGCTGATTGAATCTATCTCCCAGGCGTCTTCGGAGCAGAACACAAGTTCGGCGGCAGTTAGTACGGCGATGACGCAAATCGCGGCGATTACCCAGCGCACGGCAGCCGGAATCAAACAATCGAAAAACACTGTCCATACATTGGCAACGCTGGCGGATGAATTACGTGGCTCAGTCGCGTCCTTCAAACTGCCCAACCAATATTAATCATTGGCCTTTGGTCTTCAGCCAGCGGACTTAAATGTAAGCCCGACCAGACTGTGAGACCGACTGACAACGAACAACGAACAAACAGGAAAACGGTTATGAATCACCATCTCGACCAGGAAGTGGTCGTCGGCTTCATCAGTGAGGCAAAAGGTTATTTGCCGGAAATCGTCCTTGGACTTGAAGCTTATGCGGCTAATCCCTCGCAGCCTGAAACAATCAAAGAAGCTTTTCGTTACGCCCATATTATTAAGGGCGCCGCTTCGATGCTGGGTTTTAATCAGCTTAGTGAACTGGCGTATCAACTGGAAATGACGCTGGAAAGAATGGGCGAAAAGCGGTTGCCGCTCACGGAGAAGATTTTGGAAGACCTCTGCCAAACAGTTGGTGATGTCGCCGAATTGCTGGACATCGCGCTGGCTAAAACTATCGTGACTCCGCTCCCTGCACCATTGGCTGCACCTGTAATCGAAGCAGACGAGGCAGACGAAGAATTGGGGCTGCTGCCATTTCCTGTCGTGTCAATGACGCCGCCGGAATTGCCGACCGAAGAAGCCGGAGAGACTGTGCTGCTGGAGGTTCCCGCGTTTGGAGATGATATTCTCACGACTGAAATTGCAGCCTTCACGGCAACGGAAATCAGCGACGAAGAGCCGTTAGGTTCCCTGTTTGAGGAATCGGCCTTTACGGTCTCCCTGCCGGAAACAGCCACCACTCCGACCATTGGCGAGCTGGACCTGGATGAGGTCATTAATGACCTGAAAATTACTTATGGTGATGTTCCACCACCGCCGATGTCAGAATTTGAGCTGCCAGCTGAATTGCTGTCCGACTTTTCTGAACTGCAATTTGCACCAGCGCCGGAAAACGCTCAGGTTGCGGTCGAACCTGAATTACTTGAATTCCCAGAAATTAATGACACCAGTACTTTGGTCGCAGAGCAGGCTGATGACTTCGCAGATAATTTATTCGCGGATAATTTGTTGGACAGTATAGCGGCAGAGCAAATTCAGCTCAAGCCAGAACCTGAATTAGCAAACCTGGCGCTGGAACTTTCCCCCATAGCTGAACTATTTTCCAACTCTGAAGAAAATAGTCAGGAAGAAAATATGGTTGCCGAGACTGTCGTTGCGCAACCATCAGAGTTGTTCGCAGAACTCCCTGCTTACCACGAAGAAGCTGTCCTTGATGAGACGTTGATTGAAGAAAATCTGGTTGAGCAGCAATCGGATTTTGAAGTAATCCTGCCTTCTTTTCAGGCAGAGAATTTCGTAGCAGAGAATCAGATTACGCAACAACCTGAAGATGAACCGGAGTTTGAGGATTTACTGTTGCCGGCTGAAATGATGATGGAGGCACCGGCCAAAGCTGAGTCATCTGAACTGCCATCAATGCCGCAGTTCCCCGCCTTTGAGATGCCCGCTTTCACCGAAATCAAGCAGGACAGCCTTTCTATCTTCGATTCGCCAGAGCTGCCGGAGGAAATGTCGAAAGAATTGCTGGAGACATTCCTGCTTGAAGCTGAAGAACATTTGCAGATCATGCATACGTCGCTGCGCAGGCTGGAAAAACAACCGAGTGATCATAATCAGATTCAGGAAGTACGACGTTCCGCTCACTCGCTCAAAGGTACTGCGGCCATGGTTGGTTTCCGCAATATCATGCAGCTCGCCCATCGCATGGAAGATTTGCTTGATTTGGTCTTTGAAGATGAAATCCAGTTAACACCTGAGTTGAACCGTCTGCTGGCTGAATCAACTGATGCGCTGGAAGACATGTCCAATGGACAAACAGATGACGCTACGGTCAATCACCTTTATGCTGAATTTGCGCGTGTCCTGCCTGATACGGCTTCGTCAAAAATTGCTAACGGGCAAATTCAATCGGTCACCTTTACAGCATTTGAAAACGTAGTTGAAACTGAAACAGCCGTTGCGACCAGTGCTGAATTACCACTGGAAACTGAACCGCTGGAAATAATTTCATCCGCAGAAACCCCTGAACTGGCTGAATTGCCAGATGAGCTTGCAATGCAGGCAATTGAGTTGGAAACACAGCTTGAAGAAACAGCGCCTGATGAACTGGCAATGCTTGAATTGGCGGCTCCGATTCCGGTCATTGAGAAACTGGCTGAAATTATGCAGGCGATTCCCCCCACAGCGGGAACGGTCAAAGAACCTGAAGTTATTCATCCTTCTCAATCCGGTGCAATTGCTCAGGCTTCCAGTCAATTCGTCCGCGTCCCGATTGAGCGCCTGGACGAAGTAGTCAGATTAATCAGTGAAATGATTATCACGCGCACGGCTTTTGAGCAGCGCATGGCAGAATTCGGGCAGCAGGTTGAAGAGTTGCAAATCTCTGGTTCGCGCCTGCGCCGTGCCTCCAATAATCTTGAATCGAAATACGAAGTGAGTACGCTGGGGGGCGGACGCCAGTCGCTTATTCCCGGTCAGATCGCGGCGGGCTTAATGGCCACGCGGTCGCTGGGCATGAGCAATCCTTCCGTGACGCACAACACGCATGGCTTCGATGATTTAGAATTTGACCGTTACACCGAATTCCATTTGATGTCACGCGAACTGGTCGAAGCCTCGAACGATATTCAAACCCTGGGACGCGAATTAGGGCATCTCAATGGCGACTTCCTGAGTTACCTCAACCGTCAGGGACGAATTTATTCTGAATTGCAGGATCGCCTGATGCGCCTGCGAATGGTGCCGCTGGCGAACATTGCACCACGACTGCATCGCACTGTGCGAACAGTCAGCGCCCAGGAAAATAAACAAGTCGAACTCATTCTCGAAGGCGACCATACCGCTATTGACACTACCGCGTTGCAGGAGATCATTGATCCATTGCTGCACCTGCTCAGAAATGCGGTGGCACACGGCATCGAAGTTCCCACCGAGCGGCAGGCAAAAGGCAAATCATCGCTTGGCACGATCAAGTTGCGAGCATTTTATGAAGGCTCACAGGTTGTGCTGCAACTAAGCGATGACGGCAAAGGATTAGATGTTCAGAAAATTCGCACCACCGCCATCAGGAATGGTTACCTCAGTGCGAGTGAAGCGGATTCAATGTCCGCCCACGAATTATGGTCATTGATTTTCACGCCTGGCTTCAGCACGGCTGATCAGGTCAGCGAAATCTCTGGTCGCGGCGTCGGGATGGATGTCGTCAACACGACTGTGCAGAAATTGAAAGGGACGATTTCCGTAGATTCACAAATCAATCAAGGCACCACCTTCACGATCCGCCTGCCGCTAACGCTGGCGGTTACGCGTGCCCTGATGGTGAAATCTCACGGTCAGAATTTTGCGATCCCGCTTGATGTCGTCACCCAAATCATGCGCGTTGAGATGAACAAGGTCGAGCGCATCGGGAAAGAACCTGTGATCCGCATCGGTGGGAAAATTTATCCGCTGATGATGCTTGGCAGATTGCTGAATCTGAAACAACTCTCCGATGAAAATGAGACGCGTCCGCCAGCGCTGATGCTCAATGTCGAAGGGAAAGAAGTCGTCGTCATTGTTGATCAGTTAATGGGCGGGCGTGAAATCGTGATTAAGACGCTGGGGAATCACCTGCGTAAAGTTCACGGTGTGATGGGCGCAACTCTGATGGGCGATGGCGAAGTCGTGCTGATTCTGAATCTGTCCGAATTGATGCGCGGTACAATGCGTCCTGTCGCACGTCGCCTGCCAACGATCAACGTTGGGAAAGTTACGCCAGAAATAAATGTCAAACCGGAAACAAAACCGGAAGCCACATCAGAAGGCACAAAACCAGTTAGCAATGATCCACCGCCGCCAGTTCAAAAACGGACGCTGAACATTATGATCGTTGACGATTCTCCCAGCGTGCGGCGCGTCAGTTCTAATTTGATTAAGAGCGTGGGTTGGAATCCGGTGCAGGCCAAGGATGGTTTGGACGCGCTGGATAAACTGCAATCCGGCGAAATAATGCCGGACCTGATGATGCTGGATATTGAAATGCCACGCATGGATGGTTACCAGTTGCTGACCTCGCTGCGCACTTTGCCGGCCTTCCGCAATTTGCCGGTCGTGATTGTTTCGTCTCGTTCCAGCGAGAAGCATCGGCAAAAAGCCTTTGATCTGGGCGCGACTGATTATCTGGTCAAACCTTATCAGGATGAACAGGTCATCGCCCTGATCCGTCGTCTGGTCAATGAACCCAGAGCATAAATTGTTTAGAGCGCACGCGGTCGGAAATTTATTTCGCCGACCGCGGACGTTCAAATCTTTTGGTTAATTTACATGAAACTGATTAGCGTAGTGGTGGCAGATAGTTCACCCTTTGTCTGTCGCCTGCTGAAAAGTTATCTCGAATCTACGCCTGATATTCGGGTTATCGGATCAGCTACCAATGGGCAGCAGATAGTTGAACTGGTCGCTACTGAACAACCTGATGTCATCACGCTGAATCTGGAAATGTCAGATAGCAGCGGATTGGATGCGCTGATCGCAATTCAGCAGGTGCGCCCAACCCCAATCATTATTATCAGCGGAGCAAATATGCTGGCGGCCTCAATGTCGCTGGAAGCGCTAAATTATGGCGCGGTTGATTTCGTCCTCAAATTCACGCCTGGTCAAACCGTTGACCCGGAATTATTACGCCAGGACATCATCAACAAAGTGCGCATCGCGGCCCAGGCAAAACTGTCGCCCCTGCCACAGATCAAAGCCAGCTTGCCTCAAGCTGAACCAGCTTTTTCGTCAACGTCTGAGATAAAACTGAAGAAGTTCGTTTCAGGCCTGAGCGGATCAACAATCGAAGCTCAACTTTTAGCCAGGTCCAAACCACTTCCCTCTTCACTGCCACCGGATAAAATTATTGTTGCGGGCGCTTCCTCTGGTGGCCCGCTCGCTTTGCGCCAAATGCTTGGTTGCCTGCCTGAAGATTTCCCCGGCGCGATTCTGGTTGTCCAACATTTGCCCCCACTTTTCACCCCAGTGTTAGCTGAGCAATTAAATGAACAGGTTTCGTTGCGAGTTAAGGAAGCTGGCGATGGTGACAAATTAGAGCGCGCCACAGTCCTGATCACACCAGGCTGGACACATCTCCGCATCGGACCGGATGGTTGCGTCAAATTATTTTCCGGCGCCGAAGCCGGAGGCTACTGCCCTTCAATCAATGTCACGATGCAATCAGCCGCTGAAGTTTTTAACTCACGGGCGCGCGGCGTTTTGTTAACCGGCATGGGCGAGGATGGAGTTGAAGGAATGATCGCGATTCGTCAAAACGGGGGCCGGACTTTTGCACAGGACCCGGATACCTGTACGGTACAGGGCATGCCACAACGCGCCATTGAAGCAGGTGTAGTGGATCATATCGCTCCGCCAGAGCATATCGCCCGGTTATTAATGATGGGATACTGAAAAGGAATTGAGCTTTATGCCACAACCAGTAAAGAAAATCATTTGTTGCTCTGTTAATGAGACAGAATACTGTCTGGAGATGTCGGCGGTGAGTGGCATTGGACGCAGCTCGCAAATTACGCCTGACCAGACAGCGGCAGGACAACTCGGCTGGTTATCCATCAGACAAAATAAATTACCTGTTTTTAGCATGGCTGAGCGACTCAATCCGGCGCAGGCTGGCAGTACCACAAAGCATCTGGTTCAAACAGACCTCCAGCAGGGATTTTTGGTGCTGCTCAATTCGGCTCAGCCCTTTGCGCTGCAAGTTGATCGGGTGACAGGAATCATTGCGGTCAACGATCATCAAATTGCGCAGCTTCCCATGATCATTGAGCCGCAGACCGACAAGGTATTTAAGGGAATCGTGAAGCTGGAAGAAAAATGGCTCCTGCTGGCTGACCCTATCAGGCTTCATCCTGATAATGAATCGCAAGTGGCAGAAAATCTGGTGCCGGCAATTGAGGCTGCGCCAGCCAAATCCGAAGCGCTCAAACCCCCAATTTCAGTCCAGTCCACCAGATCGCAAATCCTGCTTTTTTCTTCTGCCCTCAAGACCAGCGAAGCGCATGATCACTTTCCCATGGTCTTTGGCCTGAGCATCGCGCAGGTGCAGGAAATTCTTAACGTCCCACCAATGATGACGATTCCAGGCGCTCCGGGCTATGTAGTTGGAATCACGAACTGGCGCAATTTTCCAGTCCCAATAATTGATTTGAAAGTCAGGTTGGGAATAACGGAAGCGGTCATCGCTCCAAATATGCTTTCCCCAAAAAGCCGCCTGTTAATTGTCCAGTCGCCAAAGCAGGCCGGGCTGGTGGGATTTTTAATTAATTCCGAAGTCAAAGCATTTCCGCTGCCGATTCCTTATCAGGCGAATAATCATCAGTTTTTGGTAGATCAGGAGCTGATTAAAGGAGTGTTTGATCTGGAAGGAGCGCCCTTGATTATTCCTGATCTGGATGCTTTATTAACCAGGAATTTTATTCCCCATCCTTATCTGCTGGGCTAAGCAGTGCGGTGTATTTCCCGCACCGATAATTATCAGTTCAAGCTGGCACGCCACTAACCATCATTACTCCGCCCTGACGACAATTACCTTTTTCAGCAATCGTAACAAGATTTCAGCCGTCTCTTTATCGCTCAGGGAAGAGTTATTCAGAATGCCATCCAGCGATGAGTGGTTTTCGACCACATCACAAACCTGGATTTCGTTTTCATTCAAAAATTCGCTATTGAGACTAACTTTAAAGATTTTTCCGTAAGCCTCGATTTCATTGCGTAAAACTTTGACTTCATCAACCCGGGTGAGGCAATCGAGCATTAACTCTTCTAATCCACCTGCCAGGGTTGGTTCGTCATCATAAGGCCGATTCTCAATATTGAAGTGTCCACGTTCCCACATTAACAGGCGCGAAAAGGCTTTTACGCCAATCGCCCAACCAGTCTCAGCGTGCAACACCCGACCATTTTTGAGAAACACAGTGCCGCTGTCATCATCCGTGGTGAAGCGGACCGCATAATCTCCGTTGCCCAGCATCCGCGCCGTTTGCAACACGTCCATGGCGCTGATCCCTCCAAAGTTTCCACTCATGACCAGATTCGAATCTTTGTGTTCCAGTGCGGTCTTTAAAGCACGGAGGTACTGAACTTTGGTAATTTGCAGGCGCACTTTAAGCACGACTTCTTCCGGCACGATGGGTTTGACTAAATAATCGTCCGCGCCCATGCGTAAGCCCAGGATGCGATCCAGGGCCCCGTCACGGCCAGAACAAAAGATAAAAGGAATATCCACAAACCCGCGGGCACGAACAGCGCGGAAAAATTCGTAGCCATCCATCCCGGGCATACTGACATCCGCAATAATGACTTCCGGCCTTAACCCGTTCAGCATTTCTAAAGCTTCATTACCGCCATGGGCTGTCGCCACACTAAAATTGGCGCGTTCCAGGCTGCGGGTCAAAATCAAGAGCACTGTTCGATCATCATCTACCAATAAGACATCCGCCTGTTTGGGGTCCGGCTCTGCTGCTACCTGCATTTATCGCCCTCCTGCTTCTTTTCTTATTACAAGTATCAATGACAACAAAACGAATTCGCGGCTGGTTTTTAAACTACCAAAAAAGAGCCGTGCGTCAGATTAACACTGCGGCTCTTACGTTGTTTCGCCCATCTTCTTCCTCACGGTGGCGGTGCTACCTGACTAATTTTTTTCCGCTGCCCGTTCGGATAAATTTCTGGCAATCGCGGCAAC
Source organism: Blastocatellia bacterium (assembly GCA_031371805.1). GTDB lineage: Bacteria > Acidobacteriota > Blastocatellia > RBC074 > RBC074 > JAFDVL01. The sequence continues at coordinate 10,341 of JANMKB010000210.1, read as the reverse complement.
CGCCAGCGTGCCTAAAACTTTCACCAGCGTGGGGTGTTCGGCATAGAATCCCATCGCCTTATCAAAAATCCCTGGCTCGCTATCATGCGCATGCGTAGCGAGAGCGGCAACCTCTTCCGGTGTCGCCTGGCTTGGGTCCTGTGCGACCGCCGGGTTTACTCCCAGTGCGCCCAGCAACGAACCGATATCCGCTCCATTGTTAAGAAATCCCTGCAACAGGGAGCCAACCAAACCACCCCGCTGCGTTGGATCCATGACCGAGGCAGAATTAAAAACTCGCTCCGTCACTTGTTGTGAACCAAGTGATGACAACGCCGGACCAATCAGCGAACCAAGCATATCAGGCGGGACAGCGCCTGCAATTTGGTCGTAATCTTCGCTTGCCTGCTGGCGATTTGTCGCGCCCTGCCCCTGCGAATATTGCTGCAATAAACCACCCAGCATATTTGTCCATTCCATTTGCTAATCCTCCTGCATAAATAGCACAGACCTTAGCCTGAGTAAGTGGCTCAGGAACTAAGGTCTGTGTTGGTCATTGCGCTGAAAACCATGTGGTTTAGCTTCCAGCCGGTAAAGTCAATTTCTGACCGACCTGAATTGAATCCGGGTCATCAAGTTTGTCCGTGTTGGCGTTGAAGATCGCATGATAGTGATTAGCGTCGCCATAAATATGTTTGGCAATTTTGGAAAGAGTATCACCAGACTGAACGGTATAGCTTCCCGCTGCAATATTGATGTCGGCGTCAATGTCATCACAAGCCGGATTAACCTGCTTGATGGCATCCCACACCGCATCTTTGGCATGTTGTGAAGGAACCGTCCCACGCACAAACAATTTCTCACCTTCCAGATTCAGATTCTGCACGCTCAAAGCCACCTCGGCTCCGGCATTCATTACTGGTTGATATTTCGCTTTCAATGCTTCAAAGTCTGCCATTTCAAATCCTCCTCAAAGTGCCAGCACGAACGGCTGGCAGGTTAATTCTGTCATAATAAGGGAAAGTAGCAGTGGCTACAGCCCCGAACTATTAGCTTATTGTTGCGCCATTTCACTGGATGCGCGAATGCGTGGAGTCTACACAAGGGAAAGAGTAAAGGCAAATTCAGGCAGGGCGGCAAATAAAAAATGCGGGGCAACAGAATAATACAATATTACTGTTGCCCCGCATTAAATTCGATGATCCAGGGTTAATAGGCGATCCGTTGCCAGGTATTCGATTCACTGGACACATTACTTGTGCCAAATGTCAGGGCAAAGGTGCTGGTCGTAGTCGTAGTGTTTGTCACGTTCGCAGTAGGAAACCAGGGCGGCGATTGCGCGCTGTTGCGAAACCGAGGATCGAAAATAAACTGTAACGGCTTCGAGCCATTGCTACCAAACCCATAGGTATGGAGTAAATCCTGGGTATAGGTTTGACTGCCGCGAATAGTCAAAGTAGCTTTGGTTTTGTCAAAGCCACAAGCTGGTGCACCGGATAGCCCACAATCGCCGAAGCCACCGGAATAGACATTCGGATTCGCCGTATAGGCAGGTTCATTAAATGCGGCCATCGCTCCATCAATCGTTAAATCTCCTACTGCGCCAGCGGTGTAGGTCAAGTTGGAATTATAAGTAATTTTCCCTGTCGCAGTAAAAACTCCCATAATATTAGTGGCGCTCTGATTCGCTGAAATCGGGGTGCCATCGTTATTTACCACCTGGTCCGTATATTTCAGGTCTCCGATAATCGTGATGTCCTTCGATGAGGAAATCAGTAACTTCGTATTAGACGCAATGGCTGGCGCAGTAATCGCCGTTGACCCGGAGCCGGTTTTAGCTGGACCATGTAACGCCGCAATATTCCCATCCACATAAATCAGGGTACTGGCATTAGGACTCGAGTTGGCGGTTCGATCCATTGGCACACCCGTAAAATCTACAAACGATCCCGACCCTACTTTGATGGAGGTAGTTCCCGTGCCTGCCACCGGATCAGTAATTGTAACTCTGACTGTCGTGATTACCCCACTTTGCGTTATATCGTAGTTTTGGCTGCCACTCGAATCTTTATAAACCTTAAGGTCACTCACATCGCCCTTCACAATAATGCCACCCCCAGTAACGCTGGTTGTATCGGTAGAAGAAAGATACACTCCATTCGGCAAGGCTACTGTGGGGTTGGGGTGAGTTCTACTCGCCGTACTCAAGCCGGCGGAAAGCTCTGCATTTGTAGGAGCAACCGTTCTGGGCATATTGCTGGCATCGCGCCCGACAGAATCCAGCACTGCCCAGTCCTGCTGATAGGCATTCGTTGGAATAGCCAACGGAGATACTTTAGTAAAAGTTGAGCCAGGATCAAAAGTCATCGTAGGTAAGTTATTACCCGTCCCGACTGCATAATTAGTATTACCATTCGCGTAATATTGAAAGGTTGCCGGATCGGCACTTGAGGAATTGCCTCCCTGCGTGACAGCGTCTTTAAAGCGATAGGTCGCAAAATTCCCAAATCTAAACCAGTCATTCATGTGAATCGGGCCGCTATAGATACCTCCATCAAAAATACACCCACTACAACCACTTAGCCCGTTATGATTCCATAAAGCAGCATAACTACTAAAGGAGCGCGTGGTCGAAGGCTGTATTGTCTGGCTTACATTCACGGTTGGGTTTAGCTGAACAGTAACATATCCTACTTCTTTGGCAGTGGCATTCGCCCCAATAACACTAATGGCAGAACCACCATTAAAATTGCCTCTGGAGGTGATGGAGTAACGATACCTGACCCAATAAGAAACTCCTGGCATCGCCGTCACTGGTACGACCGCCCCGGTCGGTTGCCCCAGTGGAGTACCCACCACAATATTATCAATGGAAAGCGTAATATCACCCGGATTAACAGTAAAAGTTCCACCACTTCCTAAAGCCAATCCGTTACTGCGGGTAGTAATTGCTGCGACTGCCTGATTGATGGGCGAGGTCGAGGAGGTTGTACCTAATAAAGTAGCATCTTCAGTCCCATCAGAGTTTTTGCCTAAAACTTTCAGGAGTGGGGCTTGATCGAAAGTTGTTTGCCCCGCGGTCATGGTAATTGGCAACAACGTCGAACCTATCGGAGGATTAGCGGCTTCTGCGGCACGCGCCATGATGGCATTATTCAATTGAATCCGTAACGTCTCGCGTGCTAATCCAACTCCGGCATCAGCCGCAAAAAATGCCTGATCATTGCGGCGGAAACCACCACTGATAGCGACATCTCCAGTTGAATTATATAGTGCTGCCAGGCCTAATCCGGTTAATAATAGCAAACACATCATCGCGGCGATTAAGGCCATTCCCTGTTCAGACGACTTCCATTTTTTTGCGACAAATCTTTTCTTCATATTGTAATTTCCCTGCCCTTGATCGGGAGCTTTATTCTGTCTGGCTGCTTCAAAGCGTGAGAATTATTATTATCGGTTGGGCACAAAGCCCGGCAAAACCAGATTGCGTGGCGCAACCGTCACATATAAAGAAACAGCGCGCTGACCTAAACGATCAGGGTCATTGGTCATTTGAGTTTGCCCGGTAAGTGTTACTCTGACGCGCCGGATCAGAGCGCGGTTGTTGCTTGCGGATTGAACTACGTTAGCTACAACAGACTCAGGAAAAGTCGGCGGAGAGGTGGAACTATCTACGGTTTCAATCCCGTAATCAAATTGCAGGTTCGTTATCCCACGTGCGACATCAACCCAGCCGGTTTGATTCTGATTGCGTTGTAAGGTGTTATTAACGGTATCAATCTGATACTCAACTATTTCCTGTAACTCGACCACCGCCAAATCACTCCCGCTGGGAAACGACATTGTATGGGACCAGGTGGAGCCACTCAGATACGTTGAAAGCGTCCCGGAAACAGTCGGAGTCAATTTCTTCCCTCCTGTGACAGCAGTAATGTCACCCGTACTTGCAATCGAGAAAACCGAACATTCGGCAAAATCCGTTACATCGATGGGAGGCGGTGACTGCACCTTCGCCTGGTTATAGAGCAGATAGGTTTTTCCGACCACATAACTGGACGGGGTAGCAGTTGAAGTATCCATTGCCGTTATTTGTGCTGTACTACTGGCAACTGGCCCTGCCACAGTCGCCCGGGAAAAATCAGGATTACCATAAAGAATCAAAATACGATCAGGATTTGTCCCGCCTCCATCCTTAGTTAAAATCGGGCCCAGGAATTTTGGAATGCCAGCTCCCGCCGCCTGAATATCGCGTGAGATCAAATCCATTGCCGCACGGAAATTCTGCTGCATATCGCTGCGCGCACCTTCGACCGTAGAGGTGGCCTGACCTTTTTGGATGAAGTAAAAGATTGTACCCGTCAGCCCAATCGTAATTGACATGGCGAGCAGCATTTCCAGAATACTAAACCCTTGCTCTGTTGTTTGTATTTTCATTATCAAACCTCTTGAATTTCGAAGAAGACCAGACTGCAAATCTATTACGTGGCATTAAGCGGCCTTAACTTTAGAAGCTACAGGGAGGGGGTACGGATGGTACTGAGTGTCGTCGATTCCTTCTTTGGTCCCCCATTTGTTGTACTTACTCCATTCCCTACTAACGCCGCATAAAGTGCCTCGGCTCTGACCGAAATGCGTTTTAATCCCGGCAACTCCGGGTTACCTCCCACCAACACGTTATCCGGTTGGATTTGCCAGCTCACTACATAGGTTGGTTGCTGCCCAGTATAAAAGCCATTGAAAACCGGGTTGGTCGTTTGCACCTTAACTTCACCCGTTCCCTTCACCATGACTCCGTTGACAAGGCGATCATGGTCAACGTAATAAAATTCATTGTAGCCCGCTGTAAGGTTGGTATTTCCATTACTTAAAGTTCCGCCATAGGCGAGAGCAGTTGAAGTAGGCGATGTCGCCAGGAGAAACTCCATTCTCCGCCGCGCCAAATTGTTGGCAATGGTCGCCTGCTTTGAGCTTTGATTGTTAAGGGTAGCGAGGATAAACAAATTCATGATGCTCATGATTCCGACGCCCATAACCATTGCCGCTACGGCGGTTTCCAGCAGCGTGAATCCCGTTTGTCCAGCTTTTATCTTTACTTTTCTTTTCATAACATCCTCTTAACTTACTTTTGTCCAGGTAGTGGTACCAGCAGTCCGTCGCCAGGTTTGAATGCTGCCAGCGCTAGTGACAGTAATAGCCCTGAACTCTCCTGTACCATTGGTCAGATAAACCCAGTTGACAGCGCCAGGCACAACATACGGGATCGCTCTGGAAGTGAATGAAGTTTTATAGATACTCCCACTTACCAGTTTGTAGGAGGTACACTTTCCGCGATTACTTTCCTGTTTTTTTTCTTCAACAGTTTCGTTGCTGTTGATTGAAGTCGCATTCTGTGTAGCGCTATAAACAACTGAGATAGTGTTGGAAGCCTCTTGATTAAGTGCTGTAATCTCTGAGTCTGTGGCAAACCGAATGCCGCTGGGTAAAGGCAAAAAGGTCCCCGCTCCGGTCCTGACTGTATTAGCAGACATGTCAATTTGTACCTGAGCAGTAGTGTTAGTCCTTACAGCATCGAATTTAACCGCTTGCAGCGACTGAGAAATCTGCTGTGCGCCGACAGCTAATCTTTGCGCTCGGATGGTACTCATAAAATTTGGTGCGGCAATCGCCATCGAAACCATCATCACTCCGGTGACAACCATTGTTTCCACCGCCGAAAACCCACGCTCTTTCTTTTGTAGTTTCATTTTTATCCTTTCTAAGTCTGTTGCAGTGGCGCAAAACTTATTTCTCATTTTTGTCCTGATGCACCACCTTCAAGACTCAATATACATGCTCGCCGAATTCTCCTGGAGCTTGTAAAAAGAATTTAAACCTGCACTTTCCCAAAATTCTTATGAATTTATGATGATGCATGATTAGGAGGTTTGTTTTCTGGAATGTCGGCGGAATTCACCACCTGTCAGGTAAAAGCAGTAAGAATTTTCTTTACTAATCCGGCTCTGGGCATTAAACCCTTTATTTTCACAAGAATATCTTCTGGCATTGCCCTTGCTCCGGTTTAATCAGGATGAGGCAGAAAGCTTCTTTGCGATGATGAAAAACAAGCGAATGCAAATTATTTACAATCCTAAATCAGGCGGATTGCAGGGCGGCGCAGACACAATTCAACAATTGGTAGCGGCGTTACGAGCGAATGGGTTAAATATCGAAGACTCGCAGGTTAAGGCGACAACCGCAAGCGGGGACGCGACACACATGGCCGAGGAAGCCGTCGCACAGAAAATTGATGTACTGATTGCTTGTGGCGGTGACGGCACAATTAATGAAATTGCCCAGGGTTTGGTAGGAACCGGCACGGCGCTGGCAATTTTGCCCAGCGGAACAGCAAATGTTCTGGCAAAAGAAATGCGACTTCCGCGCCGGCCAGAGGAATTGGCTAAATTAATCGCGGCGGGACGGACACGCGAAATCAGCGTCGGACTCGCAACCAAACCTAACGAAAATTGGCGGCGATATTTTTTGTTGATGGCCGGAATTGGTTTGGACGCGACAATTATTGCCACCGTCAATCCTGCGCTTAAGAAAAAATTTGGCTTGGGCGCTTACGTCGCGGCAGGTTTGAAAACTTTAGTCGAGTGGCGACTCAAACCATTTTCGCTCGACTTCAAGCAGCAAAAACGTGAAGCCACTTTTGCCATTATTGCGAATGCCGCGAATTATGCCGCGTGGTTCAGAATTGCTCCCCACGCAAACATGGAGAGCGATCATCTGGACGTTTGCATTTTCAATTCCCGGAGTCGTTTGGGTTATCTGAGCTACGCGTGTTTGAGTTTATTTGGAACGCACACAATCAGCCCGCAGGTGATCTATGAACCAATCACGGAAACTTATGTCATTTCAGCGCAGGAAACTCCTGTCCAACTGGATGGGGAATTAGTCGGGTATTTACCGATGAAATTTGCCTGCGTGCCGCATGCGATGCGAATTGTGGCTTAATTTTTCAGCAACAAATTAGTGCGAATTACGGAGAAAGATTTATGCAGTTGATAACAAAACTACTACTGGTGTCAGTATTTTTAGTTGCAGCCAATAATGCAATAATTGCCCAGACTGCCAGCGTCCCAAATGCTCTTAGTAGCGCCACGCCACCGCCGGAAATGATTGAGTTGCGACGCGCAGGCTATGCCGCAAATTACAATCTTGATTACGCTACAGCCCGGACGAAATTTGAAGAAATCCGTAAGCGCTGGCCCCAGCATCCGGCGGGCGATTTGTATGTTGCCAACATTATCTGGCTCGAACATCTATACAAATTGCGGCGACTACAAACTGGTCTCTATCAAAATGAAAGTTTTTACGCGGGCTTTGAAGGCTCAAAAGAAGAAAGCGAAAAAGGCGATAACGTCGAAGCACAAATTGATAAATCTTTTCGTGAGCGCATGGCAGCGGCAAAGACAAAAGCGCTGGCACTCGTGAATGCCAATCGCAGCGATCCGCATGCCAAATATTTTTTAGGCGCAATTTACAGCGTGATGGGCGCGTATGAGGCTTCGACCGCACGCAAATTTTTCGCGGCGATGCGTAATGGCGCAAAAGGCGTTGAGGCGCATCAACAGGTGCTAAAACTTAAGCCGGATTATTACGACGCATATTTGTCGGTCGGATTATACGATTACATTGTTGGCAGCCTGCCCTTCCCGGTCAAAGCCTTAGCCGCAATGGGCGGAGTGCGCGGGAACAAAGAGCGCGGCATCAAACAGCTCAAACAAATTATCGAACACGAGGCCGAAAATGCTGATGACGCGCGTGTGATGCTGATCGGAGTTTATCAAAACGAAAATAAACCTGAAGAAGCGTTGCCAATTCTGCAAGCTTTCACCATGCGCTATCCACAGAATTTTCTTTTTCACCTGGAAATGGCTTCTGTCCTGACACAACTCAACCGACAGGCAGATGCGGTTGCAGCGTTTGAAGCTCTGGTCAAAGAGGCTGGCACAAATTTGCCTGCGGCCAAATCAATGGACTTGATTCGTTTCCAATATGCTGAGGCTTTGGCAAAGCAACATGGTTATGAAAAAGCTGCCACCCAATTTTTGGCGGTCACAAAAGAGCCAAACGCAGAAGCAGGTTTAGTCACGATGGCGTTGTTACGGGCGGGACAGGTTTTCGATTTATCTAACAAACGCGACGAAGCGCTGACGCAATACAAAGCCGTCGTGACGCGCCCCAATATTTATGATTCGCGCGATCAGGCGCAAAAAGGGTTAAAACAACCTTTCAAAAAAGCTTAGCAAAACGCCTGCTTTTTACAATTCGCCTTTTGATTTCTATCTCCTGATTGTTGCGCTGTGATATATTTCTGTTGCCGTATCGGCCCTTGAAAATATTCACGATTCAGCCAGCAATCAGAGTTATGATCATCGAAAATACAAAGCTGCTCTTCAAGCTCTACTACAATCCGCTCGCCGCCATGAGCGGACTCATTGACAAAGGCAACTGGTTTTACGGAGTAATTTTAGCGACTGCTGTGGCGCTTCTTTTTTCGTTCTCAGTTACCAGTCACATCCATGAAGCTTACGAAGCTGTCCCACTGGCCCCACAAAAAATGCGCCTGCCACAATCACAACGCGCAAGTTATCAAATGCAAGCACAGGCGCAACCACAAACGCCTGACGATGACGATGACGAACAGACCTATGCCATCCCGCGTTCACAACGTTTGCCATTGCCGTTAATCGGTAACAGCGGCTGGTGGTTTTTCTCGTTCCGCGCAATCAGCATTATCACTATCGCGCTTTCGCTCGCCGTGCTTTACGTGCCAGGTACAATTCTGGTGTTGGCACTGCTTGAGCGTATCGGCAGTTTTACCATTGCGCTGCGCCGTGATTACGGCGCGATGTTGTCCTGCGCATTAATGGCCTGGGCCGCGTCACATCTGCCTTTTGCGCTGGCTGGTTTGGCAATTGAGCCGTTAGAACTGAGCGCCAATATGGCGTTGCTTTTATGGGCGCTCAGCAATTTATATTTTGGCACCTTGATGATTTGCGCAGTTCGCACGGTTTGCGGAGCGAGCGTTATTAATGCCGCAATAACTATTGGGATTTCGTGGGTAACTTTTGCGCTGGACTCAGTGGTATTTTCGATTGCGACTTTTTCCCCGTTCATGACAATTATCTGGATTGCGCCTTTAGTCCTGGGAGCTTTTGCCGGAATGCGCGCGGCACACGCTCAACGCCAAAGTTTTCTTCGCCATTTGGAAGCCTGCACGATTAATGAACACGATGCAGAAGCGCAATATCAGCTTGGCGTAATTTATCAGCAGCGGCGGCAGGAGGCAGAAGCCCTGAAACATTTCAAACGGGCGGTCGAAATTGACCCGAAAGAACCTGATGCAAATTTTCAAATCGGTGTCGTGGATCGCAAAGAAGGGCGATTACAAGCAGCGCTGAATCATTTCAGCATTGTCCTCTCGCAGAATGACAAGTATCGTCAAAGCGAAGTCTGGCGCGAAATCGGAGCAACTTATCTGGCGGCAGAAATGTTTGAGGAGGCGAAATCAGCGTTGGAAAAATATTATGACCGGCGACCTTACGACCCCGAAGGGCTTTATCATTTTGCCGAAACACTGAGCAAAATGGGTGAGGCTGCCCGTGCGCAGGAACTATACAGACAATGTATTGAAGCCGTGAAAACGATGCCTTACTATCGTCGCAATGAAGTGAGTAAGTGGGGTAAATTGGCGCAGGGAAAATTATAGCGGTGCGAATATCACTTCACTCGCCTGCCGCGAATGCCACTTCCTCATCTGTTTTGCGTGGCTTGCCAAACATCCAGACGACGCCAACGCTCAGGAAATAAAGCACCAGCATGGGCGTAGCCATAATCATCATATTCACCGGATCAGGTGTGGGCGTCACAACCGCCGCGATAATCAGAATAACAACGATTGCGTGCCGCCAGTACCGCAACAAGCCGCTTGCCGTCACCAAGCCAATACGTCCCAAAATAAAGGTAATGGTCGGAATTTGAAATACGGCTCCGAAACCAAGCATCATCAGCAAAATCAAATCCAGATAATCTTCGGCAGTCAGCAGAGTTTGAAATCCTTCCTGCCAGCCAAGCAAAAAATTACAGGCGGAGGGAAAGGCAATAAGATAAGCAAAAGCCGCGCCGATAATAAATAAAATCGTGCCAATAAACATCACCGGAAATATATATTTTTTCTCGTGATGGTAAAGCCCCGGGGCCACAAACGCCCAAATTTGATACAGCAAAAACGGAATGGCAAACGCTACCGCCGCGTACATCGCGACCTGCATGTAAAGCGAAAAACCGCCGGCCACGCGATTGATGACCAGTTCG
>JANMKB010000120.1:0-2470 GCA_031371805.1 Blastocatellia bacterium | reverse complement strand
GAAAATACGCCATGAAAATGCCGCTCCTCTTGCTCTGCCTCGTGACGTTCAGTTCGCTGGGAGAAATTCTTTCGGCGCGTGGCATGAAACAAGTTGGCGAGATTTCACTCCGCCCACGATTGTTATTCACAGCAATTCCCCGGATCATCACGAACTCCAGCCTCGTCGCGGGTGTCGCCTGCCTGGCCTTCGCTTTCTTCTCATTTCTGAGTTTACTGAGCTTTGCTGATTTAAGCTTTGTCGTTCCTCTTACGGCGGTAAGCTATTTGACAAATACCGCAGGCTCGAAATTTTTATTGCAGGAAACTATTTCTCCGGCGCGCTGGTGGGGCACACTTTTAGTTACCTTTGGCGTCGCAATTATTTCGCTGCCAGCAGGTTTTGAGGCGACAGTAATTAATCATAGCCAGACCTTTTTCCATCAGCTGCTCGCCTGGCTCAATCCATCTCAGCACGCTTTCACACCAGCCTTTTCCCTGCTCTTTGCGCTGCGCTTGCTCTGTTTAATTTTAGTCATTGCAGCCATTGTTTATTACCTGATTGCGATTGTGGCCGGATGGTTATGGGCACGTAATCGCGTTTGGCAAAGAGAGTTGGGATTAAATTTTACTCCGTCGGTTTCGCTTTTGATTCCCGTGCGTGGAGTAGATTTTGCAGCAGCAGAAAACTTTGTCAGGTTTTGCCGCCAGGATTATCCCGACTACCAAATTATTTTTGGCTGCCGCGCAGAAACTGATCCGGTGATCCCCATCATCAAAAAGTTACAAGCTGATTTTCCCAACCGCAAAATTGATTTGATCGTTTCTGACTTTGCTATTGGCACCAATGCGAAGGTTGCAAATTTGCACAATATGTATGCGCAGGCGGCGCATGATTATTTGCTGATCGTGGACAGTGACATTCGGGTTACAGCCGATTATCTGCGCCGCGTGGTGGCTCCGTTGCAACAGGCGCAAGTCGGAATGGTGACGTGTTTGTATCGTGGTGCCAATGCGCCAAACTTTGTGGCACAACTGGAAAACATTGGCATCTCGGCAAACTTTGGGCCGGAAGTGATGTCATCGCGGGCGCTTCAGGGCATCAAATTTGCGCTTGGCTCAACCATCGTGACACGCCGCGCAATCTTTGAGCAGATTGGCGGATTTAGCGCAGTCGCTGATTATCTGGCGGATGATTATTGGCTCGGAAATTTTGTCGCGGCACAGGGTTGGCAGGTAATTCTTGCGGATTATATCGTAGAGCATATTTCCGGCCCCATTACGATGCAGCAAATGTTCAGGCATCAATTGCGCTGGGGGCGCGCCATCCGAATTTCGCGCCCGCAAGGATACTTTGGCTTGATCCTGACTTATGGCGTAGCGACTTCACTGCTGTTGTTAATGGCGCTGGGATTTTCTACTTTTGGGTGGACAATGCTTGGGGTGACTTTATTGATCAGGCTGCTCACCGCTCTTTATTGCGGAGTCTTTTTGCTCAAAGACTCCGCCCTGCTGAAATATTTATGGCTGGTTCCGCTGCGCGATTTACTCGGCTTTGGCATTTGGATAGCAAGCTTCTTCGGTCAGAAAATTCAATGGCGCGGCACAACCTTTGTGGTTATGTCAGACGGCAAGATTAAACCAATCCCGAACTCTACTTCATTTTAAATTCAGAATTGGAGTTATAATCGCTGAACATTTTTTCCAGACTTTCCAACTCTTTCGGATCATACTTATTTTTCGCTTGTGAAGATTTGATTCCGCCCAACAGTTTAATTGCCAGCGATTACTGCGCTCAAACAACACGGCGTGACGGATGAAATGATTCAAACAATGATAGTAACTAATCCGCGCCGATATTTGAGACGAGCAGAGCGTATTAATCTGTAACGGCGCTAATGCATCGCCTGGTCTCCGCTTCCTTTTCGCGTCTTCACTTTCTTAAATAAAAATGTCAGCGGAATGCAGATTGCACACGTCAGCGCCAGCACACGAAAAATATCAATAAACGATAACAGCATGCTTTGTTTCAGCAATGTGCTGTAAAAATAAGCGTATGTTTGTTGCAACGGCGCATGTGTCAGGGCTTGAAGTTCCTGCACGCGTTGCTGAAAAGGTTGATCGTAAGGTGTCAGATGTTGTACCAGTTGCGCCTGATGAATTTGCGCTCCACGTGCCAGCATGGTCGTTGCGGCGGAAATCCCCAGCCCGCCACCCAGATTGCGCATCAGGCTTGAAATGCCTGTCGCATTATTCATCTGCTCGCGTCGCAATGTACCGAGTGACATCGTAGACATCGGCACGAAAATGAATCCCATCGAAAAACCGTTCACGATATTCGGCCAGATAATGTTTGCCTGCGACACGTCGAGGTTAAGTCCGCTCAACCAGAAAACTGAAATTGGCAGCATGGCGAAGCCCACACTGATTAATGTCCGTGATTCAATTTTTCCGATGAGTCGCCCCAAGACAATCATTGACAAAAATGAGCC
>JANMKB010000115.1:0-13317 GCA_031371805.1 Blastocatellia bacterium | reverse complement strand
CGCACCGCTTTGTCGGATGAAATCATGACGAAATCTTCGACTTTGAACTGATCGGCTGTCATCGCCAGGTTGTAAGTTCCCATGACATTATTGGTGATCGCCTGGAAGCAATTTTTTTCCATCATTGGGACATGTTTGTAGGCGGCGGCGTGAAAGATTACTTGCGGACGATATTCGGCAAACACTTCGCGCAGCCGCAACGGATCCAGAATGTCACCAATCACCGGATCGTAATTCAGCTTCGGGAAGTTTGCTGCCAGTTCAATATCAATTTTGTGCAGGTCGCTTTCTGACCGCTCAAACAGGATCAACCGATCTGGTTTGAAGCGGGCAACCTGACGGACAAGTTCTGATCCAATCGAACCGCCTGCGCCCGTGACCATAATCGTTTTGCCCGTCAGTTTTGCCCCGATCTCATGCAGGTCCAGGCGCACCGGATCGCGGGCGAGCAAATCCTCAATTCTGACGGTGCGAACCTGATTTATGGCAACCGAACCGTTGATCAGATTTGCCATTGGAGGCAGGATTTGAAACTCAATTTTGAAGGCGCGACAGATGTCAATAATGTGCCGCACCTCCTCTGCCTTCGCCTCAGGAAGCGCAATTAAAATGCGTGCAATCTGATAGCTTTCAATTAACTGTGGCAGGTGGGCGGTTGTCCCCAGCACTTTGACGCCCTGGAGGCGAACCCCTTTCTTACTGGGATTGTTATCAACGAATCCCACCGGGTTATAACGCAGGGTTGGATTACTTTTTAATTCGCGGACGATCAGATTACCGGCTCGTCCTGCGCCGACAATTAGGGTATTAACACCTAATGAAGTTGATCGTGCCTGTTCCGAATATGCCCTGACAACAAACCGCGCACCGCCGATGAAGCCGACCGTCAACAGCATATCAATCAGGAAAGTTGAGCGTGGATAGCCTGTCACCCCAAAGAGGAAATAAACCGCCAGATAGAGCAGGGTAGAGCTGACAAGGGCTGCCTTCACAATATCCAGCAGGTCGCTCATCCCCGCATACTTCCACCAGCCACTAAACAAGCGGAAGTAACCGAACGTCGCAAGTTTAATAACCAGCAAAAGAGGAATCGTTTGTAGAATAATGTGGCGGTAGCCTAATCCCTGGAGCCTGAAATCGAAGCGCAGCAGGAAGCTCACCAGATAGGCTAATAAAAGTAAGACGACTTGTGAGGCAACAATAATTATAGTGCGATACTTAATGAATTGTGATTGCATAAGACTCGTTGGGTGTTAAAGAAAAATTTAGCAGGGGTTACCGCTTTATCCCTGGCGCATAGAGCGATAGGGATAAAGCGAAATTGTTTCTTTTGGGGGAGTCTAATGAGTTGTACTGAGTTCGCTAATGTTGGACTTACCTGTAAAGCTTACAGGAATAACATTAGCCCCGATTGATTAGTTATTCCAGGTGATGAATAAAGACAAAATACTACCGATGATAGCTAAGCCGATATAAAGTAAACTGACGTTTTTGTGACTATAGCCCGCAATAACCAGCCGTTGGTAGAAATGGGAACGATGAGGCTGAAAGATATTCTCGCCCTTACTTAATCGTCGCAGCAGGGTAATGCTGGTATCCAAGATAAACGGCCAGATTAAGAGAATACCGATCCATGGCATCAGGTCACGGTTGAGCGGGGCAGAGCGGGTCGCCATTACGGGAATAACCGCGAAAGTGAAACCCAGAAACGCGCTGCCTACATCCCCCATAAAGATTTTGGCTGGCGCCCAGTTGAAAAATAAAAAGCCCAAACTGCTGGCAGCTAATAATCCGCCGATTGCAAAGATGAATTTGTCATCCATCAGCCATCCAGCCAGTGCCCAGCTAATCCCTGCCACAAAGGCTTGTCCGCCCGCGATGCCATCAATACCATCCATGAAATTATAGGCATTCGTTAAGCCGACGATCCAAAACAGGGTAAGCAGCAAGCCAAAGTATCCGAGCTGAATACTGCCAAATCCGGGGAACGCAATTTTTTCCCAGTATCCCCACGCGGCAATCACTAATCCTGCCGCTCCCAAATGCGCTAAAAATCTACTCCTGCTGGATAATGAATTCAGGTCATCCAGCCAGCTAATCACGGCGATTAATGACGCTGCCCCAACATACATCAGCAGCCCGCGCCAGGTAGTTAGCTGCCAAATAATCTGACTGCAAAGCAAGCCGATCAGCGTCATCACGACCAACGCGATGCCACCTCCACGCGGTGTAGGTTGAGCATGAGAACTTCGTTCGTTGGGTATATCAATAATCGCCAGACGCCGCACCCAGCCCGTTAAGATCGCACTGCCAGGTAAGGCCAGGGCGATAATGATCCCGACGCCTGTTTCAATTTTGTTCATAGCGGAGCAATCAGTTTTGTTGCGACTTACTCGCCAGAAACCATTCGACCGTCTTTTGCATTCCTGCCTCGAAACTATCAGGCGATGTCCAATCCAGTTCTTGTCGTATCTTGCTACTATTAACTACTAAAGATGAAGTAAGCCGCTCTATCACCGCAGACTTCCCCAGACATTTCCCGCCTAACTTCATCCACGCGACAGGCACATTTAGTAAGCGCGGAGTACGTTGTAAAAAGTAACCCAGCTTAGTTACTAAATCAGCAGTCGAAATACTTGTGTCGTCACTCACCAGAAAAGTTTTTCCGCTGGCATTAGGATGGCTCAGACAAGTCTTGATCGCATCGGCAAAAGTATTTACATAAAGTAACGACCTTTGATTATGAATACTTCCCAGCGGCAACGGCCAGCCGCGATAAATAGCATTCATCAACTGATAGAAATTTGCTTTTACCAGCGGCCCATACATCAGTGGTGGACGCAGGATAACGACCTCTAATCCTGTCTTATCTGCGATCTGTCGCAATTCCTGCTCAGCTTCAAATTTGCTGATGCCATAAGGGTCTTGCGGCGCGGGGTCATCATTTTCGGTAAAACCCTGCCCCTCCGTTTTTTCACCGTTGACCTTGATGGAGCTGATAAAAACAAGTCTGCGCACGCCAGCCTGTGCCGCCTGTCGGGCCAGATTAACGGTTCCGTCAAGATTTACTTTGCGGAATTCGCGGAGCGGGTCTGCGCTGTCATCTTTCATCACGTGAACGCGGGCGGCTAAATGAACAATAGAATCAATTCCTGCCAGTGCCTGCGTCCAATCCGTCTTATCGTCTATCTCACCGACGACACAGGAATTGAGTTGGTTATCCGGTGAGCTTCTCAGCGCTTTTCGTACTTCAATTCCGGCATCTGCCAGATGCTGGCAAACTACCCGACCGACAAACCCGGTTGCGCCTGTAACTAATATCTGGTGATTTATCATTACAGTTTTACGTTATAGAGTTGAATCCAACCGGCGAGGTTTAAGAGTCCCCAAATTTGCTGGCTGGCCTGAAAGGCCATTAAATCCCCGACCCCGGAATTACGATCAAGACCACGAGAAACAATTCTTTCCAGGGCCGACTTTGAAAAAAGAGTGTTCATTACTTCGTTCTTAGTCTCAAGTAATAACTCAGAACATAAGTCACGATAGCTTTCGTTCTGGAATAAGTGCAACGGAATGGTAAAGCCCCATTTGGGATGCGTGAAAACACTGTCGGGTAACCAGGGACGAATGGCTTTGCGCAGGATGTATTTGGTCGTTCCGGCGCGAATCAATAAATTGTCCGGCAAGCTCATCGAAAGCTCCGCCATTTCTACATCCAGCATTGGCGCTCTTACTTCCAGTGAAGCCGCCATACTCATCCGATCTACTTTGACCAGCATGTCGGAAGGCAAAAAATACCGCAGCCAGCAATCCATTAGCTGGCGTAACCGCGTCATCCCTGCCTGCTCGCCAAGTAATTCGTGGACAGCATTTGTTTGCTGGTTGTGCCATTGCTGGCGTAACCAGGGCGAGGCGAGGTTATGCAACACACTTTCCTCAAATAACGGCCCCATTTTCCAGGCCCGATCTTCTTTGGGCAGTGCGGCAGCCCGTGTTGCGCGCATTAACTTTCCAATCATCTGGACTTGCTCTGCGCCAGGCGTATTGGCAACTTTTCGCAGCGCACTCCCTGCCGTCGCGAGTACGGCACGCGGAACAAAGCGGGCGATCTGGTCTATTCCCAAACACGCCTCAAAGACGCGGTAGCCTGCAAACATCTCATCACCGCCATCGCCGGATAAACTGACCGTGACATGCTCTTTAACTTTACTGCTGAGAATAAAAGTTGGAATGGCGGACGAATCTAAAAACGGCTGTCCGGCGTGACGAATAATCCGCCACAAATCTTCCGCAACAAAGCCACCGTTGGTAACAACAAATTCGTGATGATCAGTACCCAGATGCTGCGCCACCTCACGCGCAATTTTGCTTTCGTCAAACGCGGCATGCTCAAACCTGACCGTAAAGGTTTTGATCTTTTGCCCTGACTGGCGCTGCATTGCTGCGACTACGGCACTGGAATCAATGCCGCCAGAGAGAAATGCACCGAGCGGAACATCGCTGACCATCTGACGCTTAACGACCTTCAGCAACGTGGTGCGTACTGCCTCAACCGCCTCTGCCTCCCGCAGCAATTTTGGCTCAGTATGATAGGTGGGGCGATAGTAAACACCCGTTTTCAGTTCGCCTTGTTTCCACTGTAACCAATGTGCGGCGGGCAATTCCCTGATGCCAGCAAATAAAGTAAGCGGGGCTGGGCAGTAGCCGATATGCAGAAAATAGGACAACGCCTGCACGTCCAGCCTTCTTTCGATTTGGTTGCATTCCAACAGGCTGGTTACTTCACTACTAAACGCCAGCGTCTTGTCATCAATTACCGAATAAAAAAGCGGCTTTTCTCCAAACCGATCACGCGCCAAAAATAGTGAATTGTTTTTCGTATCATAGACACAAAACGCAAACATTCCATGTAAGTATTTCGGTGTATCTAGGCCGTATTCTTCATAGAGATGAAGAATAACTTCCGTGTCAGAAGTAGTTTTGAAACTATGTCGCCCTGTTGCAAGTAACTGATCCCGTAATTCACGGTAGTTATAAATTTCGCCATTGAAAACGATTTGCAGCGAACCATCTTCATTGGCGATAGGTTGATGCCCCGTCGTCAGGTCAATGATACAAAGCCGACGCATCGCAATTGAAGCCGTCTGACCATCGAATTGTCCGGCGTCGTCAGGCCCACGATGCACCAGCGCCTGATTCATTCTGGCAACAGTCTCAGATCTGTCGGCAAAATTTGGCGCGTAAATTCCACAGATTCCACACATGTTTTATCCTATACCTGATACATTCCAACTCGATATAAATTCAGATTTTCTTTAATCCACGAGATTGTTTTTGCCAGTCCTTCATCCAACGATGTCAAAGGTCGCCAATCCATAAGCTGACCTGCCAGAGTGTTATCTGCGTAAAGTTGGAACACTTCGCTCTTTGCTGGCCTGAGACGATCTGTCTCACAAACAATTTCGACTTCGCGTCCTATCATTTTGAGAATTGCCTGCGCCAGCTCACCGATACTGATTTCCTGTTTACTCCCTAAGTTAATTTCGCGCCCTTCAATGTTCTTAGCTTCTGCCGCGCAAAGAAATCCGCGCACTGTATCCGCAACAAAGGTAAAGTCTCTGGTCGAAGATAACTCTCCCAGCTTAATCGTATCTTTTGTTAAGGCTTGCGTGATGATAGTTGGAATAACTGCTCTGGCTGATTGACGTGGCCCATAAGTATTAAATGGTCTGACTGTTATCGTCGGTAAGCCGTAGGAGCGATGATAGCTCTCAACAATTTTATCCGCGCCAATTTTACTGGCGGAATAGGGCGACTGACCTTGTAACGGATGCTCTTCGTTAATTGGAATGAATTTCGCCGTCCCATATACTTCGCTGGTCGAAGTATGAATCACTCTGGCGGGCTTTGTGATTCTGGCGGCTTCCAGGACATTCAAGGTACCGATGACATTCGTTTCTACCACCTCACGTGGATGCACATACGAATAGGGAATAGCGATTAATGCTCCTAAATGAAAGATAACCTCACAACCATTCATCGCCGTTAAGATGGCAGAGGAGTCGCGTATATCTCCCATGACAATTTCGACATTTTGGGCGTAATCACTATTGATCAATTTCAAGAGGCCGGTGTCAGCGCGCGAATTATACCGCACGAAGGCCCGTACTTTCGCTCCCTGGCTGGCAAGGGACTCTACCAGATGGCTGCCAATAAAGCCGCCCGCTCCCGTCACCAATACTGATCTATCTTTCCAGGTCATTCATTGTCTCCTTGTAATTTGTCGCGCCAGCTAGTTAATAAATCTTCCAGACTTTGCACAAAGGGTATTTCAGGTTTCCAGCCTGTTAACTTACTAAGTTTAGTAGAGTCTCCGACTTGAATTTCAATCTCAGCGGCTCTATATCTTGACTTATCTATAATGACAGAAACTGGAACTCTTGCTTTAGTAAGTAGTGTCTCCAAACATTCCTGAACCGAATGTGATTTCATGGAACATACATTGTAAACTTCGCCCGGCTTACCTTCCTGCATTAATAATTCATAAGCCCGAACAATGTCTCGCACATCCGTATAGTCTCGGCGTGGTAGTAAGTTGCCGATCTGAATAGACCGCTCGCCAGTATTTTCCGCCAGCGCAATTTGCCGCGCTAAATCAGAACACAATAAAGACGGTGCAAGACCGGGGCCGACGACGTTAAAGTTTCGCACGCGAACTATCGGTAATTGATAAGTGAGGTGATATTGCAGCGCGACCATTTCCTGGGCGACTTTACTAACAGCATAATGCGTTAAGGGAAGAAGCTCCAATGTTTCAGCAATAGGCTGCCTGCTTGCTGCACCATACACCGCGCTTGAACTTATAATTAAGGTTTTAGGTGTTATTCCCGCTGCTCTGACGGCATTTAGTAAGCGGATTGTCCCGAGAACATTTGTTTCATAATTAATCAGGCCTTCCTGAATGTCTTTATCTATCGCGCCGGCCAAATGGTAAATCTGTGTCGGGCGAATTTCGTTAAGCGCAGTATCTAAGTCGTCACTATCCAGGATATTGCCTATTGCTACATACTTGTGATCAATAACTGAGCCAGAGTTGGCATCCGCAGGTTTGCGCTGCAAGCCATAGACACTGAATCCTTTTGCCAGGAGATGGTTTGCCAACTGTTTTCCTATACATCCGGTGCTTCCGGTAATGAAAACTCGCTGCGGTTGATTAGTAACCATAGTAAAAATTATTACCTGATAACCAAAGAGAAGAAAAGAATACTTAGCGAATAGCCTGCGGCGAAGTTGCGACTCTGGCTTCCTGATAGTAAGGCGCCAGCAACGGTACTTCATTTTGTGCTCGCACATAATCATCAGGGCGGCCTATATCCAGCCAATAGCCTGTATGCACATAGCCACAAACGCGCTTGTTGGCTGCCATCAAAGCCTTGATCAAATCCGGGAAATCAAAGCGTGTATGACTGGGGATAAAATCAAGCACGGATGGTTCCAACACATAAACGCCCATACTGACGAGATACTGAAACGAGGGCTTTTCGATATAGTCGGTGAGTTGTCCGGTTGAGTCTGCCTTGATGACACCAAAGTCTATTTTTACTTCTCGTTGATAAACTCCGACCGTCGCATCGGCTTTATTTTCCCGATGGTGCGCCACAATCTTTCTGAAATCCAGGTCAGTTAATAAGTCACCATTCATTGCCATAAACGTACTGTCAAGCCCCGCCACCAGTGCCAGCGGGCCAGCCGTCCCCATTGGCTCTGCTTCATGAGAATATTCAATGGGAATATTAAATTTTTCACCATTTCCGAGATACGCTATGAGGAGCGAAGACAGATAGCCGACGGACAAAGTAATCTGCTTTACGTCATGCTTTTTCAGGCTGCGAATTAAAAGTTCAATGATGGGCATCTCTCCCACGGGCATCAATGGCTTGGGCAGGATAGTCGTATATGGGGCCAGGCGGCTCCCAATTCCACCGGCTAAAATTACTGCTTTCATTGTTTACCTCAGTTTTCCGGAGTTTGTAAGGAGCGTCAGTTATTTGCTTTGATGGAGAACGCATCGAACCAGGCTGTGCCAAAAGCCGGACAGGATAAGACCGGGCAACTTTTTCGACGGATGACAAGATAGACAACTTCTTTTGTTGCCGGGGCTGTAAATTCAAGTGTGTAGTTCTGCCACGAGTTTGTTCCCTGCGGGAGGTCGGCAGCAGCTAGTACCTGGCCTTCAAAGTCGCTCAGCACGACAACTTCAGGCAGCCCCCCGCTGACTAATTCTTTGGTCCGGGCGGCAAAGCTCAGCCGATAATGTTTATTGGGTTCAATTAAGACCAATTGCCAAGCCGTATAGACAGATGAAGAAGATTTTCCGTCCCAGCGAATTTGCAAACTGGTTGTCTCTGCAAATGGATTCTGGGCATCCATTACAACTGAAACAGTGGACTTTTCAGGACTAACGCGCCATCCGAAACCCGTCTCGGTCAGACTAATCTGTTTTTCAAATCCACCATCGGTGATTGCGCCGCGTCCCCTGTTTGCCGCATTCGCACCCAAATTGCGCCCCACCGCCCAGACTTCCCACGCTTCGTAATAGTGTTTAGCCTGGAAAAGTTCGGTCCGCAATTTTTCGCGCACTGCACTTGTGCTTTCAGAGGTATCGGCGACCACACGAAACACGCGCATAGCATCGTCCACTGCGCCACGCGCAGCAAACACATGGGCCAGTTCAAGGCGGGCCAGCGCAGTTTCTGGTTGCAGCACTTGTTCGACAGCTTGTGCCTTGCCCGCAAATGCTCCCCACGCCAGTTCTACTGCATTCGGTACTAAAGCAGGGTCGCTGTTCACAGCCTGGCGAAATTCGGCGAAGGCTGCCTGGCGCTGTCCTTTTCGCAATAAGAGATTACCCAGTTGCCAACGCGGTTGGGCATAATACGGAGCAATCCTGATCGCACGTTGTACTGCGGCGATTGCTTCATCGGGCTTACCCGCCAAATCATAAACACCGCCCAACTCTGACCAAAGCGCAAAATTGTTCGGTTGTAACGCGGTGGCTCGTTCATAGTCCGGCAATGCCGCCTGCAATTGCCCGGTGTTTTTTATCGCCCGCGCCCGCGCTAAATATCCTTCGGAATCAAGCGGGCTAAGCCGCACCGCCTCGTTCACCGCTGGCAACACATTTGAAAGTACGCCATACACCCCAAGTAAACGTGCAACCCCGATGCGCCCCGAAAACCATGCAACCATGAGGCAGGCAACAAGCCCTAGCGGAGCCAGGCAATAGCGGGCAACGGGGCTAGGAAAAAAAGGCGTGACATTTTGTTGCGTTGACATTTTTTTACTTGCGAAGCAGGCAACAGCCAAAGATAAAGCCAATAAAAAAGCCATCTTCGGGTAGAAGACGGCTTTTCTGAATCAGCTCTTTGACGAGCAATGAATATTTCTGTTTCGAGTATCAGCTATTTATAGCAGGGCGAACTGGCACTTGGATTACAGCAACAGCAACAGCAGCTTCCCGCCGCACTGGCAGTCCCACCGATGGAATTCAATCCTGTCACAAACCCAGTGGAGCTAAGCATCATCGAACCAAATTCCGACAGACCAACATTGCTACCACCAAGCGAAACCGCACCAGCGGTCACACTGGCAACTTTGACGCTTTTCGCGCCGGCGGCAGTAATATCACTACAGGCACTGAGCGGGGTTGATTTCAGCAAATCATTTTTCCTGACCAGACCGTCAGGCATTGTCAAAACGCCGCGCACGCCTTCGCTGGCGGCCAGCACGGCACAGCCTGTATTGATTTCGGTGCTAATACTACCTTTGTCATACATTAGAAATAATTTCGTCGCGGGCGAAATATCAATCTGACCAAGTTTTCCCAGCTGGATGGTCGCCCCAATGCCAGCTACGGTTTCAATTTTAGCACCTGGAAAAACAGTATCGCCGCTACGGGCTTTGACGCCGTTGATCGTGACAGGACCATCAGCGACCAGTCGCCCAAAAGGCATTTCAGCATTTGCAGCCAAAGCGGCTACTTCGGCATTAGCTTTCGCTGTGGTGTTATTTCCTGTGGGGTTTGCCGCCACAAAGACCTGGGACAAAGAAACAACCATCAACCAAACCATAATATTTCTCATCGCCAAACTTTTTGTCATAACAGTCCTCCTTTAATTTGTGTGAGGCCAGGCAGATTCGCATGTTGCTGGCCTGAATTAATGATATTGCAAAACACTATTAATGTGCATAATTACAGTAAGGAAGTGTTTGCAATTCTTCAAACTTTTAGACTTAACCGAAAGGGGGTATTTTTGTCCACTCTTTCCAGTTTTGGTGTCAATACCACAATGACCAGCAACGCTGTGCAAATCAGGGAGTTAATGGTTATGTGCAACCCAAAATCAACGAGGCTGTGAATTGCTATAGCCACGATTCCCGCTAACGCGCCTACACATACGGCACGTTGTTTACCACTAATCGTCGCCAGCAACGATTGCTGTGCCCGGTGGATAAAAGCAACGAAAAACCACAGCCAAAGCGCCGCACCAATAATTCCGCCACTCGCCAGAATTTCCAGATAGTCATTGTGTGCCTGCTGTGGAATTAAATTTCCTGAAGCGATGTGATAATGCGGAATCGCTACGGCATAGCCATTAAAGCCAACTCCTGTCAGCGGATTTTCCGCAATCATCCGCCACGTCGCACGCCATATTTCAATGCGGCGTGTACCCTCGCGCGCGGCTTCATCCACCTGACTAACTTCGCCGGAAACTGCTTCCAGTTTATTGATCAGAGAGTCGCCGCCCACCCACGAAATTCCGAACAACAACACCAGCGTCAGGACAACGCCAGCCAGGCGGCGCAACCAGCGTACCTGACTGAGACGGTTGAAAACTGTGGTGGAGCGTGCAGCCGAATCATCCACATGCGTACCCGGTTGCGGTTGATTTGCCAGCAGGACGATAAAAAGAAACTCGCCTGTCAAACCCAGCAAACCACCGCGTGAATTCGCCAGCACCAGCGCCAGCAAAAGCGGCGTTGCCAGCCCTGCAAATAATAACCAGCGCTTGCGACCAAGACTGCGTGACAGCACAAAGCTCAAAGGCAAACCAAGTGACAGTTCCATCAGGTAAGCAAAATGATTGCCGTTGATAAATTGCCCGTAACCAGTTCTTGGCGGCAAATAGGGCAGAAAGAATCCTGCTGCCTCACGCTGGGCGGTTTGTCGTAACAACCCAAACAACGCGCTGACCAGCGCGACGCAAATGATCGTCAGAATCAGGGCGCGCAAACGCTTTTGACTGTTCACATGCGAAAGCAGTAATAACCCTGTCAAAATAAGCGCAGTCATCTGTAATGCAAAACGAAGCGTATTGAAAGGATCAACACTGATGGTACGCCAGGCTGCGGTTGTCCCTTCCATCGTTGCGGGAGTGCTGCCCAGCGGAAGCGCCTGAAACAGTGCGAATAGTACAAGCACAATGAGCGGTAGCAACAAAGTTCTTTCGGCGATATTCCAGACACCGCGCATCCATCCTTCGATGATCCATAACGCTGTCAGCCCAAAAATTGCACACTCAAAAAATGCTTCCCACCAGGGTTCGGCTGTCCCATAAGGCACAGCAACGATCACGATCAGACACAACAAAGAACCCAGGATAAGGCGATTTATGAAGCGCGTAACGTGGGGAAAAAATGCGCCCTGTTCTTTGTTCGGGGCGACATCCACATAAGCTTGCGGAGGCAGTGGGGGAGTTAATTCTGTTGCCACAAATTTATTACCTTAAGTCGTTTTTCAAAGCAGCCGGAACCGCAAGTCGTGCAGCGGCGGCGTTGCGATGAGCCATGACCGGAGTGTTCTGGAAGTGCGATAAAATCTGGCTGGCGCAGACAGTCACCGAAAAATAACGCTCCAGCAATTGACGAGCATTCGCTCCGACGCGACGGCGATAGAGGGAATCGTTCGCCATTTTGAGGGCGTTTTCATAGAGTGTTTGATCGTCGCCATTCACACTGCACAGCCCGGCTACATTTTCTTCCAGCATCTCGCCCAGATCATTGCCCGGATTGATGCTGCCCAGAATCGGCAGGGAAGCGGACATATAACCTAAAATTTTGCCGGGGTAATTCTGTGTTTTCATACGCCGATCCAGCGAAATCAGCCCGACATCAAATTCCGCCAGCAGCGCGTGATATTCCTCCTGTCCAACGGCAGGCAGGAGGTGAATATTGGACAGGTTCTTCGCCCTGATGAGTTCCTGCAAACGCGCTACTTCTGTACCCGCGCCGACCAGCAGAAAATAAACATGGGTTTCCTCGCGCAGTCTTTCAGCCAGACGAATAATATTGTCCATGTCCTGAGCGACGCCAATGTTGCCGCCGTAAAAAAAGACGACTTTGTCCTGTAAAGCAAGCTGTTCGCGGTACTGGCGGGAACGCGGTTTTTCCTGCGCTGTCGTCGTCCAGTTGTAAAGCACTTCGAGGTGGTAATTTTTATGCGGCAACTGTTCGGCAAAATATTTCAGATTCGCCGGGGACTGCACGCCGATGATGCTCGCGGCGGCGTATTGCCTTAATTCCATCCAACGAAAGTAGGTCCAAACCAGTCCCTTTTTCAGCACGCCCATATCCACAACCCATTGCGGAAAAATATCGCGCAAAACCAGATAGGCAGGGCAATTCCACAAGGCTTTTAATTTACTCACGAGCGGCCCGAAAAAGATTGTGGGTGAATAAAAAATAACCAGTTCGCAGGGATTTTCCTGAAAGAACTTTTCCCCTTTGCGCCAGAGCGTGGTTGAAAGCCGGATTTCACGCCAGGCTCTGGGGATGCGTGAAGCTCCCTTGATCTGACCTGTCCTGACTCGCGCAATTTGCAGGCCATCTTCCCAGGTTACTTCCAAATCATGCGAAATAGTTTCGGACGGTGTCAGGATGATGACTTCGTGACCCTGCCGCTGAAATTCTCTGCCCAAATCGTGAATCAGCTTGGCACTGGCTTCAGAACTTGGCAGGTAATAAACTCCAATAATCAAAATACGCACATCGTCTCCTCAAAGAAAAATTGTCCGCTGACTTGTGGCTCCAGAATCATTTTATTAACGCTCATTCGCAGCCTGCGCTGCTGAAGCTTTCGTTGACTGCCAGCCCTGTTCTGCCAGATCAGGCACGCGATAACCCAGCAGCAACCGACAAACTGTTGCGGCAACGTGTTCCGCCAGATATTCAACGGGTGGTTGCCAGGAATGAGCCTGATTGGTGACGAGTGACGTTAAATTAAGAATGCTGTCGGCTTCGCAGCCCGACAGTACATTG
>JANMKB010000527.1:0-4206 GCA_031371805.1 Blastocatellia bacterium | reverse complement strand
TCTTTGACGAAATCAGCGACGAAAAAATTCCTGCCGAAATGCTGCAAAAGTTTATTGCCCCTGACAAAGGTGCAGAAGTCGTGATTGACCGACTCGAACAAGACCTACACTTTACGCGCGAACGCCTGCGCACGACAGTAGAACTGCACGAAATTTCGCTGGAAGAAGGCAAAGCCTCGAATGAGGAATTGCAGGCAATTAATGAAGAACTGCGCTCGACGACCGAAGAACTGGAGACCAGCAAAGAAGAACTGCAATCGGTCAATGAAGAATTGACGACCGTGAATTATGAATTAAAAGACAAAGTTGAGGAAATCAGCAACGCCAATTCGGATTTGCAAAACTTGATGGATTCGATTGATGTCAGCTCAATTTTCCTCAACCGCGCTTTGCAAATCAAACGCTTCACGTCGCCCGTCCAAAAACTCTTCAGCATTCTTCCATATGACGTCGGGCGACCGCTCACAGACCTGACGCACCGGCTTGAATACGAAAATCTATCCGCTGAGGCGGCGGCTGTTTTGCGAACTCTAAAGCCATTTGAACACGAAATAAAAAGCGATGATGGGCGTTGGCACTGCGTCCGCATTGTGCCGTATTACACGGCGGATAAACAGATTGACGGCGTGCTCCTGACCTTTGAGGACATTAACGACCGCAGGCAGGCGAAACAGGTTTTGCAAGATGCAGACCGCCGC
This sequence comes from Blastocatellia bacterium, assembly GCA_031371805.1. Classification (GTDB taxonomy): domain Bacteria; phylum Acidobacteriota; class Blastocatellia; order RBC074; family RBC074; genus JAFDVL01. Next base: position 3,508 of record JANMKB010000527.1, on the reverse strand, counting down.
AAAGACGAATTTCTGGCGACGCTGGCGCACGAACTCCGCAACCCGCTCGCGCCGATTCGGAGCGGCATAGAAATTCTTCGGCGCTCTGACGGCAATCAGGCGGTGCTTGCAAAGACGCTGAACATTATCGAACGCCAGTGCCATCAACTCATTCATTTGGTGGATGATTTGCTCGACATCTCGCGCATTACAGAAGGCAAAATCAAGCTCCAAAAAGAGCGCATCGAAATAACAACGGCCATCGAAATGGCGCTTGAAACGAGCCGCGAGTTGATTGACGGCAACGGGCATCAATTGACGCTTTCTGTGCCCGACGAACCCATTTACCTCCAAGCCGATTTGACGCGCATCGCCCAAATTTTACTGAATCTTTTAAATAATGCCGCCAAATACACTCCGCCCGCTGGCAAGATTTGGCTGACCGTGGAAAAAGAAATAAACGAAGTCGTTGTCAGCGTAGGCGACACGGGAATTGGGATTATGCCGGAAAAATTGTCATCCATCTTCGAGATGTACAATCAAATCGAGAACACTTCCTCACAAGCACGAAGCGGTCTTGGTATTGGTTTGACTGTTGTCAAAAAACTAATCGAAATGCACGGCGGCACGATTCGGGCTTCCAGCGCGGGCGCAAACCAGGGCAGCGAGTTCATCCTGCGCCTGCCGCTCGCCGAAGAACAAGTAGGAGCGGCAGCAAGTGGGCAGCAAGCTGTGACCAGCGACATTACTCTATCAGCAAATCTTAAAACGCTGGAAACCGACCCCAACCGACCCTCGAAAGAAAAGCGGATTCTAGTCGTTGATGATAACGCGGACGCGGTGGAAATGATTAAAATTCTGCTGTCGGGCGATGGTCACGAAATCCGCACGGCGTTAGACAGCGAAACGGGGCTTGCAACAGCGAAAACATTTCAGCCGGATGTTTGCTTGCTCGACATCGGTTTGCCGAGGATGGATGGTTACGAACTTGCCCGGCACTTACGCGGGATGATCCCCCAGGTTAAGCTCATTGCGCTGACAGGCTGGGGGCAAATAGAAGACCGCCGCCGCTCTGCTGAGGCCGGATTCAATCATCATTTGGTCAAACCCATTGATTTTGAAACCCTTAGAACGCTGGTAGTATAGGAAAACAACCATCGCTGCATTACGATAGGCCTGAGCGATTGCAACCGCAAAAATATCGCCTTGTTTGATTTCCCCTCTTAAAGCTAGTCTGAAAAGTCTTGAAAAATCAAAAAGCGTCCAACAAACCTCCCGTTTGTTGGACGCTTTTTGATTTGTCTACACTAATGCAGGGCTTAACTTAATGCCATTGGCCTCAAGGCTTAGCTCTGAGCTTTTCAAAACACCTTGCACCATTATTTTCGCTCTAAGGTCGCAGTATTTTCCTTCGCCTTAATAGAAAGAATGATCGGGGTCGCAAAGGGGAAATCCTGACGCTGCGGAGAAGTCGTTTCAATTCGCGCCACGACGAAAATTGGTTGCTCGCCCGGTTTCACCCAGGGTTGTACCGCAATGGTAAATTTCATTGCTGTCTCAGTGGGCGTAATCAAAATCCCGTTCAAGCCAACATCCGTCACAATAATTCCGTGCGGCAAGCCGCGCACATCAATCGGAACCCGCCCTGTAAATCCATTCATTCTTTTTATGCTGACGGTCATCGAAACTTTGCCGCCGGGTTCGACGGTTAACTGTTGCGTGTTGGTGAAAACCGCTAATTCAGGCGCAGGCGCAAGCGAAACAAGGCTGAGTTTTTCATCAATATTCACTTCACGCGTTACTTTTTGCTGACCAATTTTGGCGCTGCCCTGAATCCTGAGCGGGAAACCTCCGACCGCATTATGAGCCGCAGATAAAAGTAATATTGTTGAGTTTTGCCCTGCTTTGATGGTAGCGGGAGCCGCGCTCCAACCGTTCGGCAAAGCTAAAAATTTTACCTCAATCTCGCCTGCAAAACCATCTGTCCGATTGGCGACAATGGCGATTGGGCGGGCAAAACCAGGCGCTACATTTGGATTCAATGTGTCTGCCACAATCGTAAAATCGGGTTGCGGTTCATGCCCTGACAAGCGATAGGCATAGTTATCACCGTGCAAGCCGCGCACATCGCGCAGGCGCAAAAAATACTCGCCATCATTGGGAGCCGTAAAGGTCAGCCGGGAATCTTTGCCATCCATTCCGCCGCCATCATCATTGCTGTAATTCAGGGTCACAATCGGCAAGCCATTCGACGAAAATTTTGTGCCGGGAGGGTGAAGGGAAACTTTGTAAATCGGACTGTTGATGGCGTGACCTTCGGGCGTGGTTTCGAGCATGCCAGTGCGATTTCCCGTCAACGCATCAGCCACAAAAAAAGTGTCTTCGTCAGGGCCTTTGGGCAGGCGATCAATCATCACTACCTCATTACCCGCCATCATATAATCACCCGGTTTGAGGGCATTCCAGGCTTCGATCCGAATGCCTGCTTCGTTCGAGCCGCAATCGCGCAACGTCAGTTTCGTTTCCAGTTCACAGCGAATCGTCGCACGAGGAATGGGCTGACCGTTGCCATCCATAATTTCGATGACTGAATCAAGCGGAGAACCCAGGCGTTGCGCCATCACTTCAAAAACTATCGGCTGACCTTTCTTCGCTGAGAATTTGTAATAGTCTGCGTCGTTAATTTTGCCGTTGATTGTGATCGGGAAATTGATCGCTTGTGCTGTGGCTGGCGAATTATGCGCGGTTGCCGCTGCCAGAATTTCAGGATAACGACCAAGCGCCACGCGCACTGAATTGTAGGTTTCGCCTTTCGATGTCAGGGGCCTTAGCATCATTGCAACATCAGCAGGATTTTTTGGCCTGGTGGTGAAAGAATATTTATTTTTTTCGCCCAGATTGAAACCAAAACCATTCACTTCGCCAACCGTGTCACTCTTTGCGCCCAGCGGAAATACACTGTAAAGATAAGGGAATTCGCCAATATTTAAACGATACGGCAGGCCCGTCCCGACAGGCTTTTGTGCTTCAAATTCGGCGATGCGAATAATGTAATCACCCGCTGCCTGAAAGTTGTAACCAAGCAAAGAATCCAGTCCGCCATTGCCGCTGTCATTCGTCGCCAGGGTTTTGCCCTGCTCATCCATCAGCGTCAGCACGGAATCCAAGCGCGAGCCGAAAGCCGCCGCGACGACTTCAAAAACCAACGTCTGATTTTTTTCGGCTTTGAATTTAAAGCAATCATTGTCGCCTGCTTTGCCAATCATCCCGCTGATGCTGATAGGCAAATTGATTTCCTGCGCGTCGGCGACTGCATCATTCATTTCTTTTTCGGTCACATCAGGCAGGGAAGTGACGACGAAATTGCCGAGATTCGTCGTGCCCATCGGCGTTTTGATGCGATAGCTGTAAATGCCGGGAGCCGCATCCGGCGCGATGATATTTTCAATCGTGAGCTTGTTGCGCGTGAGCTTGTCTATGACCAATTGCCCGGTTTGCCCTTCGGCGAGTTTTGGCATCTCGCGCATTG
>JANMKB010000061.1:0-2629 GCA_031371805.1 Blastocatellia bacterium | reverse complement strand
ATATGCCTTCATTTCCTTCGTTCAGCCACCTGTGAATGCTTTGGGATAAAATGCCAGCACGACATTTGTTTTGCCTTTGAGTTTTTTCAATTGAACGGTCTTGCCGTCTACGCCAATGAGCGTAAAATCAGGCGCTTTGTCGCCGACTTTCAAGTGCGTCTTAATCACGGGCGGTTTCGCAGCTGGTTGCGAGGGCTGAGCTGGTTGCGTCTGACCGAATGCTGAGACTATCAACAAAGTCAACACGGCAACCAGTCCGAAGAATTTTCGTATCATGGTTTTTCCTCCGTAAAGTTATTTCGATAAAGTAAGAATTGTTGCGTGAACTGCTTGCACTACTTGTGCCATTCGATTGTAGTCGAGTTTTTCCAGCGTGTCTTGTGCCGTGTGATAATTCTGGTTGCGGTAAAACGATGTGTCCGTAATCATTACCGCTGGAAAACCATTTTTCCAATAATTCAAATGATCTGAAAAATCTATGCCCGGCAACCAGCCCGGCGCGTTGATCGAATACACCGGCAAAGACGTAGTAGCTTGCATCGTTCGTTTCATTTTTCTGACTAAATTAACTTGCCCGAAGTTACCAACGATTGAGATAAAATTTCCACGCGAAGGATAAAATAATCGCAAAACTGGATTCGGAAAACTTTGACTGTTCGGTTCATCAGAAAAATAACCGATCATTTCCAGACTCATCATCGCCCGCACCTGGACACCTTGTTTTTTCAACGAAGCCGCGTGAACTGCACTTCCCCTTGCTTCGCTGCGAAAAAATGGCGGCTCTTCTAACGTGTACGCGACCAATTCAACTTGCATGGGCAATTCAGTTTTATTCAGCAAATACGCGAGTTCGATCAAGCCAGCAACACCACTGGCATTGTCATCCGCGCCAGGCAATGGCTCGCACACATCGTAGTGCGCACCGATCACAATGCGTTCGTTTGTAGCTGCCCCAAACTTTGCGCTGACGTTGCGATAGTTTTTGCCATTCGCCTTGTAAGGTTGTTCTGTGACTTGTCCTTTGGCTTGCTCAAATTCGTGCTTGATGTAGGCAGCGGCGCGATCCAGATTTTCAGTGTTGAGATATGAGCGCGGTGAAAATTCTTCTGACAATTTTTGGACGTGCGTTTGCAATCGTTCAGGAGAAACATCCGGTACAGCAGAATTTTTTGGTGAAGAGAAAAGCATGGGTTGCGTAATGAAAGAAAAGATAACTGCAACTGCGCCCCACAAAATGATACAAAGCGCCAACAACCATTTGCGCAGCTTTTTTCGAGTAGGGCTTATTCTTTGTTTTAGCTCCTGCAAATTAATCACCTAATCGTTTTGTTTCATTGCGTTCGATGATTAAGGCTAACGGCATTACGCCTGTATCGTTTGCTTTCGGGCAATGTTGTAAGCCTTTCGGGATCACGATGCCTTCGCCTGCTTTCAGAAGAAAATCGTCTGTTTCCGTCTGAAAAAGAATTTCGCCTTCGAGGACAATGAACGATTCGTCTTCGTTTTCGTGCGCGTGCCAGCGCTCAAATTCGCCCTGAAATTTGACTAGACGAATAGCGAAATCGTCTACAGTTGCAAGATTGATGGGCGAATATGCTTTCGTTATTTCATCTTTACTTTGCTCGATTGAGAAAAGTTGAATGTCCATAATTTTTGTCTGTGCAGAGAGTAGTAGCAACCTGATTTTCTCAAAGGGTCTTTCGCGTAAAGACCAGATCGCTACTGCTCGCTGTACTGTTATTTTTTGAAAATCACACCACCTTTAATAACCACTTTCACCCGTTCGACTTCGGTGATGTCTTTGATCGGATCACCTTCGACGGCAATTAAATCAGCGTATTTTCCAACTTCGAGAGTTCCGATGGAATCTTCTCTGCCCAGCAACCTTGCGGCATTGATCGTTGCACTTTGCAACGCTTGCAAAGGCGTTAAGCCTAACTTCACATACGCCGTTAATTCGTGTCCGTTCAGTCCGTGCGGATACACGGCGGAGTCGCTGCCACACGCGACCAGCACGCCTTCCGCAAAAGCATGCGCAACATTTTTCTTCATCGCAGGCATCACGATTTTAGCCTTCGCTACCATTGGCGCAGGAACGCCAAGCCGTTGATAATTTTCCAAAAACCAATCCGCCAGATACAAAGTCGGAACCAGATATGTGCCGTGTTCTTTCATTAGTTTAATTGCTTCGTCGTCAATGTACGAACCGTGTTCGATGGAATCTACGCCTGCTAAAACGGCGAGTTTGATGCCGTCGCCACCGTGTGCATGCGCGGCAACTTTGCGTCCTAAGCGATGCGCTTCAGCAACGATAGTTTTCATTTCTTCGAGCGTATATTGCGAGGCTTTCGGATCATCGCCAAGTGAAAGCACGCCGCCGGTTGCGCACACTTTGATGACATCTGCGCCGTATTTAATGACCTCACGCGTTTTTTGCATCACGCCAGGAATGCCATCGGCTACGCCTTCTGCGACTTTATGGAATTCCGGCGCGAGCAACGTGTCATCACAGTGTCCGCCTGTGATTCCAAGCGAAGGCCCTGAAGCAATGATACGCGGACCTGGCACATCTCCGGCATTAATCGCATCGCGCAGAGCAATGTCAGAATATCCACTTGCGCCGACATTT
>JANMKB010000009.1:0-5871 GCA_031371805.1 Blastocatellia bacterium | reverse complement strand
GAAAGCGATCCGTATTTCGCTACAGCGCGATTATGGGATGATGGCATTATTGATCCCCGCGAGACGCGCACGATTTTAGCCATTGCCTTAATGACTGCGCATCAAAAACCAGTGCAGGGAACGATGGAATGGGGCGTGTTTCGGCATTAGTTTTGGCTGGAAAAGTTTTGGCTGGTTGATTTCTGACCACTGGCTAAAAAGCCAAAAGCGGTGACCAGGAAATTTCCAATCACCGCTTAAAAACTCACCCGCAGAGTCCAGTATCGCGCTAGTTTTCAGGATCGCTTTCATCCAGGAATTTATAGCCGACGCCCCACACGGTCAAAATCAGTTTCGGATTTTCGGCATCTTCCTCGACCTTGGCGCGCAACCGATTGATATGGGAATCAATCGTTCGATCATAGCCGCTGTAAGTATAATCCCAAATATTTTCGAGTAAATATTTACGCGAATAAACACGGCCAGGGTGTGAAGCGAACAGTTGCAGTAATTCAAATTCTTTGGGTGTCAGGTCAACATGTTTGCCATTAACCGTGACTTCACGCCGACCGGGTAAAATTCTTAATGAACCCCTGACAATCGGTGCTTGATCACCCTCTTCGGCGTCTTTGGATTTGGCCCGCATCCGGCGCAACACGCTTTTCAAGCGGGCTTCGAGTTCGCGCAGGCTGAATGGTTTGGTGATGTAATCGTCCGCCCCCATTTCCAGACCAAGTACTTTGTCCACTACATCATCTTTGGCGGTCAGGATTAGAATTGGCAGGGAAGGATTGCGTTCCCGAATATGACGGCACACGCTGAAGCCGTCAGTTTTTGGCAGCATGACATCAAGGATTAGCGCATCGGGACGTTCTTCCAACGCTGCTTTGATACCAGCTTCGCCATCGCTGGCCGTGATCACTTCAAATCCGACATGCTTGAAATAATCAACAATCATGCGTTGAATATTCAGATCGTCTTCGACAACTAATAATTTGCCTTGTGCGATGGGCGACACTAAAGATGAAGGCGTTGGTGAAATCAATGGTTCTGGCATTTGCTCTCTTGAAAGTTCTGTCTGTGGCATAATTCCTCGTGGAGTGAGCAGATATTTTTTCTGCACTTGAGATGACTTCTCTGAGCCAAAGAAGTCAGTTAACTTTCGGTATCATAATTGATTAACCCGTCTTCGGGCAAGCAGTATCTTTTTTCCGGTCTGAGCAAGTCTTGACAACAACCGCAACCATCCGAATAATGCCTTTCACCTCACAGTTTGCCACAGCTTTTCAGATCAGTTTTATTGCGTGCTAATTTGAGGTTTTGCTCCCCATGTGCGGTCGTCAATAGAAAAGAGGTTAATTTGTTTTCTTTGTACCCTGCCATTTCGGTTTCTGAAGTGCCTGAGCTTATGCTTGTGCGGCGCGGTAAAGTGCGCGACGTTTATCAGGTGGACGATGAAAAATTATTGATCGTCGCCACAGATCGAATTTCAGCGTTTGATTGCATCCTGCCCAATGCGATTCCTGATAAAGGCGCGGTGCTGACCCAAATCTCAAAATTCTGGTTTACCAAATTTAATGATCTCGTGCCAAATCATTTGCTCGCAAGTCGGGTGCAGGATTTTCCCCAGGCCTTACTTGCCAAGCTTTCCCCCACCTCGCAGGCAACACTTGCTGGTCGTTCGATGTTAACTAAAGCAGCCAGTGTTATTCCCTTTGAATGTGTCGTGCGCGGTTATCTGGCCGGCTCAGGCTGGAAGGATTATCAACGGACAGGCGAAGTTTGCGGTCATAAATTGCCGGGTGATTTAGTCGAAGCCGCGAAGTTGCCCGAACCGATTTTTACGCCAGCGACGAAATCTGAAGCAGGCCATGACATCAACGTTTCGAGCGCTGAAATGGCGGCGGTAATTGGCGCGGCATTGACCGCACAGTTGAAAACGCTGAGCCTCAGAATTTATCGTGAAGCCGCTAATTATGCCGAACAGCGCGGCATTATCCTGTGCGATACGAAATTCGAGTTCGGCTTGCAGCAGGACAAATTAATTTGGATTGATGAAGCGCTGACGCCTGATTCATCACGGTTTTGGCCGCTGGAGCAATATCAGCCGGGACGGGCACAGCCTTCCTTCGATAAACAATTTGTCCGGGACTATTTGGAAACTCTGACTTGGGATAAAACTCCACCGGCCCCGGAACTCCCACCGGAAATTGTCGCCGCGACCAGTGAAAAATATCTGGAAGCCTATCGTTTGTTGACCGGGCGCGAGCTAAGCGAAGCATTAAATTAGGAGGGTGAAAGAAATGAGAAATCAAATCGAACAAATTATTGAGCAGATGATCGGTGGCGGGATTCTGTTTGAAGAAGCCTTACAGGAATTCGAGAAACTATTTATTCAAAACATGCTGACCCGGCATAACAATAATCTCTCTAAAGCTGCGGTCGCCCTCGGCATCCATCGCAATACGCTCAGCAAGCGTCTGGCTGAATATCAAAATGGCAATGGAAACGGCGTTCAGAAAAATCACAAATCATCCAAACCGCGCAAACAAATCTCACCCCGACTGAAAGTTCGCAAATCCTAGTTGAATGGTTCGGACAATTGGTTGTAATGATTTTATGAATTGCCACGAGTTTTAACTCGTGGCAGGCTAAGTAGCGTTCCACGCACTAAAGATGCGTGACAATCCATACTTCAAAAAACTTTCTCAAGTATTGCTCCCAAATCTAAGCAAGCATTTGCTGAATGACATTCCCGCCAAAATCCGTCAATCGTTCATCGCGTCCGTTGTGCTTGAAGGTCAGCTTCCATTGATCCAAACCCATCAGATGCAAAATCGTCGCGTTGATGTCGCGGGGATGATAACGCTCCCCGACGGTTTTGAAGCCAAGCTCATCTGTTTGACCAATTGTCGTGCCGCCTTTAATGCCTCCGCCTGCCATCCAGATCGTGAAACCTTCAGGATTATGGTCGCGGCCTTTGCCATTTTCGCTGACGGGAGTTCGCCCGAATTCCGAAGCCCACACGACTAATGTTGAATCCAGCATTCCGCGTGATTTCAAATCTTTCAGCAATGCGGCAATTGGCTGATCTGTCCACGAACACATCTTGTCGTGATTTTCTTTGATCATGTCGTGCGCGTCCCATTGCGTACTGACGGGGCCGCCGCCGGAATACAATTGAATGAATCGAACGCCGCGCTCGACTAAACGACGGGCGAGCAAACACCGTGTCCCAAATTCTTTCGTGTGCGGAGCATCGAGGCCATACAGTTTTTTTGTAGCTTCAGATTCTTTGCTGAAGTCTACGGCTTCGGGCGCGTGTTGCTGCATGCGGAAAGCGAGTTCGTAAGACGCTACGCGGGCGGCAAGCTCAGTGTCTTCCCCCGATTGGTTCATCTTATTCATCCGGCGCAAATAATCCAGCAGATGCCTTTGTTGTTTGGCGTTCGTGTGCTTCGGCAAATCTAAATTCAAAATCGGAGTTTTGCCGCCGCGCAGTTGTGTCCCCTGAAAAACGGTCGGCAAATAACCATTGCTCCACATCGGCGAACCGCCTTCGGGCAAGCCTTCGGGCTGTGTCATCACGCAATACGCCGGAAGATTTTCGCTCACGCTGCCAAGTCCGTAAGTCACCCACGAACCAAGCGAAGGATGACCGGACAGCACACGACTGGTCAGCATTTGGTACATTGCCGGAGCGTGCACAAAACTGTCGGCGTAACACGAACGGATGAAGGCGATGTCGTCTACACAGGTTGCGACGTGCGGAAAGAGATCAGAAACATCGGCGCCGGATTGCCCATATTTTTTGAATTTCCATTGCGAACCCAGCAGCGGCGTTCCCTGCTTGACGAACTGCCCTTTGATTTCTCCAAACGATTTCGGCATTAGTTGCCCGTTCAATTTGTCGAGAACAGGTTTAGGATCAAACGTCTCCATCTGGCTCGGAGCGCCGACCATAAATAAATAAATGACAGCTTTGGCTTTGGGCGCGAAATGCGGAGCTTTGGCAGCGAGTGGATTATTCACTTGCGGATTCGCCGCGATTTCGTGACTTAGCAAGGCAGGCAACGCGAGTGCGCCAAATCCATTCGCAGATTTCGTCAGGAATTCACGGCGCGATGTAGTGACAGGGATGTGTGATTTCATGCAGACCTTTCTGGGAGCGCAGGCAGCTCACCTGCGGTTTGCGAGCGAAGCAAAGCAAACATCTCGCGGAGGAAACAGTTTACAAGAAAACGATCCCTTGTGTAAGGGTTGCAGAGCGCAGTTACACGCGCTCTGTGCAGGCGAGCCGCCTGCGCTCCCTGAGACAATTGACAGCCTTCCGGCAAAAGCTTATAACTTGCTAACGATGAGACATCGCCCCACGTCACGTCTTTGCTTCATAGCGCTAATTTTTTGCGCAAGCTGGCTTCCGCTGCTTGCGCAACAGCCGAAATATCCCGCCTACGCTGCGCACATCAATGACTTCGCCAACGTCATTGACGCCAACACGAAATCGCAACTCGAAACGATCCTGCTGAATTTTGAGCAACGTTCCGGCGCACAAATTGCCGTTGCCACGATCCAAACATTAGGTGGCACGCCAATCGAAGATTATGCCAACGGCATGTACCGCGCCTGGGGCATTGGCGCAAAGGCTGGCCCCAATAAAGACAAAGGCGCCTTGCTGTTAATTGTTACGCAGGACAAACGTTCGCGGATGGAAGTTGGCTATGTTTTAGAAGGTGATTTGCCGGATGGCCTGGCGGGGGAACAGTTGCGCCGGATGCGTCCATATTTTCAGCAACAGCAATGGTCACAGGGCGTCAATGCCGGGGTGCGGACGCTGGTTGATACCCTCGCGCAAAAATGGAATATTGACCTTGCGGGAATTGATCACAGCTTTGCGTATCAGCCGCAACCGGCTGAACCGGATGTGAACATCAGCCCGATGACAATCGTTTTTGGCATCATCTTCGTTTTATTTTTACTGTTTCTGCTGAACCGTGGCGGTCGAGGTGGCGGCGGCGGACGCGGCGGTGGCAGTGGTTGGTGGATTGCGCCAATGATCTTTCATCAGGGCGGCGGAGGCTTTGGCGGCAGCTCCTGGGGCAATGGCGGTGGCTGGGGCGGAAATAGTGGTGGCGGCGGCGGTAGCTGGGGCGGGTTTGGGGGCGGCAGTTCCGGCGGTGGCGGCGCAAGTGATAGCTGGTAATAGACTCATGCGCAATCATATTTTTTAACTCAAAAAACGTGTTATGAGTGCAGAAAAGTACTACAAAATATTTGCGCCTGCCCCGGTGGTCGTTGCGGGATTGTATCTTCTTATTTCTCTGAAAAGTGACTGGGGACAAGAGAAACCATGATTAGCTATAGCGTGGTTATCATTTTGGCCATTTGTGGTGCTGAGCATTGTGCTGTGAATAACAGGTATCACAATGACTTATAAAGCCAAAAAAGAGAACCGCAGAAAAGCAGGAATCCTGCTGGCAACAGCTTGTCATTTTTCCGGGCTTTATGCGCTGTTAGTGCTCGCAGCACTGATTATGTTAGCAATTTTTCAGATTGGAATATTTAGTGGTGTGCTAAACAGGTAATAAGAATTAATGGAACAGATATGGATGAAGATTTGAAAGAAATTGTCAGTCGTTTGAAAATTGCCCATAGCGGGACGCTAGTTTCAATCATCGTTTATGGTTCGACACTGACTGATAAAACCAATAGCCGGAAAGACGAAACCCACGTCCTGATCGTCACCACAAAACTGACAGCGGAGGAATTGCGTGCGGCTCGTCCGGTGGCAAAATGGTGGGTGGAATCCGGCTACAATTTGCCTGTGTATTTTACGGAAAAAGAATTCAAAGACTCGCTGGATGTTTTTGCGATTGAGTTTCGCCAGATGAA
>JANMKB010000005.1:0-2226 GCA_031371805.1 Blastocatellia bacterium | reverse complement strand
GCAGGGAAGCGTGGCAAAGTTGTCAGTGATTGCTGGGCCAGCGCAACTTATGTCAATGATTTAGCCGCTCGTACCAGAGACATCATCGAACGAAAACAGCCTGGTATTTATCACGTCGTCAACGAAGGAGTTTGCTCTTATGTTGAATTCACGTATGAAGCTGGAAAATTAGTTGGCCTAAGCGAAGCCCAAACAGCAGAGTTGATCGAACTCATCAGCGATGCAGGCATCAAACGTCCGGCGATCCGACCACGTTATACGCCGATGAAATGTTTGTTGTCCGATGAATTGGTGTTGCCGCCGCTGCGCCATTGGAAAGATGCGCTGGCAGAATATATTTCCAGCTTTGCAGAAGCCCGCACGAAGTAAGGGCGAAGATATACACTTACTCCGTGCGTGTTTCCGCAAAATGCAGAAGCCCGCACGGAGTAAGGGCGAACTTACTCAAAGATTATTATGCGAAAAACATCTCTGATTTTACTGCTCCTGATTTATTCCTCTTCGTTCTGTCTTGCGCAATCCCGCTGGGCTGAAAAGCAGGCGAATGACTGGTATGCAAAACAGCCCTGGCTGGTCGGGAGCAATTACATTCCTGCCAGCGCCATCAATGAACTTGAAATGTGGCAGGCGGAGACGTTCGATCCTGCCCAAATTGACAAAGAGCTTGTCTGGGCAGAAAGCCTCGGCATGAACACCATGCGGGTTTTTCTGCACGATTTGCTATGGCAACAGGACAGCAAAGGTTTCAGCAAGCGACTTGATCAATTCTTGAGCATTGCCGCAAAACACAAAATCAAACCGATGCTGGTGCTGTTCGATTCCTGCTGGGACCCGTTTCCACAACCTGGTCAGCAACGCGCTCCCAAACCCGGTGTCCATAACTCCGGCTGGATGCAAAGCCCCGGCGCAAAGGTATTGCAGGACGCGGCGCAATATCCCCGCCTTAAGGCTTATGTCAAAGGTGTAGTCGGAAAATTCGCCAAAGATAAACGTATTCTGACGTGGGATGTTTGGAACGAACCAGACAATCTGAACGGGAGTAGTTACGGCGCACTCGAACCAAAAAATAAAGTGGATTTAGTGCTGGCTTTATTACCAAAAGTTTTCACGTGGTCACGCTCCGCCCATCCTTTGCAACCGCTGACCTGTGGCGTGTGGAAAGGCGATTGGTCAGCCGACGCAAAGCTTTCACCGACAGAAAAAATTCAGCTTGAAAATTCCGACGTGATTTCCTTTCACAATTATGACAACGGCGCCGAATTTGAAAACCGCATCAAATGGTTGCAGCATTACAACCGCCCGATCCTGTGTACCGAATATATGGCGCGCGGCAATAAGAGCACTTTCGCCGATTCGATGCCCGTCGCCAAAAAATATAAAGTAGCCGCAATCAACTGGGGTTTTGTAGCCGGAAAGACGCAAACAAATTTGCCGTGGGATTCGTGGAAAAATCCTTATGTTGATCGTGAGCCAGCCATCTGGTTTCACGAAGTTTTCAAAGGCGACGGCTCGCCCTATCTTCAGTCCGAAGTTGCTTTCATCAAAGAAATGACTGGAAAGAAACAAGATAATGCCAAACACCGTTAAATAACCAGAAAGAAAGCACATATTGCAAAAATAATTGGAATCTCAGCCATAATCAAACTGTCTCTTACATGGACTCTCAACCGTCCCACTTAACAGGGAACCAATAATTGAGAGCCAGCTACTAAAGCTCTGAAAAATTGCGTGCGATTGTCCCCCGCTACTTCCTCCCCGGCAATCGTCATCAGCCACAAGGAAAAAGCCTATGTTGCCTCGTCTCAAATGGGCGCTTTGCCTCGCTTTTTGTCTTCGCAGTCTTGTCTTTATTGCCGCCATATTTTTGGTGCGTGATTTTTCAGTCTTTCACGCCAAAGATACCGGATCATATTTGCAACCCGCGAAAGAATTGCTCATCCAGGGAAGTTTTACCACCAATGGAGTACCGGAAATTATCCGCACGCCGGGCTACCCTTTATTTTTGTGCCCCGGCATTCTGAGCAATCACGTCGAGTTACTGACCATCTGCCTGCAAATTGCGCTCAGTTGCCTGACAGTGTGCCTGGTTTTTGGCATCAGCAGGCAGCTATTTGCCGATGAGAAAATTGCGGTAATTAGTGCGCTGTTGTATGCCATCGAACCGCTCAGCATAATTTATAGCTGCTGGTTATTAAGCGATACACTGTTTATTACTTTGCTGGCAGC
>JANMKB010000732.1:0-1556 GCA_031371805.1 Blastocatellia bacterium | reverse complement strand
ACTGCGCCAATGCCGACGACGATCACGTGACCGGATTGTTTGATCCGCCGGCGCACAAATGATAACGCCAGTCGTTGCCGCAACAGCGAATCGGTAATCAGCGCAAAAATGACGGCGGTATTCGTGACGCTCGCAATCATCAAAATAGTGCCAATGATTTTGGAAAGCACCGATGATTTGTTGAGGCTGATGTCGCCGAACCCGACGGTCGTCATCAACGTCACGACAAAATACCAGGCATCAATCCAGGGCAGGCTTTCGGCAAAGTGAAAATAAATTGTTGTGCTGAAGGCCAGTAACGTGAAAGCCAGCAGCGCCCGAAAGACGAGCGGATCAACATGCCAGGATTTGCGAATTTCGCTTTCCGGTTCTGGAATAAATGGCTGGATATTTGCAGACGGAGGGAGCGCCGGAGCATAAATCGCGTCTACGAATTTGGTCGCGGCTAATTCCGGTGGGCTGATGAAAGCAAAATTGCCCAGATGGCGTGAGAGCTTTTTCCCCAGGCGGCTCTGTTCCAGCGTGATGACAATTTTTAAATCCGGGCGGCTGCTGCGAATGGCTAAGGCGGTGCGAATATTAAGCTTGTCTTCATCGGTGACAATAAAGGCAAGGCGGGCGTGGTCGAGATTCGGCAGGTCGTCAAAGTCTCCACACACGTAATCCCAGCCAGTGGGAATTTCAGGTGCAGACTCGAAACGATCAACGACGATGGCTTTTTGACCCTGCGTTGCCAGCCGTCGCGCCAGGCGGATTCCGACGTGTGAAGCGCCAAAAATAAATATTTCTTCCTGACTCATTTGTATCGTAAACTAATTTTAGGTTTGCGTTACTCGCCGGGAGTTGGAGTCCCAGAGCATCCTTCCCCGCGTTTGAAAAAACAAACGCTACAAGAAATCGCAGCTTATGGAAAGTCAATTATCTGAAAAACAATGGAATCAGGTTGTTGCCGAAGTCACGCGGTTGGCTCAGGATCGTGAAGATGAGCAAAGTCGGCGCGAATTAACGGAGCAGGTTTTACAGGAACTGCGCCTGCCGACCGACCTGATTGATGAGGCGCTGCAACAGGTACGCTACCGCGAAGCTCTGGTCAGACAGCGACGGCAAAGAATCTGGCTCGGTGTCGGCGGCTTGGTCCTGGCTTTGATTATTTTTGTCAGCGTTTGGGCGTGGTATGCGCAACGCACGACATCATTCGCCAAAATCACGGCTGATGCCGGACGTGTGACGCGGACAGTTGATAACGGCAGTAATTTGGCTACGGTCACACGCGATGGCCAGGATATTTTTTATCGGGCGACGTTGCGTGATGTGCCGCTGGGCGAAAAACTAAATCTTTCGTGTGACTGGCTTGATCCGCTGGGGAAAATATTTTCTCAGTCACAATGGACAACCCGTGATACCACGAAACAAGTTTGGGAAACGCATTGCCGCTGCCGGATTGGTGAGGCCGCAGCAAAAGGTGATTGGAAGGTGCAGATGAAGCTGGGTGATCGCATTATTAGCACGACTGATTTTAAAGTTGAGTGACGAGATGAGCGCAATAATTGGTTATT
>JANMKB010000723.1:0-2134 GCA_031371805.1 Blastocatellia bacterium | reverse complement strand
TAATAACGGTTGCACGATTTCCCATAATTCATCTGATACGATTGGTTTGGCCATCACAGGTTTCCTTTCTCTCAAGGGCATCTTCCTGTTTAGCACTATTTTGTCACGCTTTCTCTTCTCTTTTTGTTACACCCTCTAAGTAATCTTAATTCATATAGGTGAATCAGATAAACCTATTTTTCCTTTATTAATTTCCGACCACAAAATAATGAACGCCGATTTACAGAAAACTTTGGGGAGCTTTTCTAACCTGCCAAATTTACAATTTATTGTTTCAAAGGAAGAAATGGAAAATCTATGTAATGAAGTTGAATTGTTTCGCTCAAAATATGATAAACTTCGACCACCAATCAAGGCGAGAGAATTCCAACTAAAGATAATAAAAAAAAGAAAAATGACGACTACCTTACTAACGGCAATCACTGCATTAGAGTACGTAAAAATTATAGAATCTACTATAAAAATGAGCAAATATGTAGAACTGGAAGTAGCATTAGATGCTTTAAAAAAGAGGATTTCATGAATGACCCTGAAGCTAAAAAGTGACGTGGTCTAATTATTTATGTACCTTAATAAAAAAACTGGTGGGATTACGAAAGTAATTACTTTGGGGGGAGTGTTGATAATCTTCCTCCTGTCAAGCTGTGCCGCAACTTCAAAAATGGTACAGGTTGAGCCAGGGGAACAACCCCTGTGCGATGAGGACGCCTATTTATTGGCGGTGTTTTGTGATGAGAATTATAAAAATCCCTCCTGGGGAATGCCAAAAAGTTCCAGCCTAAAGATGGAAGGAGCAACAACGGCGAAGGAAGTAATCAGGCACTTTTCCAAACAGCCTGAAGAGCAAAGAAAGCGGGGAATTTTTATTCACAGTTTCACTTATCGTACCCCTGATACAGAAGAGGAAAGAAAGTGGCGTTCCAGACAGGAATGGCGGCTCTATTACGATGAAGACTGGCGAAAAGCGGAAGCAAAACTGATTGAGGATTTAGCTAGGGAATGTAAAAAAGAAAATATTCTTCTCTATGTAAATCTTACCAGCAACTTAGCCGGCAAATGGGAGAAATTGTCTCCGTGAGGGTTATTTCTCGTTTACTCCAACGCACCTAAGTCAAATCAAATGACTTAATAATCCATCGCGCAACTTAGGCGCAAACGAGGTGGAGTTGGGCGGCATAATTTCTCCGGCGTCGGAAATTGCCATCAATTCATCCAGCGTCGTGGGATACATCGAAAAGGCTGCTGCAATTCTGCCACGCGCACAAACCACCACGAACGCGAACTTTGCCTGTAATGCCGCCTGCTGATCCGCTGTGAACCAGACTGGTCACAATCGCGGCGGTGGCGTCACCGAAAACATCGGCTGACCCGGCAAATAATTCAACTCTCAGATCATCAAACATTGACATCCCTTCGTCTTCAGCCAATCATAGCGCTCATCAATTGACAGTAAGGAAAAGCGCCAGTTCACAGAAAAATAACTGCGGTAAAAACCGCGCAACTCGTGTTCCCAATTTGAGTTTTTTTCATTATGCAAAAATACGATTTAATTGTGATTGGCTCTGGCCCCGGCGGACAACGCGCTGCTATTCAGGGTGCTAAGCTCGGCAAGCGCGTTGCCGTCATCGAAAAAAAAGAAGTGGTCGGCGGCGCGTGCATCAATACCGGGACGATTCCCAGCAAGACGATGCGCGAAGCCGTGCTGCATCTGTCGGGCTATCAATACCAAAATGTTTATGGGATGAATTACCGCGTCAAAGATAAGATTTCGATTGCGGATTTATCTTTTCGCGTCCAGCACGTCATCAAAACAGAATGTGATGTGACGCAGGCGCAAATGACGCGCAACGGGATTGATCTGATTACCGGAGCTGCCAGCTTCATTAATCCTAATCAACTTAAAATTGAGAGTCAGCAACGCGGAACCTCTGAGCTTGAAGCTGATTTTGTCGTGATTGCTACGGGTACGCGTCCGGCAGTTTCGGCGACAGTGCCGATCAATAACCGCACGATCATTAACAGCGACCAGATTTTTCAGTTGGAAGAAATCCCGAAAACTTTGATTGTTGTGGGCGGAGGCGTCATCGGCATTGAGTATGCTTCGATGTTTGCGGCGCTGGGCGTCAGAGTAATT
>JANMKB010000721.1:0-1969 GCA_031371805.1 Blastocatellia bacterium | reverse complement strand
TAAAGCGGGAACTGCTGTGCGCGTCTCAGGTTTTGCGTGGGCAGGTGAAGCAAATATCACCAAAGTAGACATCTCACTTGATAACGGGCAAACGTGGCAAGCGGCGAAGCTCGGTAAGGATCAGGCGAAATTTACGTGGCGGCAATTTGAATTTGAATGGAAAGCCACCGAAGCTGGATCGTATCTTGTGATGGCGCGTGCGACTGATGACAAAGGTCGTCAACAACCCGTCGCCGCGCAATGGAATCCGTCGGGATATTTATACAATGTGATTGATCGAATTCGCGTCAATGTTGAGGGATAGGAAAATCAAAAGGCAAAAGGCAAATATCAAAAATGAAAAGGACTATTCGGAAGCAAAGCCTTTTTCTGAATTCTTAAATTAAGTGCCGCCCTTTTGCCTTTTAACTTTTGATATTTGCCTTTTGATTTATATGACAACGCAAACTAGCAAAATCATTTTGACGATCTTAGCTCTCACATTCGTGATGATTGCTTGTAAGAATACGCCTGTTATAAACCTCGCCTCCAGCAATCACGGCGAAGCGATTATGAAAGCCCAATGCTTATCGTGTCACGGAATGGATATGATCGCTTCGCAGCGTCTGGGAAAATCCGGCTGGACAAAAGAAGTCGAAAAAATGATGCGCTGGGGCGCAGAAGTCAAAGACTCTGACAAAGAACCATTGATTGATTTTCTGGCAGTAAATTTCCTTTCACGCGCTTTCACAAAAGAACCACCACCACCTGCGACTGTGCCGGATGCGAAAGTTGTCGTACACGGCAAAACAATTTTTGAGACCAAATGCCTGACCTGCCACGGCGAAGATTTAGTCAAACAACAACACTTATCAAAGGTTGGCTGGACGAAGGAAGTCGAAAAAATGATGCGCTGGGGAGTTGAAATTTCTGACGCCGAAAAAGCTTCGCTCGTTGAATATCTCGCCAATAATTTCAATCCATCCGCAAAAAAATAATCTGTATTTATGAAGCCTCTTTCGTGGGAATCCCGTAACGAATCAATTGCGCAAATGAAAGCTGCCAGCGCAGCAAATCCATTTGATGTGCTGATTATTGGCGGAGGAATTACAGGCGCAGGACTCGCGCTGGACGGCGCGGCGCGTGGACTCAAAACAGCTTTAATTGAAAAGCGCGATTTTGCGGCGGGGACTTCCAGCCGTTCGACGAAATTGATTCACGGCGGATTGCGCTACCTTGAGCATTACGATTTTGCGTTGGTACGCGAAGGTTTGCGCGAACGCGCTGAATTGCTAAAACTCGCGCCACATCTCAACGAGCCTTTTCCGTTTGTGATTCCGATTTATCAGGACAAACGCCGCAACTACGATCATCCTTTATTGGTGCGGGCTGGCCTGGTTCTTTACGATTTACTGGCAGGAAAATATAACATCCAGCGTCATCGCCGCATCTCGCGTGAAGAGGCTTTGCAGCTTGCGCCGCAGCTTGATCCGCGAGGGCTGAAAGGCGCATTGGTTTATTACGACGGACGGACAAATGATGCGCGGCTGGTGATTGAAATTATCAAAACAGCCAATGTTCATGGCGCTGCGATAGCGAATTATATTTCTTTTATCGGCTTCATCAAAGACACCAATAAAAAAATCTCAGGCGTCAAATTGCGTGATGAATTAGCGGGTGAAGAATTCGATGTCCATTCGCGCACGGTCATCAATGCTACCGGCGTGTGGATGAATGAGGTGCGCAGTTTGAGCGCGGATTTGAGCCACGACGATAAACAATTGCGTCCATCAAAAGGAATTCATCTGACGGTTTCGGCAGCGCGATTGAAGGTCACGACAGCGTGGTTGATTCCGGCGCTTGGCGAGAAGCGATTTTATTTTGTCGTACCCTGGGAAGGCCGCGTCAACATTGGCACTACGGATACCGATTACAAAGACGGCAAAGATTCGCCGGGAGCTATTGAATCCGAAATCGCAAATATCCTGCA
>JANMKB010000688.1:0-7655 GCA_031371805.1 Blastocatellia bacterium | reverse complement strand
CTTCGTGCTGCGTATCGAAGACACTGACACGCTTCGCAACAACGAAGCGATGGTACAGGGAATTATTGAAGGGATGAACTGGCTTGGTCTGAATTATGACGAAGGCCCGTTTTTTCAATCTGACAATTACGCCAAACATCGCGCCGCTGCTTTACAATTGCTTGACAGCGGACACGCCTATCGTGACTTCACTCCGAAAGAACAGCGCGACGATGCCAAAATCAAACAGCAAATTGCCGACAATGCCCGTCAACCAAAACAAGTGAATCCGTATCGTGAATTGTCGCGCGAAGAATCTGACGCTCGCGCCGAAAATGGCGAAGCGTTTGTCATTCGCTTCAAGGTTTCTGAAGAAGGCAAAACGCAATTTGCAGATGAAGTTTTTGGCTTGCAGGAACGTGATTATAAAGACATTGAAGACCTGGTTTTACTGCGGTCTGATGGGCATCCGCTTTACAACCTCAGCGTTGTCTATGACGACATCGAAATGAATATCACGCACGTCATTCGTGGTCAGGATCATTTGTCGAATACGCACAAGCAGATTTTGATTTATCAGGCGTTGGGGAAAACAGTCCCGACGTTTGCGCACCTGCCGCTGATTATGGCTCCTGACAAAGGCAAGCTTTCCAAACGTAAGCATGGCGAAATTGTGAGCATCACGACGTACCGCGATGCCGGATTTATTCCCGATGCGTTTTTGAATTCACTGGCGTTGCTGGGCTGGTCGCCCGAAGAAAAAGAAGCTGAGGGCGAGATTCAGGAACTGTTCACACGTCAGCAATTGATCGAAAAATTTTCGCTCGGTGGCATTCACAAATCGAATGCGGTTTACAACTTTAATGTGCAGGACGCTACTAGCTGGGTGGCGCAAAAAGAACAGTTAATGAATCCGCGCTGGGTGGCGGCGAATCCCGGAAAATTCCCGCGTAACTGGACAGATCAAAAAGCGCAATGGATGAATGCCGAATACATCAAAACAATGCCGCTGGAAGATTTGCTGCCGATGGTCAAAGCTAAATTGCAAGGCGAAAAGCTCTGGCGTGAGGAATACGAAGGAGTACAAAAACAGTGGTTTGATCACACGATTAATTTGTTGCGAGATCGCTACCGCACACTAAATGATTTTGCGAGCTTTGGTCGTGCTTACTTTGTTGACGATTTAGATTTTGAATTCGATGAAGAAGCCGTGAAAAAGAATTTACAGAAAGACCCGGTGCTGAAACCGTTGTTGCCAGTGCTGGCTGAGAAACTGGCGAGTGTGAGCGAATGGACGCACGATGCAATTGATGCGGCTTTGCGTGCATGTGCTGAGGCAAATGGCGTGAAGGCGGGAGTATTTATTAACGGCGCACGAACAGCCGTGACAGGGCAAGCCGTTGGGCCGAGTCTGTTTGAAGTTTTGCTAGCCATCGGACAAAAGCGAACAGTCGAAAGATTACAAAAGGCAGCAGCCAGATTTTAAGTTTCAATTTGCGTTGGAAAGTTTCTAATGTCATCATAAGCGTAATGGCTTCCCCTGCCAGCGCATGGAAATGGTGTCGGAAATCCGGTACTTAGTTTATTACGTCGGAGTAATTCCGGTTGAGTTTTGATGGTGATGATTAAATCCAAAGTGCTGAACAATCCCTTCCTTACCTTCAGTCGCGTCACCCTTAAAACGAAAGGTTACTGTAAATCATGGCTCGAAAATCGCTGCTGTTGCTGGTGGTATTGTTTTTTTGTCAGATAGCTGTGCGGGCAGATGTTTCACTGTTTTTGCATGAAGCTATTGGCGCTTCCGGGGAGGAAACTTCCGCCGGACACGCCGCAATTTATTTTTCCAATCTTTGCTCAGACGGACCATTAAATTTGCGCCTCTGTCGGCCCGGAGAAACGGGCGTCGTCATTTCTGCTTATCCTGAATGGGGCACGGATAAACCGTATAAATGGCTGGCGCTTCCCTTGCTTACCTATCTTTACGGCGTTGATGATGGCCAGGATATTCCGCTGTATACCAACGGCAAGGTGCGCAGGCTGTTGCGAACCACAGCGCGGCGTAAATATTTTAAAGACATTGTGGCCGAGCCAGCCGATGGCTCTTGGCCAAAGGGACGATGGACAGAAGCGCTGGGGACAGTACTGAATCGTGACATTTATGCCATGACGTTGAAAACCACTCCGCAGGAAGATGCTGCGTTTCTCGAAAAATTCACCCAACTCCCCAACGTCAGTAATTTCAGCACGATGTATCGCAACTGTGCGGATTTTGCCCGCGAGACGATTAATTTATATTTTCCGCACGCCACTCATCGTGATGTCCTGAATGATTTTACAATGACTACACCAAAGGCTCTGGCGCGGTCACTGACTGGTTATGCAAGGAAGCGACCGGAACTCCTTTTTAATATGACCAAATATTCCCAACTCTCCGGCCCGATCAGAAGAAGCCTGGATAATCGCAATTTTTCTGAGCATGCGCTCTTCTCAAAAAAATATTTAATTCCACAAATTATTCTGAAACAGGAATTGCTGGTGATATTTTCTGCTTCCTATTTCCTTACCGGATATTTCAATCCGCATCAGCAATATCGCAGATATGCGAACCCGGAAATCGCGCAGCTCAATCTGATGGAAAGCCAGTTGAAACAACCGTCACGCAACCAGCCGCAACGAGACAAAATATTTGTCAATCATTTCGTCTCGCCTGAAACGCCAAATTCTAAACCTGGCCTGGCAGAAATTGCTGGCAAAAAAGAAGCTGTCAGGCTTCGTTTGTTTGGCAGCCCGCAAACCTGGGATAAGTACAAAACAGATTTTGCGCCGCTCCTGCAAAAGGCAATTGCCGATGAATTGTTCGCGGACGAAAAAGAAGTGGCGACTTTCTTCAAAGACCTGGAGTTACAGAGCGACCCCTTCGTTGATGGCAATGGTGCGCTGATGCTCAAGGTCAAAGCTTATGGTAAAGATTATCAGCTTGGCCTGACGCGAAATAATATTTTAAGCCAGGAATCTGATCCGACGCTGGCGTATAAATTGATGCTGGCAAAGGTCAATTATGAATTGAAGGCAAGAGAAAAAAATCGTGAATCAATGGCTGATTTTGAATCCGACTGGGCTTTATTGACTGAGCTTTCGGCACGCGTTCCTAAACAGTTTGCGGCCACAAAGCCAGCACTACATACACGACCAAGATTTTTGGAACACCCGGAAAAAAAGACCTTCGGACAAAAACTTAAAAAGGCGTTTGTGATAATTACGCATTAAAAATAGCGCGGCCTGTCAGCCCGTAAAAAGCAAAATGCACAAAAGAGCGAAATCTCTCCTGTGCATTTTTTTCGTTACGATAATTTTTGCTACTCAGCGAAAACCACGCGTCCGGAGATTACTTCTGCAACCGGATCATTCGTGCGCTGCTTGACTGGGTCAGGCCCGCCCAGTTCATTCATCAAGTTTTTGAGAAACTCATCCTGCACACTGCGCAAATGGGTGACGTTGCGACCTTCCGCCATGTCGTAAATCACAAACAACACCGCCCCTTTAGATTTGGTGTAGGCGATGCCCGCTAAATTTGCTGCGCCGTTGTCGGTTTCATGCAACGTTCCGGTTTTGGCAATGACACTGCCCGCAAATCCCGGCTCGGTGAAACGACCTCCCACTGTGCTGGAATCAATGCCTGCAATCGGCATCAGATCTTCTGGTTTATAACCTTTAGTCCTGAGCCAACCGATCATTCCGCGCAATATTTTTGCGGTTCCCCAGGCAGTCAGGCGATTGGCTTCCAAACCTGAAGTGCGCGAGATATAGACTTCGTTTTCTTTTAATCCAATCCGCTCAATCAGAAAATTTCTGACGGCCTCCGCACCACCGATAAATTCACCGACGGCATCGGCCATCGAATTCACACTGTGCGCGTTTTGCTCCTGCAAAATATTCATCAATGTACTGGATTCAAGCGCAAATAATTTCCGGCCCGGAAGCTGCTCCGGCGAATAATTTTCGTAAGTCGTAGCACCGCGAAAGGTAAGACCCAGGTTGCGCCGTAAGACTCCGGCGGAAACATTGGTTTGCGAGTTTTCGTTGCAGGTGAAACGACCGGAAACAATTAAATTGCCAGCCACCCGATGAATGCCAAGTTTGCGAAGCGTTGCACCGGCGGTGTTGGCATCGGTAATTGAAAAGGCGGGATCACCTCCACTCAGAACGATCAAATCGCCTGCTAATTCTCCCTTGTTGATTTCACCATTGGCTCTGAACTCGGTTTTAAAACGATAATCTGCGCCTAATTTATCCAGCGCCGCAATTGAGGTCACGATCTTCATCACTGACGCCGGATTAAACAACGCATTTTCATTAAAAGCCGTGATGATTTCACGATTATCAAGCGTCTCAAGATAAACTCCGTGCATCCCCAGGTCACGCCCTTCGGATTGCAAACGTTGCTTAAATTGTGTGAGTGATTTAAGTTCTGTGGGTTGCGGTCCACTGGGATAAATAGCTTTGACTTTGGCCCACAAATCAGACGTTAGATCAACAGATTTGCTGAATACGCCGTGACCTTCTACACTTAATCCAGTCGGCCAAAGCATCGGCAAAAGGCCAATACTAAGTGCGCACATAATCGGTATCAGTTTCTTCCGGTACATGAGATTATTTGTGATGATTGAGGGGGACTGGTTGACAGAACTCCGTTTGGCAGAAAATTTTGCAAATGCTATGTTGGGTTGGGGCGGAAGTAGTCGTTCGGCCTGTGGGTTAACCTTACCAGAGCGGGTGCGAGGTGGTAAAGCAAACGCACTTTAACCGTTTTTAGTATTCAAAGCAAGCTTCTTTTCCAATTTGCAGCTTACCTTTCAGAACAGCTATGTCATTAAATAACTTACGCCGTTTTTCAATCGTTACTTTATGCTTACTCGGCTTATTTTCCACAGCTTTTGCACAGGCCGGTCGAGCCGTTCCGAAACCTGCAACGGCAAGTATGCCGGCCCCCGAAAATGATTTGGGATTCAAAATCGGGACTGATCGCAAATTAGCCAAATGGGAAAAATTCGTCGCCTATTTTGAACATCTGGATGCTGCCAGCGACCGGATGACCGTTGAAACTCTCGGCAAGACTACCCTGGGACGACCTTTCATCGTGGTCACAATCAGCGCCTCTGAAAATTTGAAGCGCCTGGATGAACTTAAACAAATCCAGCAAAAACTCGCTGATCCACGCCTTATCAAACAAGACCCCAAAATCGCCCAGGATTTAATTCAGCGCGGCAAAACTGTTGTTGTCATTACTTGCAGCATTCATTCCACCGAAGTCGGCGGGACATTTTCAGCCACGGAACTTGCCTATCGTATGGCTTCTGATAACTCCCCGGAAATCCGGCAGATTTTAGAAAACACAATTATTCTGCTTGTGCCTTCGCTCAATCCTGATGGCACAGACATCGTCGCCGACTGGTATCAAAAAACGCTCAACACGCCAGCCGAAGGCACTTCTCCGCCGGAGCTTTATCACCATTACACCGGACACGACAACAACCGCGACTGGTACGCATTCACCCAGCTTGAAACCCAGCTTACCGTCGATAAAATTCTCAACGTCTGGCATCCGAACATTGTCCATGATGTCCATCAGCAGGGCGCTTCCGGCTCGCGGCTGTTCGTGCCGCCCTATGTCGAACCCTGGGAGCCGAATATTGACCCGGCAATTATTGCCGGTGTTAATGCGCTGGGTTCCTCAATCGCGTGGGAACTGACCGCCGCCGGCAAAAGCGGGATCTCGATCAACAGCAGTTACGATGCCTGGACGCCGTCACGCGCTTATGCCCATTATCACGGGGCCTTGCGGATTTTGTCGGAGACAGCCAGCGCCAGATTAGCGACGCCGATTGATCTGCCCTTTGAAAAATTAGGCCCCGGCATTGGCTATCACGCCAAAATTCAAACGTGGAATTTCCCCCAACCCTGGCGCGGTGGCAAATGGGGCATTGGCAATATTGTCGCTTATCAAACCTCCGCCGCGCTGTCTTTGCTCAGTCATGCGGCGCGTTATCGTGAGCGGTATTTACAGAGCTTTTATGATATTAGCAATCGCGCCGTCTCGCCTAAATCCGATGTCTACGCGTTGCTCCTGACGGAACCTGAATTACCCAAATCATTGGCCGCAGACGAGGCGAAGCTTAACAAATCAGAAAAAGAAAGCACGCCGGATAATCAGGCGAAAACCGAAGAACAGCATTCCGCGCAGGATAATTTAATGAAGAAAATCCTGGATTCGCCCTCGTCTTCCGAAGAGGTGAATTATTACTATCAAATCGAAGGCCTGGATCGCGTGCTGGGCATTCTCAAACGGGGCGGAATCGAAGTGCTGAATGCGCGGAAAGAATTCACTGCCGACGGTAAAACCTATCCCAAAGGCACACACATCATCTCAATGCAGCAGCCGTATTCGAGCTTTGCGAAAACAATGCTTGAACGCCAGCAGTATCCCGATCTACGCGAATATCCCGACGGCCCGCCGAAACGCCCTTACGATGTGGTAGCCCACACGCTGCCTCTGTTAATGAACGCCAACGCCGTCGCCATCAAACAACCGTTTGAAGTTGATGCTCGCCGTGAACCATACGCCATGGTTTTACAATCACGCGTTCGCGCAAATTCCGGTATCCGGGTTGGGTTGTATCAAAATTATTTTCCCGCTATGGACGAAGGCTGGACGCGCTGGATGTTTGATCAGTACAAATTCCCTTACGCTCGCCTGAAGCAGGAAGAGATTCGCACCGGATTTTTGAAGTCAAAATTCGACGCGATTATTTTGCCCGACCAATCGGCACGAGCCATTGCTGAAGGCATCTCCGCAAAATCATCCGGCGATGACGACGAAACAGGCGGAACTTATCCCAAAGAATTCACTGGCGGTCTGGGCGCAGCAGGCGTCAAAGCTTTACGTGAATTTGTCGAAGCGGGTGGGACAATCATTACCTTTAATAAGGCTTCAGAATTTGCGATTGAGTATTTAAATGTGCCGGTGAAAAATGTCCTGAAAGGAATTAAAGCCAAAAATTTTTACTGTCCCGGCTCCATCCTGCGCACCCAGCTTGATGCGTCCAGCAACTTAACGTTCGGGACGGAAAAAGAATCCATTGCGTGGTTTGAAAATAGCCCGGCGTTTGAGATTCTGGATGCCACCAGCGTCAAAGCCATTGCGCGTTATCCTGACAATACGAACCCAATGCTAAGCGGCTGGATTCTCGGCGACCAGTTAATTCGCGGCAAAGCGGCTATGGTCGAAGCCAGAATAGGCAAAGGCCGCGTAATAATGTTCGGCTTCCGCCCCCAATATCGCGGTCAGAGCTTGGCGACGTATCCGTTGATTTTTAATTCGATTTTGACAAGTAAGGTGGAGTAGAAAAAGAAGAGATTTTACAATGATTGCTAATGACAATGAATTGGCAGGTACACAAAATCGTATCGCTTCATTTTATCGTATCGTTGCACAAATTCGTGCGAATGCCAGTAGCCCTCAAGAATATCGCCGCTACTCAAATAGCTATCTGGCAGAGATTGAAAAGATGAATGGAGAAATAATTGAGTATTTAAAACAGCATCCGCTTGAACTAAAGCCCGCCGAAGCTGCCTAACATTATTATCCGGTTTCCGATCATTATTTCTCCAACCCTGCC
>JANMKB010000676.1:0-11288 GCA_031371805.1 Blastocatellia bacterium | reverse complement strand
CTGGCGCGTGGCGCACGTTTCCGGCTTTCGGCAGAAATGATCCGCGATCAGGCGTTGTTCGCTGCGGGATTATTAGTTGAAAAACTCGGTGGGCCGTCCGTCAAACCATATCAACCGGACGGGCTTTACAAAGACATGGCCTTTGGCGGACTGACCGGATACAACCAGGAAAAAGGCGATGGCTTATGGCGACGCAGCCTGTATACATTTTGGAAACGCACGATTCTCGCTCCGAACATGCAAGTCTTCGATGCCACCGCACGCGAAGCCTGCACGGTGCGCGAAGTCAGAACCAATACTCCGCTCCAGGCATTGAATATGATGAACGATGTGACCTACATCGAAGCCGCGCGGATACTGGCAGAACGAATAATAAAAGAAGGTGGTAAAACGCCGGAAGTACGCTTGTCATGGGCATTTCGTCTCGTCACTTCGCGCTGGCCTGAGCCGCGTGAAAAAGAAATAATGCGCAATAATCTGCAAGCGCAATTAACGTATTTCAAAGCCAATCCAAAAGAAGTAACAAAATTGCTGGCGGTTGGAGAGCGGCGTAATGACGCTAAACTCAATGCGCCGGAAATTGCGGCGTACACGACAACCGCCAACCTGCTCTTTAATTTGGATGAAGTGATTACGAAGCAGTAGTAGCAGCTTCAGGCAAAAGGCAAAGTAAAATTATGAATCCAATTGCTGAACAAAATTTGCTGTTAACGCGCCGCCATTTTTTCAGTCGCATGGGGCTGGGAATTGGCACGGCAGCCCTCGCTTCGCTGCTGAATGAAGATGGGTTGGCACAAAATAATGCGGCGGGAATTGGTTTGCCGGGATTACCGCATTTTGCGCCCAAAGCGAAGCGCGTTATTTTTCTGTTCCAGGCGGGCGGGCCATCGCAGCTTGATCTGTTTGATTACAAACCAAACCTCGAAAAAATGCGCGGCGAGAATCTGCCGGACTCAATCCGACAAGGGCAGCGCTTGACAGGAATGACAGCGCATCAAACAAATTTTCCGACAGCTCCATCAGTTTTTAAATTTGCGCAACACGGAAAGTCCGGTCACTGGATGAGTGAGATTTTGCCGTATCACGCCAAAGTTGCCGATGAATTGAGTTTTATCAAATCAATGAACACCGAGCAGATCAATCACGATCCGGCGATCACGGCTTCGCTGACGGGTTTTCAACTGGCTGGACGACCGAGTCTGGGTTCGTGGATGGCTTATGGTTTGGGCAGCGAAAACAAAGACCTGCCGGCTTTCATTGTGATGGTTTCGCTGGGCCGCAATGGCGGCGATCAACCGTTGTATGATCGTTTGTGGGGCAGTGGTTTTTTGCCTTCGCAATATCAGGGCGTGAAATTTCATAACGGCGCTGATCCGGTACTTTATTTGTCGAATCCGCCAGGAATTAAGCCTGAAGTGCGGCGGCGCTTTCTTGATGATCTGGCACAGATGAATCAGCAAAATGCAGA
Source organism: Blastocatellia bacterium (assembly GCA_031371805.1). GTDB lineage: Bacteria > Acidobacteriota > Blastocatellia > RBC074 > RBC074 > JAFDVL01. Next base: position 9,820 of record JANMKB010000676.1, on the reverse strand, counting down.
GAAATTTGGCGATCCTGAAATCCTCGCGCGGGTCGCCCAATACGAGATGGCATATCGCATGCAAAGCTCAGTGCCGGAGCTAACCGATTTGTCGAAAGAGTCGGAAAAAACTTTTGCACGTTATGGCCCGGATGCCAAAAAGCCAGGCACATTTGCGGCAAATTGCATCCTGGCGCGTCGTCTGGCCGAACGCGGTGTGCGCTTCATTCAATTGTTTCATCGCGGTTGGGATCAGCACGGGACGTTGCCGAAAAATATTGCAAAGCAGGCGCTCGACACCGATCAACCATCTGCCGCGCTGATAATGGAGTTACAGGAGCGCGGCCTGCTGGATGATACGCTCGTGATTTGGGGCGGCGAATTCGGGCGCACGGTTTACTCCCAGGGGAAATTAACCGCCGATGATTACGGACGCGATCATCACCCGCGCTGTTATACGGTGTGGCTGGCAGGCGGTGGCGTGAAGCCTGGAATGACAGTTGGCGAGACGGATGATTTTAGCTACAACATCGCTCGTGATCCGGTTCATGTGCATGACTTGAACGCGACTATCCTGCATTGTTTAGGGATAGATCATAAACGCCTGACCTATAAATATCAGGGACGTGATTTTCGCTTAACGGATGTTCACGGCAATGTCGTCAGGCAAATTCTCGCTTGAGATTTAATCGCGCCAGACAAAAATATCGCGCAGAATTTCTTCTTCCAAAGCCACCTGCGTTTCTTCACATTGCAGCACAAAGCTGGGAAATTTTTGCTGAATTTTGACGGGGACTCCCGATGAAAGCCCGAACGATGAGAGTTTTTGAAAGCGCGAATAATTGCGCTGACTGATGTAAGCAATTTTGGCTTGTTCGCTGAGTTTGAGTTGATCGGCAGAAATCAGGCGGCGTTGAATTTGGCTAAGTGTTTCAAGTCCCAGCGTCGTCAGGCTCAATAAATCATTACCGTTTCTGACGATCAAGCCTTCGTGTTCAGCATCTTCAATGACTTCGCTTGCGGTTGCGGAGAAATTAGCGTTCTGTGCCAGTTTTTTTAATAATTCAACAACTTCTTCGGTTAATCGCATCATCCTCACAACGTAAATCGGCGTGGCAATAATTTTAGAAATGAATATTGAGCGTGCGCAAAATCCAGCTCACCGCGCCGCCAACTGCAATCGCAAACGGTGTAATGAACGCCAGAATATACATCGCCTTTCTCACGCCATGTTCGCGGATAATCATAAAAAAATTAGCAATGCACGGAATGAACAGCGTCAGCGTAATCAAAGCCGTCACAATTTGCACCGGGTTCAATTTGTTGTCACGCACCATTTGAAATAAACCCGCCGCTCCGTAATCACGCCGTAAAAATCCGAGGATCAAAACCTGCGCCGTTTCCTTCGGCAAATCCAGCACGCCCTGCACAATCGGCGAAAGCGAGGATTCAATAATGTCCAGACCACTTTGCGTTCCCCAGGGAGTCGGGATGCGCAGACGATCAAGGATAAATAAAATCAGGGTTCCCAGCACGAAAAGCGGCAACGCCTCTTTGACATACCATTGCAAACGAATCCAGGTTTTTGTCCAGACGTTGCGAAATTGCGGAACGCGAATCGGCGGAATTTCAAAAATAAAATCGCCGCGCTCGCCTTTAATCAGCTTCGATGACAGATAACCAATCAGCAACATTTGCGATAGAACGACACCAAAAATTGTCAGCCCCGCGCCAAAACTTAAGCTTGCACTAATACCGAAAATTACTCCAAGTTGAGCGGAACAGGGCACGCCCAAAGCCAGCAACAACGTTGCAATCAGGCGCTCCTTTTTCGTCGCCAGAATGCGTGTCGTCATCGTTGCCATCGTGTCACAGCCGAGGCCCAGCACCATCGGCAAAACGGCTTTGCCATTCAACCCCATAAAGCGAAACACGCGATCAGAAAGAATCGCCAGACGCGGCAAATAACCGCTGTCTTCGAGCAAGCCGAACGCGATGAAAAAGGTCATCACAATCGGTAACACAATCGCCAGCGCATACGTCAACCCCACCGAAATCAAACCGTACTTACCTACCAAAAATTCGTAGATGAAACCTTGTGGGATAATATTTTTCAGCAACGGCGTGAGGTGGTTATTGAAGAGCGTGTTCTCGAAAAAATCTACCAAGGTTGCCGCGCCGATGACGCCGACAAATTCGTACATCAGCAACAGCACAACCATCAGCAACGGCACGCCTGTATGCCAATCACGCGTCCAGCGTCCGAGCTTTTCGGCAAAGCTTTTTGAGCGCGTAATCACGAATGTCAGTGGCATCATCACTGGTGCAATTAACAAAAAGAATTGCGTCACAAACGGATACAACAACCCATTTTCAAACGCGCCGTTGTCTTTGTTAAGTTGTCCGAAAAGGAATTCGCCGACGCTGCCCAGATGAGGTTGGATAGCGGGAAGAAAACTTTGATTCATCCAGTTATTCGCCAGATCGTAAAGCGTTGGAATGCTGGTGCGAAAAATCGAATTGCTGAGCCGAATGGCTTCGGTCAAAAGAAAGTAAGCCAGTCCCGCCAGCAAAAAAGCAAACGCAATTTGCAACGTGCGACTGCTGCGCGTATCGGCGATAATTCCCGGCAAAATCTTTTTATATTTGACTACGGCTTCATCCAAAAAGTTATGCCGCAACTCTTCCAGCCGGGTCGCCAGTTTGCGCAACTTCAAGCGCGAGTCCCGATCAATTTCAGTATTTATTTCCAGCGCGTCCTCGACCGCACGGCGCAAATCAGCATCACGTGTTTGCAACCACTCGACGGTCAGGGCCGCAGGTATCGCGGCAGTTCCCTGTGCAATCGGAGTTCCAGCCAATTCTTCACTCGTCAATAAATTTTTGCGCTCGGCTGACAATGGGTCTTGCGGCACACGCGCCCGACCAAGCATTTTGTGCAGTTGATCCAGGCCTTCGCCATCAATCGCAACAGTTTCAATCACCGGGATGCCAAATAATTCACTGATTCCGGCGGCATCAATTTCAATGTTACGGCTACGCGTTTCGTCCATCAGATTCAGCACCAAAATCATCGGGATGCCGAATTCCGCCAATTGCGAAGTGATATGCAGAGTGCGGCGCAAATTTTTGGCATCGGCAACCTGCACGATTAAATTCGGCTGGCCTGCAATCAGCATGTCACGAGTGACGCGTTCGTCATCGGATTGCGGAACCAAAGAATTCACACCGGGGGTGTCAATTATTTCCCAATCTTTTCCGCCATATCGCATCCTGCCCCGCGAGACTTCAACCGTCGTACCGGGATAATTCGAGACGGTCACATATTTCCCGGTCAAATAACCAAAGACAACAGATTTTCCGACATTGGGATTGCCAACCAGTAACAGTTTGGGAACGTGCGTAGCGATATTCTGAGCAGGAGGTGAAGTGTTTTTTTCAAGGGTGGCAGTAGCCATAATTTTTGCGCGGCGATGAAATATCAAATAAGCAACCAGAGGCGATCAATTCAAAAACCAATCCTAGCAAAACTGAAAGTCATTTTCAACTAGAGAATAAACACAGCAGGCAAATCATCTTCATTTTGTACCAGGTTTTAGCCTGTGGTGAGTTCGATCAGGCGAATGATTGGTTAGCGAATACTTTTCTAACGCTGCACATTTCAGGCGAGACGATCAACAAAACCCCGTTCAGTACATTTGCAGTTGCTGAATGCAGGACGAGACTGCGTTGACAAAAACTACCCTTTCAATTGCCATTTTGTTCGCGTATAGGCGATGCGAAAGCCGTTTTTCTCCGCGTTTCGTTGTGATTGACTGCCCGGCAGCGCACCCATAATCGCAATCGTGCAACCCTTTTCAGCGGCGTGCCGCAAACGTGCCGCAAGCAACGCGGTTTGTGCGCCTTTATTTCGACCAGCGGGAATCGTGCTGGCCCCGGCGAGCATTGCAACATCCTCATAAATTGACATTGAACCGCTCGCAATTGGTTGGCCGTCAAGTTCGGCAATAAAGGGTAATGAACCTTTACTATTTGCGCCAATTGAGCAAAATTCAAGCATAAAATCCGAAAGTTCAGGCATTTCGCCTGCCCAGCCAGCGGCACACATTTTAGCCCAAATTTCAACTTCATCTTTGCCAATAATGCGGGTTGAAATATTTGGATTGTTCGGCACACCAGGTGCAGTTTCAGCGTTAAGCGTTTGATACATCACACTCGTTAATTCAATCGGTTGATAACCGCGCTCATTTAATAAAGCCATTAACGACGGATCAGCCAGCGGACTAACTTCGTGAAAAACTGGCGCATTGTGTCGTTTGAAAAATGCTTCAATTGCGGCTAATTCGGCATTCGTGATTTCAGCAAAAATGCCAAGTCCAAAAGTCTGTGTCGAAGGCGATTCGATGCCATCAAACATCGCGTAAACGCCCGCGACCTCAATCCATTCCGCTCCGCTTGCAGGAAACAATAAAGCACGCGATTCAACAAAATCAGCATTTGCCCGCGCTTCAGTCCGTTCAAGTTTTTGCGCAAGTGCCTTATCTGAAAATATTGCCATTAACTACTCCCTAAATCTTCACGCCTTCACCACGTTTAATGAATTGACGCTACCTTTTTTAGCTGGACATTCCAGTTCCGCATTTCAGAAATTGTCTGGCGCCTTTTCAGCATCGGTCATTGATCGCTGCTCAAGAGAAAAGGGTGACCATCAATATTATTGAATGCCAGCCAATATATCCCCCAAGTAAGCAAAGATACAAATAGTGCAATCAGGATTGATCCCATCCAAAAATGTCTGATCCATTTTTGTGAGTACAAGCAAGCCACTTATCTTTTATTTTTGCGAAAGCTAAACTTTTTTGCGCGGTTGTGAGAAAACCAGAACTACTGCCCAGGCATGTTTTTTCATGAAAGGCGCTACTTTGAAAATCATCTGATCGGCAGCATCCAAAGTTTTCAGCACGGGATCAAAAAGTTTCCCTCCAACGAAGGGCGTCGCGGCTAAGCCACCTAAATGAAAATAATGCGCTTCGACTTTGCCAAAATATTCTTCGGCCATTTTCAAATCGCGCATCAGCAAAGGATGTTCATCCTCGGTTCTGAGGTCAGGCGTGCGGTTACGATAGGCGTTGATGACAGGGTTATGGCCAAGCGGTTCGACGAAAATTGATTGTCCGGCAGGGTTCAGAGTGCGCGCAATTTCCGCAAAGGATTTGCGCAGATCAAGGTGATGCAAAATCGCGCGTCCGCAAATAATATCAAAGGTATTGTCGGCAAACTCCAACTCTTCGGCGTTCATCCGCTGAAATGACACGCGTTCAGGAAAGGGGCGTTCCTTTGAACGCTCGCGCATTTGCTCAATCGCAGTATCCGAAATATCTATGCCTGCGACCTGAGCGCCGCGCTGGGCCAGCCAAAAAGCATAGCTGTTCGGGCCGCAGCCGTACTCAAGGATGTGTTTTCCATTAGCTCGCTGCTCCAGGTAAGCTTCATACCATTGCGTGCTGCTGCGCGTCACATAATAGACATTGTTAATTTTGGAGCGTTCACTATCGGCAAACTCTTTGTTATGGAATTCACGTTCGCGTTCGATTCTTGACTGCACTGATTCAGTTTCTGCCTGCATATTCTTTTCTTCTTGATCCGCTAAATTTATTGAGGTTCGTAGCTGGTTCATGAGGCGCTACGGTACGGCAGGCATCTTAACTCAACCTGAGTTATTTTTTTACACTAAAATAGTGCCTTTTCTTAAGGATTACCGACTAATTTGGTTCAACAGCTATCTGGTGTTAGTCGCGGTTTTAAGTTGCATGCGAATTTCGCCGAAAGAAAGGCGGGCAACAATGTAAACCGGTAGTTTTCGCGCATCGTTGGTGAGCCACGCCTGGGCGAGAAGCTGATTATTTTCCTGGTTGAAAACATCAAGCTGTAAGGTCTCGCGTAAACCAAGTGCGCTGTTGATACGTTCTGTCTTGACTGTTTTGATCGTCAGAGCGTGCGGGCGATGATTGGCATCTACGAAATTAAACGTCTGGCTGGAACCAATCGTTAGCTGAGCGGCTCGGATTGAATAAAACATTGAAACCAGGTCAAGTGTTTTGGGCTGGACGCTGAAATGTGTGCCGTTATCCAGCTTCACCGAATTATCATGATAGGCCGCGACGATTTGTTTACGTCGTTTGCCTTCCTGAAGGATCGTTTCAGTTTTGATTGGCTCCAGCGAATCAACGCGGGTGTAACTTTTAAAACTATCGTTGAGATTGAAAATTGATCTGGCCGCGCCAACCGTCAGCACATCACCAACCATTTCAAAGACAATTTTGTTCTCAAGACTGCCGCGTTGTTGCACCGCCAGATTCATTTTGCCGACAGAACCCAGATTCAGCCACGCGATGTCATAACTCAAGCGCTCGCCAACAGTGAAGGGCAGGCTGTTTTCAAACTCAGAAGGCGCAACATCAGCCACGCCCAGCGGGACTCTCCCAATCGAAGCGATTTCGCTGGGTTTGTTATTTACCGAGATCAGATTAAGGCCGTTTGATGATTTGATGCTGACCTGTACAAGCTCGGCTCTGACTTCGCCAAAGGAAAGTTTGGAAATAATCAGCACTGGCAAATGGCGACTGTCATCTGAAAACCAGATGCGGACTTTGTATTCAGTTTTGTCTTTGGTTCTGGCGTTGATGTCTACGCGAATCGCGTCGTAATTTCCGGCTTGCGTGGTAATTTTTTCGCGCTGTTTGACCTGCGCTTCAATGGCAACCAGGTTTTTGCCGAACAGCGCTGTAAATTTTTGTAACTTCGTGCCAGTCACGAGTTCACGCGCTCGCAGTGCATAGACCAGGGAAGGCAAATCAAATGTTTCGGACGGGATAATAATTTCAGATTTATCGCCATAGCTGGCGACGCGGCGCTGCTGATCAATGTTGATGGTATCATCATCGCTTTTTGCCCCCTGTCGCGTGGCGTTATCCGCCCGATAAGGCAGCATCGTTTTTGCATCAATATAAGATGTATATTGATTATCAACGACGGTAAAAAGCGACCGCACATAACCAAGCGTTTCGACTTTGGTGCGCAATTGATAGCCCTGCTGACCATAAAAAGCGCCCTGTCCGGCAACTTCCATTTCCAGCCGCGCCGCCGTCACAAAATTCGCCCACGAAACGTTGAAGCTGAGCTTTTCGCCCACTTGAAAAGGAGCATTGTTGACGGGAGTGGCAACGATTGCTTTTGGTAAATCCGGTTTCGACGGCTGAGTTAATTTAATATCGCTTTGCGGCTGCGCAAAACTTAGCCAGCTAATCAAATTAATAAACAGTATTCCCGCAAAAACTCGGCAAATAATTTTGTGACTCATGAAATTATTGCTTTCCCTGTGTTTCCAGAACTTTAGCGACTGTCATTGAGGGCTACTGATAGTCTCAAGTCAACCCAACGCTTTACTTAAACGCATCAAGCTGAAACTTGTTCAATTTCTTCAATAATTTTTTGCGCGGCGGCTACCGGGTTTTCCGCGCCAGTAATTGGACGACCAATGACCAGATAATCTGCTCCCGCCTGCACTCCTTCACCTGGAGTCATCACACGTTTTTGATCGTTGCGTGCAGCGCCCACCGGACGTACACCTGGCGTCAAAATGACAAAATTCGGGTCAGGGATGGCATTCCGTAACGAAGCGATTTCCTGCGGTGAGGCAACTATACCATCAATGCCTGAGGCCGCGGCAAGCTGCGCCAGACAAATTACCTGTTCCCGAATCGTTTTTTCAAGGCCGATTTCGGCAAGCGTGGCCTGGTCATGGCTGGTCAAAATCGTGACGGCTAAAATCTGTGGCCTGATCAATTTCTCGTGTTCTGCTGCTTTATTCACCGCCTCCACCGTCGCCCGCATCATAGCCGATCCGCCCAGCGCATGCACATTAAAAATTGTGACGCCAAGCCGCGCAGCCTCAACTCCAGCACCGGCAACAGTGTTCGGAATATCATGGAACTTCAGGTCGAGAAAAACTTTTTCGTCCATGCCGACGATCTGCCGCACAATGTCCGGCCCCGCCGCTGTGAAAAGCTGCTTGCCAATCTTGAACATCCCAACCAGCCCGCGCAATTTTTCGACTAAGGCCAAAGCATGGGCGGAAGTTTCAACATCCAGCGCAACTACAATTCGATCTTTGGATAAAATTTGTTTCATAGAAAATTTTGCGTAGCTAAAATTTCAATCCTAATAACGTCGCCGGATTCACATAACTTCCCTGCCAGCGCACTGCCAAATGCAAATGCGGCCCCGTCACGCGCCCCGTGCCTCCGCTGAGTGCGATCAATTGACCTTTCGTCACCGTATCGCCTTCCTTGATCTTGAATTGTGACAAGTGAAAATAGAGGGAGAGCAGTCCCTGCCCGTGATCAATGACTACGCAATTACCTTCAAAATAAAGCTCACGTGCGATGACGACTTTGCCACCGTTGATGGCGTGAATTTGCGTTCCTGTCGCGGCGCGATAATCCAGTCCCTGATGGACGCTTTGACGCTTGCCATTGTAAGTTCGCTGAGAACCAAACTCAGAAGAGGTTCCCGTTCCCGCCGGAGCGACAAAACTCCCCGCCCACAATTGCGAATTCGTAACTTTGTTCAGCAACTGATTTTTCAAATCGCGTTCCTGTACAATCCGCGCAACATCCGCCGGATCAGGATCAACATATTTTTTCGGGACGCTGATTGTCGAAGTCCGATAAAAGCCTTTTGTAATTGGAACCATTTGCGCGAAGGAGATTTTTTGCCCGTTCGCCGCCGTGCCGTTGAGAGCTAAATCGTAATTGCCTGGCTTCGTGTCGTAATCTACTCCCGCGAAGGCGTACCATTTGCCACTCATTTTATCAAAGCTGAAAAATACGCGTTTGGTTAGGAAAGTTGCACTTAAAGATTTGAGTGGGGTTGCAGGCTTATAACGAAATACGCAAGGTGAGCCGTTGATGAGCTTTTCGGGAGTCCAGCTCACGGCTTGCGCCTGCGCGTAAGAAATCAAACAGCAAAAGGCAAATACCAAAAAGCAAAAGTTAGTTCGGAAAGGCTGCGCCCTTTTTATCAAAAAAATAAAAGTTCCGCCCTTTTGATATTTGCCCTTTGCTTTTTGCCTTTTGCTTTTCATTTATATCTTCACCGTTCCAACTAACTCACTAATATTTTGCAAATTATTGCTGCGACAATATTCCGCCAAACCGTCAACAATTTTCAGCGTCGCACCAGGATCATAAAAATTCGCCGTACCAACTTGCACGATGCTTGCGCCTGCGATGATGAATTCGAGGGCGTCTTCCGTTGTCGCAATGCCGCCAATCCCAATCAGCGGAATTTTTACTGCCCGCGAAGCCTGAAATACGCAGCGCACAGCAATTGGTTTGATCGCCGGGCCGGAAAGCCCTCCCGTCACATTGGCGATGCGCGGCTTGCGCGTCTTGATGTCAATGGACATACCAATCGCGGTATTAATCAACGAGAGCGCATCCGCTCCGGCAGCTTCGACAGCATGGGCAATTTCGGCGATGTCTGCGACGTTCGGAGAAAGCTTCACAATTACAGGACGCGTCGCAACTTTTTTCACCGCTGCCGTTACTTCCGCCGCCTGCTTTGCATCATTCGCAAAAGATTTTCCGCCTTCTTTGACGTTCGGACACGAGATATTTAATTCGTAGCCGTGAATGCCTGCGCCGCTTTCAAGGATACGAATCGCTTCGCTGTATTCTTCAATCGAATAGCCGAAAACATTGGGGATGATGCGCGTTGCGTACTTTCTGAGTTCAGGTAATTTCTCTTCGACAAATGTTTGTGCGCCGATGTTTTGCAA
>JANMKB010000655.1:0-10338 GCA_031371805.1 Blastocatellia bacterium | reverse complement strand
GGTCATCGCTTCGATCCATAGCGGCGAACAGATCATTTGCTTTTCGCCGTTGTCATCAATCGCAAAGACACCGTCTGGCTCAGCCTCGAATGTGTAGCTACCAGCTTTCGTTGTTTGCTTCTTTTTCGTGGCTGATTGTTGTCTTGCCGTTTGCAACCAGCCCGTTACAAAGTCCGCGCCCTTCGCGCCAAGCAAATCATCAATGCCTTTGCATCCAGTTTGTGCAACATCCGGCATTTCGAGAATGCGAACGATGGCGCCGCGTCCTGCCAGTTCCTTCATCAATCCGGTGCGAGCATTTTTGACTTGCTGATTGTTCAGCGCGTCCGCATCGAAGATAATTTCAACTTCGCGCTTCTGCCATTCGATATGATCGAAATCATTAATTGCGCCTGTGGTCGCCTGAGACTTGCCAGCGTTATTTTTCGCCTTGCCGTTCCTTCCTTTCCAGTTCCAAACGCCAGCCAAGCCAACCACTAAAATTTGCTCATGCTGTTCGATAAAATAACGCTGTAAAGCGAGCGTCTTCTTTTCACCTTCCACAAAAACAGCTTTTATGGAGATGTCTTTCAACCAATCGGCTTTGGCTTGTGGTGAGAAATAAAAATCATTTCGGTCGAAACCGGATGACATATATTTTTTCGTTTCCTTCGTCGCTCCGCCTGATTGTTCTAAGGTCGGATGATCCCGCCGCAAGCGGTAAATGCGGTCATTGGTACTTTCCGGCATTCGATACGGAAAAATCAGACCGGAATAATCTTCGCCAGATTTCATCTTCGCGCTGACTTTTGCAGCGCCTTCAATTGAATCAATGCGAACAATGCCAGCGGCTTCGGCAATGTCTGGCGTGACGTAAGAATCCGCCAGATTTTTCAGGTCATTCGGCGTAAGTGTGCTGACTGTTTGAGTCGTTGCTGCCCTCATTTTGCTCCGCCTTTCTCAAAAGCTTGTTGCGCTATTTCGCAGGCAATTTCCATTTCGAGTTGTCGGTAATAATCGCCGCGCTCGCTGATTGTTTTCGGCTGCATCACAGTCACGATGCAAGGGAAACAGAAAAAACATGCATACCAATCCCCGTCATCGCTTTTCCACGCTGTACCGGGCATCGGGTCACTTGATTTTTTGCAGATCGAACATTTGCCGGGCTGATAAAAATTCACCGCTTCGGGCGGTGGCTTTGGAGAGAGCCAGGCAAATTTCTTATCGTAGATATTTTGTGAATGCTGAGTGTGGGACTTGTTACGATCCCGCTTTCGGTTCCGTCTACTTTGAAGGTTTTTCATTTTGCCTTTCGGGAAAGGCAGGAGCATTGCTATAATGTGCCTGCAAATTTTAAGTTATTTGGGGTTGAGTTTCTTGGTAGGAATCAACCCCAAATTTTTTGCGAATAAGACCGGATATTCTTTGTGGGACATCCGGTCTACTTTTTTTCGGCATCGCTTGAAGCCAATGATTTGCTTGTTGCACCGTTACGCATCGCTTCTTCAACGATGGCAAGATTGATTCGCACCTGTGTTCCGAATTTCACCACAGCATTGGGAACAGGGAACATTCCTTCACGAATGATTCGATAAAGTCCTTGTCTGCTATGCCCTAATGCTGGCGCGGCTTCGGCAACGGTTAAAAGTCTCATATTGTTTTTCTCCGTAAAAATTAGATTACTTACAGGTGAGATTATTGAACTGGTTCTAAACCGTTTTCTCTGTGGATTAGTTAGGGGAAATAATTTTTGTAAGTAATGGCTGTTTTATTAAGGTTTTCAGTAGTTTTACCTTGAAAATTTCTTTTTAAGACGCGAAAAACTAATCCGCAGAGAAAACGGTTTACTTGTGATTGCTGCGTTTTATTGAGGTTTTTAGGTTTTTGCTCTGTTGGTTTGGATTACGCCAACGAATTACGGATAAAGAGAGTGTTCATTGGTATAGAAACCTCGTCTGGTTTAAAAAGTGTGCGAATAGTGTGCGAACACAGCCCTACGCAGCTAAACTCACTCAACCTGAATTCAAGTATGATTGGCGTAAATTGTAACGGGATAAACTAGATGTGAACTGGATGAAACTAGCTGAAAGTCAAGGGGGAAGACTCTCTGTCCTTGTGGTCAAGGCTGAAAGTTAGTTAAGTGAATGCATTGACTATAGTTAAACGTTTTGGTCTAGGATGGCTCGACAATTTCAGACTGAGTTTCTGACCGAGTACTTTCATTGCCAGCATTATCAACGGCGGTTAGCTGATAAAAATAGCGCTTGCCCACCTGTACCTGCCTATCACTGAAGGTCGAAGTCGTGATCGGTCGGGCGGTAATTTTGCGCCAGGTTTTTTCGTCTTCAGAGCGATAGAGGTTGTAGCCAATGACATCCGGTTCGGGATTGGCAGGCCAGAACAGGCTCATAATTCCGCCTCTGGAGGCAATCGTGATTGAATTTGGCGCCGATGGCGGGAATGTATCTTTTGGCGTCACTGACAACGCCAGACTCTCATTACTTTCAATTATTTCAGAGGTTGGAGCGCCCTCTCTGGGCAGGGTCAGCGCCCGCACAGTGAATTCATATGTTGTGCCGAATTGGAATTGTTTCTCAACGTAACGCGGTTCTTTCAACGGAGTTTTATTAACTTTGACAGTTTCTTTTCCGGCTTTGCGATAAAGATTATAGCCCAACACATTCGCAGGTTTTGAACCATTCAGATTCGCGGCGGGTGGTTGCCAGGAAATTTCAAGCTGCGTTTGACTAAGGGCAGATTTCAAATCTAATGGTGGCTCGGCAACAATGCTTAACGGCGTGATGAGTGCATAGTTCGATAAATCTGCCGGATGATCCTGTAGGTTAACTAAACGCACCGCATAACGATTACGGGTTTGATCGTTGGTGATTTTGAAATCAATCGAGTCAACAAATGTCACCACTGAGGTTGCGGCTGGCAGTTGCGCTTCATCAAGCGAAGCGATCTGTGTCGCCTTGATGGTGAAAGCTTCCTCAGTGATGCCGAGCGGGTCATTAGTGGTTTCGATCACGCGATAAATCTCGACGCGTTTTAGCTTGTCGGTGCGGGTTAATTTTGCAATGGGAAAAGTGAGAATGATACTCGTACCCTGTTGCGTCGCCGCCAGCTCGCTGACAATGAGCGGGGCTTTGGGAATGGGCGGAAGCGGATCGCCGACCTTGCCGCACGCTGCCAAAACCAGGCTCAGAGTAAAAAGCAGAAACGCAAATCGCCACCTCACAGACCTTCTTCTCCTTCAGACTTTGACGCAAATATGACGCGCTGATAAATCGCAGCCAGGCTCAAAGTTAGTCCGACAGATTGGAAAATTAGCGTCTGATCTGACTCGGTAAACACCTCGCCCTGCCACACTTCGCCGGCTTTCTGATGGCGATAAACCTCGACGCGTATCTGATTCTGGAAGACGATGACATACTCCAATAATCCGGCAATATTTTGGTACGCGTTGAATTTCTCTACTTTGTCCGTCCGTTGCGTAGAAGGGGAGGGTACCTCAACCAGTAAAATTGGGTTGAGGACTAAGTATGGGTCCTCAGCCCTTTCGTCGGCAGCTTCGCAAGTCACGACAACATCGGGATAGTAATAGCGCGAGTTACCGGCTTTTACTTTTATGTCAACCTGATAAGGCTCACATTGTTTATCGGCCAGAAAAAGATTCAGGTGTGTGGCAATATTATTTGTGATGCGTGCGTGATTCTTACTCGCCCCGGACATTGCGTATGCGGTCATGGCATAAACCTGCCCGTCCACATACTCATGCCTGAAAGGGCTTTCCTGCTCAAAAGCCAGGTATTCTTCCACTGTCAGATAAGGAATTTTTACCGCTGACCCCATAGGTTTACCTTACAAAATATAACGCGACAAATCCTCATTTTTCACGATGTCACTGAGTGTGTCGGTGACATATTTTTCGTCAATCATCTGATTTTTTTCGACTAAATCCGGCCCTTCAAACGAAATTTCGTCGAGGACTTTTTCGAGGATTGTATGCAGGCGGCGCGCGCCAATATCTTCAGTGGTTTCATTCACCTTGAAAGCAAAATCAGCAATTGTCTCAATCGCTTCTTCATTAAATTCCAGGTTGATGCCTTCGGTTTCCATCAGCGCCCTGTACTGTTTGAGCAAAGCATTTTTTGGCTCGGTCAGAATTCGCTTGAAATCATCTTTGGTCAGCGGTTGCAGCTCAACTCGAATCGGGAACCGTCCCTGCAACTCAGGAATCAAATCCGAAGGCTTGGAGACGTGAAAAGCTCCGGCGGCGATGAACAAAATATGATCTGTCCGCACGATTCCGTATTTCGTATTGACGGTTGTGCCTTCGACAATGGGCAGGATGTCGCGCTGGACTCCTTCCCGCGAAACGTCCGGGCCGTGACCGCCTTCGCGTCCGGCGATTTTGTCAATTTCGTCCAGGAAAATAATGCCGTGCGATTCGACTCGCTCCAGTGCGATGCGCGAAACCTGATCCATATCCACGAGCTTGGATTCTTCCTCGGAGATCAAATATTCCATCGCTTCGTCAACCCGCATTTTACGTTTTTTGGTGCGGTTGCCGAACATGCCGGGCATCATATCCTTGATATTGATGTCCATTTCCTCAATCCCCTGATTGCTGATAATTTCAAAGGCTGGGAAGCTTTTGTCGCGCACCTCGATTTCCACCATACGGGCGTCAAGACGGCCTTCGCGCAACTGCTGACGCAGCTTTTCACGGGTGCGATGCTGCGTTTCGACCAGCGCTGCTTCGCTGTCTTCGAGCTGGTCAATTGTAGTTGCTTTGTTGGTTGGAAGTAACAAATCAAGCAATCGTTCTTCCGCATTTTGTTCGGCTTTGTCGGCGATTTCTTCCGCTTTTTCGGCGCGGACTAATTCAATCGAAATTTCGACTAAATCACGAATCATGGATTCGACATCGCGCCCCACGTAACCGACTTCAGTAAATTTGGAAGCTTCGACCTTGAGAAAAGGTGAAGCCGAAAGCCGTGCCAAACGGCGCGCAATCTCAGTTTTACCGATCCCTGTCGAGCCGATCATGATGATGTTTTTCGGCATCACGTCCATCGCCATATCAGGAGGCAGCTTTTGCCGCCGGATACGATTGCGCAGCGCCACCGCCACTGCACGTTTGGCCGCCGCCTGACCGACGACGTGTTTGTCAAGTTCCGCCACGATTTGCCGGGGCGTCAATTCGTCGAGGTTGACTTGTTCTTCGATTTCGCCAGAAAGATAAATAACCATAACCACGAGCCACTGCTGTTAGATTTCTTCAACGACCAGATTCAGGTTGCTGTAAATACAAATTTGCCCGGCAATGAGCATTGCTTCATCGGCGATCTGTCGGGCCGTAAGATCAGTGTTTTTGACCAAGGCCCGCGCCGCTGCGAGCGCATAAGGGCCGCCTGATCCAATCGCGGCGATTCCGTCATCAGGTTCAATGACATCGCCAGTGCCGGAAATAATCAACGTCGAAGTATGATCGGCGACCAGCAACAACGCTTCTAAACTGCGCATGGTTTTGTCGGTGCGCCAGTCTTTGGCCAATTCAACCGCCGAACGATTCAGTTGGCCGTGATATTGTTCCAGCTTCGTTTCAAAGCGCTGGAATAACGCAAAGGCATCAGCCGTAGCGCCAGCGAAGCCGGCAATAATTTTGTCATTATAAAGTCGGCGCACTTTGCGGGCGCCGGATTTCATAATGGTATCGCCCATTGTGACCTGACCATCGCCAGCGATGACCGCCTGGTCACCGCGTCGGACGGCGAGAATTGTTGTGCTACGGATGCGAGAGCTGTCAGAGTGCTTGGATTTTAGTGGAAAAGGCATGTGCGGCACTATAGCGATGACGCGAGAGCATTGTCAAGAAAACGAATTTCTTATGGGCTGGTTTGTGCCAGAGCAAGCTTTGACATGAATCGGTTAACCGCTTAAACTCAGGGATTATTTTGTTCTTTGTGGGGCGAACTGTTTAAGTGTGCAGGTTCTCGCGCTACATTGTAAGGAGTTAATTTTGTCGCGCCCTTTAATTGGAATTACAACTCGCCTTGATCTCGCCCCCAATACATTTTATTTGCGTCGCTACTACGCCGAAGCAATTGCGGCAGCGGGTGGCGATCCG
Organism: Blastocatellia bacterium; assembly: GCA_031371805.1. Lineage (GTDB taxonomy): Bacteria > Acidobacteriota > Blastocatellia > RBC074 > RBC074 > JAFDVL01. Next base: position 4,223 of record JANMKB010000655.1, on the reverse strand, counting down.
ATTTACATTCCGCTGATCCCGGATGAAAATTATTTGCGTTCACTGGGAGCCAGATTTCAGGGCTTGATGTTGTCGGGCAGTGATTCAGACGTTGATCCAAACTATTACGGCGAAGAACCACACCAAAAACTGGGTGACGTGATTGAGGAGCGGGACAGGACGGATTTATTGCTTTTGCAATTTGCCGAAGAACGTAATCTGCCTGTGCTGGGAATTTGCTTTGGCGCTCAGTCCTTAGTGGTTGCACGGGGCGGTTCATTAATTCAGGATATTCACTCGCAGGTTCCCAACGCACTCAAACACAGCCAGGGACAGACTTACAAACCAATTCATCGCATCAATATTGAGGCTGATTCACTCCTCGCACAATTAGCTGGAGCCGAATTTGCCCGCGTGAACACCAGCCATCATCAGGCGATTAAAGAGCCGGGCAGGAATTTACGTGTGACCGCCCGCGCCCACGACGGCATTGTGGAATGCGTCGAAGATACGCGTCCTGACCGTTGGGTGCTGGGCGTACAATGGCATCCTGAAATGGGTTGGGATTCTGATGATTTGTCGAAGGCGATTTTTAAGAGATTTGTTGCACGGGCAAATTCACAAAACATAAAGTAGCTGATTTTCATGAATAGAAATTTACGCAACATCACAATCCTCTCACTCGGCCATGCCGTTCTGGATGCCTATTCAAGTTTTCTGATGCCGCTCCTTCCAATGCTGGCATTGAAGCTTGATCTGACTCCGGCGCAGGTTGGTTGGTTGATTCCGACGATGATGATTACTTCGTCGTTGTTCCAGCCGATTTATGGCATTGTTTCTGATCGTTATTTCAAGCGTGCATTCGCCGTAGCGGGGCCGATTCTCGCGGCGATTTTTATTTCGAGTATTGGACTTGCCAACAGCCTTCCGGCTTTGCTGGGATTGATTATTGCGGGTGGCATTGGCATCGGCGCTTTTCATCCGCAAGGTGCAGCTCTCGCGCATCGGGCAGCGACGGATTGGAATCCGGCGCGACAGGGAACTGTGATGTCCATTTTTTCTTCTTCGGGAACAGTTGGCTACGCGCTCGGCCCGTTGATGGCTGCGATGTGTGTTTCGTGGTTTGGATTGAACCACACTTCGTACACGATGATTTTCGGAATTGTCGCGTCCGCCTTGCTCTGGATTTATTGCCCGGAATTAGAGCCGCGTGTCAAAACAGAAGATTCACCTTCGCTGCTTGAATTGCTCAAGGCAGCGCGTGTTCCACTGACCATTTTATATTTTGCCGTCGTGTTTCGGTCGGCTGTTTCCGTTAGTATTCAAAGTTATCTGCCATTTTGGTTGCAGGAACATGGGCTGGGGATGCAAAACTTTAGCCTGATTATTTCGGGATTTATTTTATTCGGAGGCATCGGTGGATTTTTTGGTGGAGCCCTCGCAGATCGCTTCGGGGCGCGTCGTGTGTCAATGATTTCAGTGTTGATTTCGACGCCGATTTTATTGACCGGATTTTTGACGCATGGAACTTTGAGTTACGCGCTGATTATGCTGGGCGGAATGTGTTTGAATTTGCCGCTGCCGATTTCGGTAGTGATGGCGCAACGTTTAGTTCCCGGCGGAGCGAGTACCGTTTCGGCTTTAGTCATGGGCTTTGCGTGGGGATTAGGTGGATTGATGAATCCTCTAACCGGCAAGCTCAGCGAAATGTTTGGGCTGACCAATGCGCTTGTGATTGTGGCAGTTGTTCCCTTGATTTCGGCGACTTTATTCTGGTGTTTCCCCAAGGATAAAATAATGGCGCGGAAAGCGGAAACGTACAGCGGGCTGCCAGCCCACGTCTAAGTAGTACACAACAATTATATTAAAAAGAACCTGAAAACCTAAGCCTGCGAGCCACCCGCTCGCGCTACAAAAAATTTATGGCATTCTGGAATCGTAAAAAAAACAGTGACTTCATTTCACTAAACCTAAGCGGCCCCGCAGAAGTTGAGCCGGAAATTCAAGCAGTGCCTGCGCCCGTCGTCGAAAAAATAGTCGCTCCTGAACCACCCGCGCCTGTAGCTTTTGTCGAAGCTGCTCCGGCTCCACTACCGATTGCAATAGTCGTCCCTCCTGCGCCGCCAATCGCGCCATCGCCCATTCTCCCTGTCGCCCCGTCTCTGACCGAAGAAGAGGAACAAAAAGGTTTCTTCCTCCGCTTCAAAAAAGCCGTTGCCAAAACCCGTGAAAATTTCACGGAACGCATTGAAGATGTTTTCAAAGGCAAGAAGGAAATTGACGCCGATACACTGGAGCAACTGGAAGAAATTCTGATTGGTGCGGACATTGGCGTGCAGACGACGATGGAAATTATTGAGGACGTCCGCAAGCAGGTAGACCGTCAGACGCTCAAAGAAGTAGACGAACTCAAACAAGTCATCAAGCAACACCTCATTACGATTCTGAACAAGGCGGCGAACGCTCGCGGCATCGCTTCAGAAACGGCGCTCCCTGATAATATTCAGCCCTACGTGATGATGGTCGTAGGCGTCAACGGTGTCGGCAAAACGACGACAATTGGCAAGCTCGCGCAGCGCATCAAAGCCGAAGGCAACAACGTGATGATTTGTGCCGCAGATACGTTTCGCGCCGCCGCTTCCGATCAATTAGCGATTTGGGCAGACCGCGCCGGAGTCCCGTTGATCCAGCAAAAACAGGGAACTGATCCGGCGGCAGTGCTCTACGATTCGCTCAAAGCTGCGAAAGCCCGCAATGCGGATGTGTTAATTGTGGATACGGCGGGACGGCTTCACAACAAACAAAACCTGATGGCTGAATTGGAAAAAATGAAACGCGTCGCCGCCAAAGAAGTCCCCGGCGCTCCGCACGAAGTCTTATTAGTCGTGGATGCCGTCACCGGGCAAAACGGCTTGAGTCAGGCGCGCGAATTTTTGAAAGCTGCGCCCGTGACGGGACTGGTCTTAACGAAATTAGACGGCACAGCCAAAGGTGGAATTGCCGTTGCGATTGCGAAAGAATTGAATTTGCCTATCCGTTATTGCGGCATCGGCGAGCAGGCGGATGATCTGATTGTGTTTGATCCGCAGGTTTATGTGGATGGTTTGTTTGAGTGATAGAATCACCTCAAGATGTAAATTATGACTCTACAAGAAATCATTGACGAAATTCCGAACCTCTCGAAGGACGAAATAATCGTGGTAGGAGATGCCATCGTAGAAAGTTTAATGTCGGCAGAAGAAGATTCTGGTCAGGTGTATTTGAATTGGAAGAACGTCAAAGAAGAATATCTTTTGGAGAAACATCCGTGAGTTGCTCCTCGACTTTATCGCCTTGTCCGTAATAACAAATCAATGTTTGCTTTCCTGAAAATTTGTCAATGGATAATTTTATTGCTTAGTTGTTTGGTGATGACTGGATGCCAAAAGGCGAAGTTCGTAGCCAATGAAAAGCTTACTCTCGCTGTCGAATCTACACCGCTTCCGCAACCTGCAATAAAGCCAAGTTCGATACTCATTCCAAACTCGCCAATTCGTAATTTTGATTTTAAGAATTTTACTTATCCTGAAGCTGACTACGGATATTCAAGCCTTAAGAGAGGTGTAGTTGACTGGGGGCGTTCTCAGTATTTTTATAAATTGGAGGATGGCGAAGAGCCTGAAATCAGAAATAAAGCAGGCTTGCTTAAAAATTCTCCCGCGTCGTTTTCGTCATTGGAATATAGTGATTTAACCGGAGATAATGAGCCGGAAGCACTGATTGAGTTAAGTATTCTGACAGGTGGTTCCGCGTTGGCAAATTCACTTTATGTTTATACTTGGAGTCATAAACACCCGCAGAAAATATTTTCATTTTCAACTGGCGACCGCGCAGATGGCGGATTTCGAAAAATGTATGTGGATAATGGCGATTTGGTTATTGAACTAAATGCTGGAGATGAAAATGCTCCTGATTGTGATGGCTGTCAATCTACAAGATTAATGCGACTTCGATACAAATGGGAGGGGCGAAAATTTGTGAAAGTGAAGCAGGAAATATTACCTATACGATGACTGATCTCGAATACATCAAACTCACGCTCGAACTTGCCGCAGAAGGCAAATGCTTAGTCAGCCCGAATCCGCTGGTTGGTTCCGTAGTCGTGAAAGGCGGCGAAATTGTTGGGCGTGGATTTCATCGCTACGATGATTTCAAGCATGCGGAAGTGTGGGCGCTGGAGGAGGCAGGCGAGCGAGCAAAAGGCG
>JANMKB010000636.1:0-3136 GCA_031371805.1 Blastocatellia bacterium | reverse complement strand
ACGTGATCCACGGAACCGCCATCATTAATGCGAAACAGGTAATTTCCAGTTGGTTTGATACCGTTGACTTCGCCTGTCCAGTTGCCGCGTGATTCACGGCGATTGTTGTGCGTGTAGCGCAAAAAGAATTTTTGTTGCTCGTTAATCGTTTGATCAAAGCGGGTGCTGAAAGATTTGAAATTGTCTGTGCGCGGATTGCCGCTGATATTATTATTTAGTCCCTGTGAATCTCCCGCCTGATTGGGGAACGGATAATACTTTAAATAATTCAGCGCGATAGCACTCAGGCGATTGGTCGGAATAACATTGTTTGGAAAGGCTGTCCGTTGAATACGATTATTCGCTAGTTTGACCGCGCTGGCCGGATCGTAAATCACGATGCTCGGCAAGAACGCAGAAAAATCTCCATTACGTTGCGCGGCAGTCGGTACGGTAAATAATCCCGGTTCAGGAAATACGTCTTTCAGGCCTTCATACGAAAAGAAAAAGAAGCTGCGATTTTTGCCGCTCCAGTATGGTTTTCCGCCTTCGCCAAAACGTGGCAAAAAGACCGGACCGCCAATGGTTCCGCCGTAACGGTTATAGCGCAATGAATCACGATCCGCCTTGCCATCTTTATTTTTGTCACGCGTCGGAGTCGTAGTTAAATTCGTCCGGTTCAGAAAAAAGTCATTCGCCGAAAGCACGTCGTTGCGGACAAATTCGTAGCCCGTGCCGTGAAAAGCATTCGTTCCGCTTTTTAATGTCACGTTCACGGTCGCGCCTGCGGTATGGGACGATTGTCCGTCAAAGCTCGCAGTTTCTACTTTGAATTCCTGTACAGCATCGGCGGGAGGAACGAATGCGACCCGTCCGACGCCTCCGCCATTCGCCATATTCGGTACGCCGTCGAGGGTGAATTCATTACGACCAGGCGCGCCGTTCGCTACGATGGCCGAAGTTCCGCCGTTGTCGAACGGACGTGAAAATTTCAAATCACCATTGAAGGTCGCGCCCGGAACTACGCGCGCGAGCGTGAACGGATTACCGTCCGAAAGGGGTAATTCAGAAATTCGTCGCTGGTCAATGACCTGACCCGCAGAACCATTCGTCGTTTCGAGTAAGGTTGCATCAGCGGTAATGTTCACGACATCGCGGACTTCGCCAATCTCCAATGCGACATCAAACGTCAGCTTGTCGCCGATGCGAACTTCTACCCCGGAGCGCTGGGATTTTTTGAATCCTTTCGCTTCGATAGAAACTGAATATTGTCCCGGCGTCAGATAGAGCGCCGTGTATTCGCCGCTCTCATTAGTCGTGGCGGTCGTGGATGTATTCGTGGCTGCGCTGGTGATGGTCACAGTCGCATTTGGAACTGCCGCGCCTGAACCTTCTGTGATGCGCCCGGAAATTGCGCCACGAAACTCCTGCGCAAAACCTGGGGCAGCGATAATACATACGATACTGAGGAGGAAAATAAATTTCCGTGCATGGTGCTTAGATTGATACATGTTCGTTCCTTTTCTTATGAACCATAATCTGATAGATATTGGAGGCATCAGCCCCAGAAGCGAATCATCCGACAACTTATGATTGAGATGATTACTGTCTAGGCTGACTGCTGCTATGATGATTTTTAGTCAGAACTATCCAGGCAAAGCCGCCAATCAATGTGATGTCGTGAAAATGAACTCTTCTTTATTTAGGTGACAGCTACAGGTTTGATTGGTCGCTGAGTAGTATAGGGTTGGAATTACCAGCGAACAAGAGACAAAAGAATTTTCCAATATTTATTATGCTGCACCCGTTAGTGCCTCGTTTTCAACCGCAATCCTTTATCGTGCCGCAACTTTTGCGGACAGCACACGCGATGACAATATTTGCAGCTTTATACCAGCGCAATTTTGATTTGCCGGATGGCGAACGGCGCGAATTCAAAACCGAACCTGACACGACCATTGTTGCGTATTGTCATTGGCAAAATGATCGCCTGAATCATCCGACCATTCTTCAGGTGCACGGCCTGGAAGGCGATTCGGAGCGGCATTACATGCTCGGCACAGCGAGTAAGGCGTGGCGGGCGGGATTCAATGTTGTCCGCATGAACGTCCGTAATTGTGGAGGCACAGAGCATCTGACGCCGACGCTTTATCATTCGGGATTAACGACGGATGCACGCGGAGTTTTATTTGAACTGATCGAAAAAGATCACCTGCAAAACATTTTTTTGCTTGGCTTTTCGATGGGTGCGAATCAATCATTGAAACTCGTCGGAGAACTTGGCGAAGCCGCTCCAATTCAATTAAGAGGCATCGCCGCGATCAGCCCTCCCATTGATTTAGAGCTTTGTTCGATTTCCATTCGGGAAAAACAAAATATCATTTATGAACGAAGATTCTTAAATAGCCTTCGCGCCAAATTGAAAATCAAAGCCAAAACTTTTCCTGACATTTGCGACTTTGACCGCCTGGATAAAATTAAAGATTTATGGGAATTCGATGATGTGATTACGGGGCCGAATTTCGGCTTCGGGGATGCGCGGGGATATTATGCGGCGGCGAGTTCACAAACTTACATTCCAAAAATCAAAGTCCCGACGCTGATCATTCAGGCGCAGGACGACCCGTTTATTCCGTTCAAGCCATTTGCGGAATTGCCTGAAAATAAGTATGTCGCAGTTTTAGCCAGTAAATACGGTGGTCATGTCGGCTTCTGGCAGCATGCGGAAACGCGTGACGGGCATTATTGGGCTGAGCAACAGGCAGTGAATTTTTGTGCTGCGATTGGCTGAACAGCCACCAGGTCGCTACGGCTTCCTGTACTGTCCCGAAAGGTTAAGGAGACGCCACAAAGCGATAGCAAATGCCGCGCACGGTGAGCAAATGTTGCGGCCTCGCAGGATCGGCTTCGAGATATTTTCGGAGGCGGACAATGAAATTATCTATGGCGCGCGTGTCGGTATCTTCCCGCAAGCCCCAGACTTCTTCGAGAATGGCTTTTCGGGCTACGGGATGTCCTTCGTGTTGAATCAGGTACCGCAACAACTCTGCTTCCATCAAAGTTAAGCGAATTATTTTCTTTCCGCTCTTTAATTCTAACGCTGAAAAATCAACGCTCTTACCATTGAAAGTAAACGTGTCATTGGCTGATTGTGCGT
>JANMKB010000609.1:0-14019 GCA_031371805.1 Blastocatellia bacterium | reverse complement strand
AAGTGATAAGAGCTTTTTGAAACTTTCACCCACGATTGCTGTGGTCACCAACATTGATCGTGAGCATTTGGATTTTTATAAAGACCTTGATGAAATCAAAGCTCACTTCGTGCAATTCGTCAACAAAGTTCCATTTTACGGTGCGGTCATTATTTGCCTCGACGATCCTAATGTCCAGGCCATTATTCCAAGCATTACGCGCCGCATAATTAGTTATGGAATGACGGCGCAGGCTGACATTTCCGCTTCACAGGTCGAAGTGCTGCACGACAAATTCGGGTCGGCTTTTAATGTCCGTTATCGCGGACAGGATTTAGGCCGTGTGCATTTGAATGTGCCTGGTTTGCACAACGTGAGCAACGCGCTCGCGGCAATTGCGATTGGTTTGGATTTAGAGTTGTCGTTTGAAATTATTGGCTCGGCACTGGAATCGTTCAGCGGGGCGGAACGACGATTTCAGGTTAAAGGTGAACGCTCCGATAACATTTTGGTGGTTGACGATTATGGACATCATCCGACGGAAATTCGGGCTACGCTGGCGGCGGCAAAATCAAGTGGGCGGCGACTCGTCACGCTCTTCCAACCGCATCGGTACTCGCGCACTGCGGCTTTACGCGAAGAGTTTGCGCGAAGTTTCTATGATGCAGACGTGGTGCTGCTGACAGACATTTACGCGGCGAGCGAGGAGCCAATTGAAGGCATCACCGCACAGGCTTTGGCTGAAGATATTGAACGCTTTGGACATCGCAACGTGCATTACATCGGCAGTGTTGAGCAGGGTGCAAAAGCAGTTGCTGAAGTTGTGCAGCCCGGCGATTTAGTTTTGACGCTTGGTGCTGGCAGCGTGTGGAAAGCAGGCGAAGAGTTTTTAGCAGGATAAATTTTTTATGAGCGCACCTCCAAATAATCAGAGTCCGGGTTATGGCAAATTAGCAGAACGCCATCACCGTCGCGGTGTCACGACCAGTACTAATGCAGTCAGCGACACACGACCAAATAATTCAGCGCGGCGACGCGGTTTACCACAGGATTTCGAGCATGAGTTGGCAGAGCAGGAATATCAGGCGCGTTATGAAAACCAGTTGCAGGAACGGCGTCAACAAAGGGCTACGGAACGCCGCGATATTCGCAAAAAAGAAATTCTGTCAGGACGCGTCGAAAAACGTCCGCGCCAAAAACAGGCTAGTGAAGCAACTTTGCGCTGGATAAAATATGGCGTCCTTGCGCTGCTCACCATGATTTTGCTGGTCAGTGTCGTGATGGCTTACGACAAATTAACCGGCTCGCGTTTGTTCATTCTAAAAAATATTGATTTACAAGGGACGAAACAGGTTTCACACGATGAGGTAATGCACCTGCTGGAGCCATATAAATCACGTAGCCTGTGGCAACTGGATTTGAAAGCCATCCGTGCCGCAGTGGAAAAAAATCCCTGGGTGCAGGATGCCGAAGTTGCGCGCGTTCTGCCTGATGCTTTACGTGTCACGATTCAGGAGCGGCGCCCTGTTGCCCCCTGGCGCACAGCGAATGGTGCAGTTGTCTGGGTTGATCGTGAGGGTCGCAGCCTGGGCGAGCTTTCCGTGAATAAGGCTGACCAGATTCCTCCAATTATCAGCGGGCTTGAAGAGGGCACGGCGGATGAAATCAAAGCCCTCAATCGGCAGCGCATGGAAGCTTATCAAAAATTACTGACCGAACTGGATCAAAGCAGTGTGAAGCTTTCTGAAGAAATTGATGAAATAAAGCTCAACGATTTGCAGGCAGTCAGATTGCATCTGCTGAAACGCCACGTGAATGTCATGCTGGGCGGAACAGATTTTCGGGTGCGCATCGAAAGAGCAATTAAGGTGCTGGAGGCAATTGAACGCAAAGACCTTTCCGCGCTTGGCTTGCTCAAAGTTTCCGATGCCGAAAAATTAGTCAGTGGCAGTCGGATTGCGTATCTCAACGTCATGCATCCAGAACATGTCGTGGTTGGATTCGAATGATAAAAAAGGTGGCTCGTGAAAAGTAGTTCGTGAGTGACTAAAAAAAATTGGTCATTGATCACCAGTAAAAAAACTACCGCAAGAGGTTAATTATTATGGCAAGAAAAATCTCAGACCACATTGTCGGATTAGACATTGGAACAACTAACGTGCGAGCCGTGATCGCAGAGCCGTTGGACGGCAGGCTGGAAGTTGTCGGCATCGGCGAAGCAGAATCAAAAGGATTGCGTAAGGGCGTGATCGTCAATCCCGATGCGGCAGTCGAAGCGATCAAACGCGCTATTGAAATTGCCGAACGAATGTCTGGTTTGCATGCGGAAGAAGCGCATGTCGCGCTGGGCGGTTCGCATATCAAAGGCTACAACAGTCAGGGCGTGATTGCGGTGTCCTCGCGGCACCGTGAAATCACGCGGGAAGATATTCAACGCGTTATTGACGGCGCGTGCGCGGTTTCGATTCCTTCAGGTCGTGAAATTGCTGATGTCTTGCCACAGGAATATACCGTTGATGATCAGGATGGCATCGGCGATCCGCTGGGCATGCTGGGTTCCCGACTCGCGGTTTCAGTGCGTATTATTACCAGCCCAATTGCTGCCAAACAAAATATTGTCACCAGTGTTAATCGCGCCGGAATGATAGTCGCAGATATGTTATTAGCGCCGCTGGCCGCCGGTGAAGCCATCTTAAATGACGAAGATCGAGAATTTGGCACAGCGCTGGTTGACATTGGTGGAGAAACGACTAATCTGGCAATATATCAACGTGGTTCGGTCTGGCATACAGCGGTTTTTCCCATTGGTGGAAATCATTTTACAAACGATATTGCTTTCGGTTTACGGACGCCTATTCCCGAAGCTGAACGTATTAAACGTGAATACGGTTGCACCTATCGTCCCTTGTTAAATCAACAAAGTGCTGCCCAGATGATCGAAGTTCCAAGCGTTGGTGGGCGGGAGCCGCGTTCTCTCTCGCGTGATATTCTGTGCGGAATACTTGAGCCTCGCGCAGAAGAATTATTGACACAAATCCAGGATGAAATTTGTGCTTCAGGTTTTGATCGTCAATTATCCAGTGGAATTGTACTAACTGGTGGTGGGTCGCTATTAACTGGCATGGTTGAAGTAGCTGAACAAATTTTTGATGCCCCCGTCAGAATTGCCGGAGCTTATGACGTTGGTGGCCCAGTCGAGGAAATCTCAACGCCCGGTTACGCCACAGCAGTTGGCCTGGCGCTTTATGGATTACGTCGTGGTGGACAAGTAAATCAGGCACGGGCAGGGCGGGGAAAAGTTGTCTCGGGATCAATGGCTGCGAAGGTAAAAAGCATGTTTGGCAGCCTCTTAAATCTTTGAACAAGGCTTAATCCAGGTTCGATTTTTGCTACCGAAAACAGCAAAAAACTGCCTCATTAAGAATTTGATTAAAAAAAGTTGCGAAGAGGTGGCAGAATGGTCAAGTGGCACTTGGCAAATCTAGATGTTGTGCTAAAATCCGCAATCGCATACAAGATGACGCATTCGAAATATTTTTTATTCATCAATGCGATTGGCCTGTTGACAGCCACTCATTCTCACTTTGCAGACTTCGAAATGATTAAGCCGCAACAAAGATTTTTTCCGGTTCGAGTGCTTGCGATCAGGTATGAAGAGCGGTTTCGCTGGACTTTAGTCGTACTTAATTATCTCAAGGGCAGATTTGAGAAGAAACAAATAAGCAACAAGTAACTTGAGCTTGAGGCACATGTTAACAAAAAGACTTGCTATAAGAGCAGGAGGCGCAGGATGGCAATAGATGATCGGCAGGGATTAGATATCAGTTTTGATGAAGATCCCCCCACTTCAGGAGCACGAATCAAGGTGATCGGCGTTGGTGGCGGTGGCGGCAACGCTGTCAACCACATGATTGAGGCTCGCATTGAAGGCATTGATTTTCTGGTTGCAAACACTGACGCGCAGGCATTGAGGCGCTCTCACGCCCCGATCAAACTTCAAATCGGCTCCCGGCTGACCAAAGGACTTGGCGCCGGTGCCAACCCCGAGATTGGCCGCGATGCTGCGCTGGAAGACACTGACAAAATTCTTGAAGCGCTGGAAGGCGCTGACATGGTTTTTGTCACGGTCGGAATGGGCGGTGGAACCGGAACTGGTGCCGCACCGATTATTGCTTCGCTGGCCGCTGAGCTTGGCGCATTAACCGTTGCCGTCGTCACCAAGCCCTTCCCCTTTGAAGGTCGCCGTCGTTTACAGCAGGCTGATTTAGGTTTGCAGGAATTGCGTTCAGTGGTGGACACTCTTATCACGATTCCGAACGAACGGTTAAAGCAAACAGTTGATCGCAACATGACCCTCGCTGATTCATTTCGGATGGCGGACGACGTTTTGCGCCAGGCTGTGCAGGGCATCTCAGATTTGATTACTGTACCTGGCTTCATCAACGTTGACTTTGCCGATGTGAAGTCAATTATGAAGGGAATGGGAATCGCCCTGATGGGAACGGGACATTCAGTTGGAGACAATCGGGCCCAGGAGGCAACGCAACGCGCTATTTCCAGTCCCCTGCTTGAGGAAGCAACCATCGAAGGTGCAAAAGGCGTACTGGTCAACATTACTGGTGGCTCAGACCTGACGCTCTTTGAAGTGGATGAAGCAATGCACATCATTCACGATGCGGCGGACCCCGATGCGAATATTATCTTTGGTACGGTAGCGGATGAGAGATTACAAAATGAAATGAAGATTACCGTCATTGCCACCGGCTTTGAGAAATCACAGGCGGCTGAAAATCTTCATAACTTCCCGGTGCGACAAAACACGGCCTCCCCCGCTGCGCCGCGTACAGTTGGCAATGCGAATCCAACTTCATCAAGCCGTCAGGAAGATTACGATGTCCCAACGTTCATTCGTAAAAAGGCTGACTAAATCCAACGACTCTTACTCTAAAGCAGCAGTCACGAAATTATCAGTTGCAAGCCTGGTTGAAGCTTGCAACTTGCACTCTGTGTTTAAGGTGGTATAGCATTAGCTTACCTTTTGAACGAGAGTGTGGTCCTATTTTTATCGTTTTGGCGTAAGGCTTGGCGTCAAAAGTGATTCTCATAATATTGCCTTTACAGATGCTCGCATAAATTATTCCTTTAGGTAACCTTTGAGGAAGCGGTTAGTTTCACCTCTCACGCTGCCGTAACAGCGATGCTTCTGGATTAAAAATCAAGCAGAGTCTGGTACTCGTCAAAAAGCGGAACCTATTAGATGGCAAAACTGGAACCGACAGGAGCTATTAGTAAGCACTAATAGCAGTCTGATATTTTCTTTATCCTTGTCTTGCCAGGATAAACTACAGCCCAAAAGGAGAAATAAAATTGAACAGGAAGTTAATTAGACCAACCTTAGCCGAAGTCAAGGAACGCGAGCATAAGATGCAGGCTGCACGCGTGATTCACCAGGCTCCACGACAGTCCGAACAACAAACGGCTGCTGCCCAAAAGAAAAAAGTCCCATCCGAGCAAACAAATGCGGAGAGCTTTTACTATAAGAAGCAAATGGATGCTCATACCCCAATGGTCATTGTCCTTCAGGATGGTGAGACATTGAACGGCTCAATTGAATGGTACGATAAAAACAGCATCAAGCTGCATCGTGCAGAAGGGCCTAATTTGCTGGTTCTCAAGCACAACATTAAATATTTGTATAAAGACCCCGGAGCTTCCAAAAAGTAATTTTCTGGTCTTTTGCGAAGTCGTTTCCAGCGTTTATGGCTTTGGCAGGCAGCAATGAAAAAGCTTCGCTGCGCCCTCGTATCGGAATTACGATTGGTGATCCAGCGGGTATTGGCCCTGAAATATCTCTCAAAGCCGTTACCAGCGAAGAGGTTTTATCTGTCTGTCGGCCCGTGCTCATCGGAGACGCAAAATATCTTACCCACTGGGCACAGAGATTCCATCTTCAGTACGATTTTGAATTGCTCAGCACAGGTGAGGCGTTTCCTGCTCAATCTGACTCTCCTCTCATTTACGATTTGCATAATGTGCCCGACTTAATTGAGATGGGCCGGGAGCAGGCTGAAGCCGGGCATGCGGCAGGTGCATTTATCGAAGCCGCCGTTCGTTTATGTCAGGTGGGAGAAATTGCCGCAATAGCCACCGCCCCACTTAATAAAAATGCTTTGCATTTGGGTGGTTACAATTTTCCCGGTCACACCGAAATGTTGGCAAGCCTGACTGGCGTTGAAGATTTTGCGATGTCATTCATCGCGCCGAACCTGCGTGTAGCTTTACTCACTACGCATCTTTCTCTTTCCGACGCGATCAAACAAGTCAAAAAAAAACCGTTAGAAAAACTCATTCGCCTCGTTCATCGGGAATTAGTTCGATTTGGCTTAGACCGCCCAAGAATTGCTGTCGCCGCGCTCAATCCGCACGGCGGCGAAGGCGGATTATTTGGACAGGAAGAAATCACTGAAATGTTACCGGCAATTAACGCCTGCCGCGAAATTGATCATATCGAAGTCAGCGGGCCATTTTCCGGTGACACAATATTTGTGCGTGCGGCACGGGGAGAGTTTGACCTGGTAATTTCGTGTTATCACGATCAGGGGCTGATCCCGATCAAATGCTTTGCCTTTGGTGAAGCGGTCAATGTCACTCTTGGACTGCCATTCATCAGAACCTCAGTGGATCATGGCACAGCCTTCGATATTGCAGGCCAAAACAAAGCTGATCCTGCCAGTATGATTGTAGCCATCAAGCTCGCGGCTGAGCTAACGAAAAATTCTGCGCCCCGGACATAACAACCCGTCGAGGCCAAAGCTCTTGTTTGGCCTCGCATTATCTAATCGCTATCATCCTCCTGTTCAAATTTATCAGGACTACTTTTTTCTATGCTTATCGTCATGACATCCGCCGCGACTGAAGCTGATATTCAGCAGGTCGTCACCACCATTGAAACGCTCGGACTTAAAGCCCACCCGATGCCTGGCGCCAGTCGCACGGCCATCGGCATTACCGGCAATACTGGCGCAGTTGAAGCTGAGCCATTCATTGAAATGCGCGGGGTCGCTGAATGTGTCCGCGTTACCAAACCTTATAAGCTGGTCGGGCGTGATTTGAAGCACGACAAAACCATCATCAAAATTGGAGCAGCAGAAATTGGCGGTGACGAGCCGGCGATTATTGCCGGAGTCTGTGCCGTCGAATCCCGCGAACAAACTTTTCTCACGGCTCAGGTCATTGCTGAAATGGGTTGCAAATGGTTTCGTGGCGGAGCCTTCAAGCCACGCTCTTCACCGTATGCTTTTCAGGGCTTGCATGAGGAAGGCTTACAAATATTGGCAGATGTGCGTGAGCAGTTTGATTTGAAAATAGTCACCGAAGCGATTGACGAACCTGCGCTTGATCTTTGCGAAAAATATGCCGACGTAATTCAAATCGGGACGCGCAACATGCAAAATTTCAGCCTGCTCAAACGCGCCGGACAAGCGCGTAAACCGATTCTGCTCAAACGCGGGATGTCGGCAACGCTGGAAGAATTTTTACTCGCGGCTGAATACATCATGGCAGAAGGAAATTATCAGGTGATTTTATGTGAACGCGGTGTGCGAACCTTTGGCAGCCATTCGCGTTTCACGCCTGATTTAGCAGTCATTCCGGCGGCGCAACGCCTCTCGCACCTGCCCATTATTCTTGACCCCAGCCACAGCACAGGAACACGCGAAACAGTGATTCCAATGGCTCGCGCAGGCATTGCCGTGGGCGCAGACGGCTTGTTAGTTGACATCCATCCTTATCCTGAACGCGCCCTGTGCGACGGCCCCCAGGCGTTGCTGTTTGACATGTTTCGGGAGATGGTTAGCGACGTGAGAGCGATTGCAAAAATTGTCAAAAAACATAACTGAATTTCGCATTTTTGCTCTTCCTGATAGATGTAAAAATCGTCCTTTTCAATTATTCAATCGCAAAATTTATTTTTCGCCTGGCGCTGGTCTTTGTGACGCGATCAATTACCACCAGCCGCAATTCATATTTTCCCGGCTCGAAACTCTCTAATGATACACGGGCAGCGTAAGGAACAAATAAACCGCTTTTGTCCTCTGTCGGCAGACTCATCTTTGACAACGGAGTAGCAAAAACTACTTTGTTGCCGGAAAAAACCTGCGATTGAAGCACTAAATCAATTTGACCGTTGGCGTCGGATTTTGCGTTGTAAGCGAAGACCGTGAAATCAAAGCTGGAGCCACGTTTGAAACGCCGCGCAATCTGCGTTGGTTTGGCGGTTTCTTCTTCTTCCGCTATTTTCTTTTCGCTGCCAGGCTTTTCATTTGGCGCTGCCGCAGCAGTTAAAGTTTCTGGTTTCGTAGCCAGAAAAATGCTGCTGAGCGCAAGTTGTTTTCGGCTCAGATCGGAAATTTCCACCCACTCCGACGCGCTGCCATTTTGGCGCGGCGTTTCTTTCAACACCGCCAACCGCACCTGATAAAACCCAGGCTTGAGCTTGACTCGCCGTGTATAAATCAGCCCCGATTTTTTGGTACGCTCATAAGTCGCAGGCTTTAAAGTCATCCCGATTTTTTCACTGAAATTATCGGCGACGTTGCCCTTCTCATCGTAAATCGCACCGATCACTTCCAGTGTGGCGTTATAACGATCATTCGCTAAATCAAACTTCACTCCCGCAATATCAAGATGGGACGTAATGGCGGCAAAACCTTCGCCGTTGCCGCTATCAATAAAATCCACAGACATCTCAACTGGAATTTGGCGGAGCGGAAAGAGCGAACCCAGCACATCACGAACGATAGCCATTTGGGCGGCAGTTTCTTTTTTCGCCGCCTTTTCAGGATTTTTTTCGCGCTCTGCGGCAAGTTTGATTTTGTCTTTTTCCTCTTTTTCAGCAGCTTTGGCAACGGCTTTATCATCCGGCGCAAAGTAACCTTTGGATGAACGAAGTTTGTATTCGGGATGATTTTTTACCCGGACTTCAAGTTTGCGGAAACGACCATCACGATATGAAACTACGGGTTCAAAAGCGAGCAGGTAATAAAGCTCTGTATCATCCAGAATTTTTTGGAAACCGAGGCTCAGATCATTATTATTGAAAATGGGAAAGCCGCCAGTATCGCGTGACAGCGCATTCAGCCCATCGCGGTTTGCTTCAATCGCGCCGCTTTCAATTCTTGAGCGCACTCCGGGCGGAGTCTCCAAACCGAAGCCAGGTTGTGAGGCATCAAATTCGGCGGATGCAGCGACCAGACCGCGCGCATCAATGGCATAAATAATCACGCCGGAACGGGTCGCTGCATCCGTGATTCTTCTGACTTCGTCCTGCGTTCCCTGATTTGAGCCACCCAGTAAAAAGCCATCCGACACAAGCACCAGTGATTTACGTCCTGGCAAGGTGCGCAGGCTACGAATAATATTTTCCAGTGTGGAAAGGGTCGTTTTCGTAATGCTCGTATTTTCAGCTACGATTTGCCGCGCTTTGGTTTCGGCTTGCGAAACAGCCGATGAACGCGGGGTATTGGGAAATTGGCGCATGATTTCATTGACTGCGATGGCGAGCGCATCAGGGTCACGGCTGTCAATTAATTCGGCCTGATACGGCGTAATACGCGGAACATCACTGGCAATCGTGGCGATGTTGCGTTCGCGTAAAGTCAGACGATTGATAGCGCGCTTCAACGCTTCGTGGTCGCTGGTAAATTGTTGATAAAGCCCAAGCTGACCGCTGGTGGTAATCAATGCCACGCGATCCTCACTGGTCATTTGTTGATCTACGAATTTGAGCAGTGCCTGTTTGGCATAGGTCAAATTGCTGAAGGCCAGATGTACATCATCAATTGCCAGAATCAGGTTACGACCGGGGCCGGTTTCCACTGTTGTGACCGGAACAGTTGAAGTCGCCACTGCTTTGTTTTTTGGCTTTGCTTCGGCATTGAGCCGTTGCGCCGGACGTGTTGAAGTACCCATCGAATAATATGAAATCTCCTGCGGCTTACCGTCTTCTTTTAATTCAAAATCTTCCCGCTTGAGGTCACGGACAATTTTGCCCTGTTTGTCAGTCACCACAACTTCGATCTGCACCAGTTCGGTTTCGATGCGCAGAGTTTCGTCATCCGGCTGTTTTTGTTTTTGCGGAGATTTATTTTGCGCCTGTGCTGGCAGCCACAAACAAGTAATTAACAAGCACAAGAAAAATCGTATCCAAATGTTCATAGCTCTCCGATTTGGCTGGAGCAAGTCAGACCAAAGGTGATGTTACAGTTCAGGCAATATTTGCCAACGCAACTCGAATGATAAGGAGTCGCTGTCTGTTTATGAGTTAACAAAGGCCGCTGAGGCTATTTTACGCTAAACCTTCCGCTTAGTCTCTGAACACTGACTTTATTTTTGCTTATAATGCAGAAGCTCGCACGTAAGGGCGACGATTAACCCTTACTGCGTGCGAGCTTCTGTATTAGGAATTGGTAGAGAGAATTATTCAGGCTGGTTTACGCATTGAAAACTGGAGCACCTGTTGATTTTTATCAAGTGTGGCTTTGCGTTGTTTTCGTTCGGATTTATCAGCATACATGGCAACATCAGCCTGCTCCATCAGGTCTTTTAATGTCGTCTTATTTCCATCACATTCGATGGCGCCAATGCTAATGCCGCCGCGTGCAATTTTTCCATCCTCAGTCGTCACCTGATGATGATCTACGGCATCTTTGATTCGCTCAATCACTTCGGTAATTTCCTGAAGAGAGGTATTAGGCAAAATTGCAATGAACTCATCGCCGGCGTAGCGGCCCAGAAAATCTGTAATCCGCAACTGACTCTTAATCCGCTCAGAAATTTCAATCAGGAAAACATCGCCGATATGATGCCCCAGGGTATCATTAATTGCTTTGAAGCCATCCAAATCCATCATCAGAAAACTAAAGGGTTGCGCCGTGCGACGAGCACGTTCAGCCTCAATATCAAAGGCCTGAAGAATGGCACGGGAATTTGGCAGGCCAGTCAACCGATCAGTATAGGCGCGCGCCTCTGTGGCTTCGTAATGTAAAGCATTAGCAATGGCATCACCAGCCAAACGCGCCACCGCTTCAACCAAACGAATATGCTCACTTGAATATTCATTCAGATCAGCATGATAAAGCACAAGTACGCCCAGAGATTCCTCTCCCTTTGTCAACGGAACAACGAGTGAGGTGCGATAAGTCACCATGGGAAATAATTGCAGCGCCTGTAAATCAGGTTGTGGATTGATATTGCAAAGCGGCGACTGGCTCAGGAAAACTTTGCCAATGGTGCCGTTCCCCTGCGCTATCACTTGCTCCTGAAAATTCTCTGCGTAATTCCCTAAAACCTGCACGACTCTCAGGACATCACTTTCTTTTTCTTTGAGCAGTACGGCGCTGGTGGTCGAAGGGACAAACTCACAAAGGCGCGCCAGCAAAACATTCAGCGTATCGCTGAGTGATAAACTCCGCCCTACTGTTTGCGCTAATTCGTAGAGCATCACAACTTCACGATGCACCCCGGAAATTTGCTCTAGTGATTGCGCATAGCCGCCCGCTGGCACGAAGTTACGCTGTTTTTCGCCCACCTTATTTTCTGTAGATGAAGGCTGATCAGATGAAGATGCGGGTTGCCGATTCTGAGTCCAGGCAGCTATCTCAGCTTCAAATTCCGGCAAATGTGCAATAAACGTTTCAACTACTTGAGGGTCAAAAAGGCTCGCTGAACTCTCGCGTAACCAATGAATTGACTGCTCCAGATTTAGTGCCTGCCGATAGCTGCGAGTTTCGCGCACTGCGTCAAAGCAATCTGCCACGCTGAGGATCCGTGCCATCAGCGGGATGTCCTCCCCCCTTAATCCATCAGGATAGCCTTCACCATTCCACCGTTCATGATGATGACGCACAATCGGGACAACGGGATAAGGGAAATTTACCTGACTCAAAATCTCCGATCCAATGACTG
The DNA here is from genome assembly GCA_031371805.1 of Blastocatellia bacterium. GTDB lineage: Bacteria > Acidobacteriota > Blastocatellia > RBC074 > RBC074 > JAFDVL01. The sequence continues at coordinate 2,076 of JANMKB010000609.1, read as the reverse complement.
TGTGCATTTTCATCTTCTCAAGCTCAGCCGGAGTAAGTTGTCCCGGCTTGTTGAGAACGTGGTCGGGGACGGCAAGCATTCCCACGTCGCGCAGCATGGCCCCGGCCTCCAGTGCCTGAGTTTCCAACTCCGAGAGATTGAGGTGCCGCGCCAAACCTCGTACATATATTTTGACACGATCTGCATGCCCCGCGCTCGTGCCACTCCGCGCATCAATCGCCAACGTCAGTGCCCGCACTGTCGCCAGATTCAGCCCATTAATTTCTTCGATTTTGTGTAATTTTTCTTCGACCTTCTGATTATATTGGCGATAGGAAAGATAAATGACGACCAAAACCGGCAGCGAGGCGACCACAGAAAACCAACCGAATCGCTGCATGCAGGCATACAAAATAATGGAAAAGGCGGCGAGCGGATAATAGGTAATGGCGATCCAAAGATGATTGTCTACCAACTGTCGCCAGATAGAGCGGCGGTAGCGCAGCGCAATCAAAGCTGCAAGGAGCAATGAGTTGACGACAAAATGGACAGTGGTAGCGACCAGCAAAGGCAGAACCAGTGTGCGCGTTTGATGATTCAGTCCGTCATACGGAAGGTATCCCCCCAGGCGCATCATTAGCCCATAAGTCTGAGAGGTAGCAAGAATGGAAAGCGCGATCATCGCCAGGGTAAAAAGATTGCTTTGCCATCTTTTTACTGTGCGGATAGAAGCGATCAGCCCGTCTATGCCGCCCCAGACAATTGCCGCCTGGGGGCCATATATCATCATGAGCAGAAAAGTCAGCGCATCAGAAAGTGAAACTGATAACTGCCTTTTGTGTCCCAGTTTCATTCCAGGTGTTGTGATATGGACCGGTTTGAGACTGACGACAATCACGGCCAGACCGAACAGTGTGATCTCCAACAAGGCTTTTCGTTCAAAGTTGAATAATAGACGTGCAAGATTTTCCAGCCAAACCACCCCGCCCAGAGCGATGATGATCCACTGAAAAATGACTGACTGAATTGTTTGCTGCGACCCAGGTTTCACCAGGTACTAACTCCTGCCGCTAAACAGATTATTGGTCAGTCGGATTCCTCCGCAAAACCACGGAGCGGGAAGCGAGGAGGTTCCTGAAATTTGCTCGAATTTCAACGCGACCGGTTCAGTCGAACTGCGCGTGCAACGGAAGGCCGTTCACCACAGACGTACAATTATGAAGTCATCCGCATCGAACCCTTCGGCGCCCGCGCAGCGCGGCGCATTCACCTTGATTGAACTGCTCGTGGTCATCGCCATCATCGCGATTCTCGCCGGCATGTTGCTTCCTGCCTTGGGCAAGGCGAAGGAGACAGCCAAGCGCATTTCGTGCGTGAACAACATGAAGCAGCTGGCGATGTCCGTGACGATGTATGCGGATGAGAATGAAGGGGAGATTTTGGTCAGCCGCGCCAGCGTGAGCGATCGCTGGCCGGTCCTGTTTCAGGATACGTACAAAGATGTGAAACTCCTCCATTGCCCCAGCGATGTTCCCATTCCGGAGAACTTCGGCGCCGGCAGTCCGATTGCCGCGCTCGCCGCACCACGCAGCTACATACTCAATGGCTTCAACGATTACTTCAAAGGCCCGGCCAAGACCAACTCGGTCCTCAAGGAAGCAGAAATTCGCGAAGCTTCCGAAACCGTGTTGCTCGGTGAGAAGGAAAGCAGCTCTGGCCACTGGTGGATGGACTACTGGCAGGAGGACGACCTCAAGGAACTCGAACAAGCCCGGCACACGGGTGGTTCCGATTACGCGTTTGCGGATGGAAGCGCTCGCTATCTGAGATTCGGAAAGTCTCTGGACCCGATCAATCTTTGGTTCATCGATCCCATTTATCGTAATCAAGGGTTGAATCCTACGTTCCAGTAGGCGCGGCTACTTTCCCCTGTCGCTTTGTGAAGCCGGACGGTCCTCCCGTCCGGCTTTTCCTAGTTGCCTCACCACCGCGCGCCCCGCACCGCGAAAACCGCCGCGGTCAGGTGACCGACGAGCGCCAATCCGACCGCCCACATGTTTCCCTCCAGCGCGTTGCCCAGCGCGAGGAATCCGTTCA
>JANMKB010000595.1:0-2835 GCA_031371805.1 Blastocatellia bacterium | reverse complement strand
TGTCAAAGTTGATTCTGATGTTGCGGTGATTGCTTCAAGTCCAGTGGTGGAAAAGAAATCAGACGCCACCGAGCAAATCTTTACGCATATTTATCGCGGCGAAAATTTACGCGGCTTTGCGCTGGCCTTTGGCGAGCATCTGAAAGCAATCAAAACAAACATTGGTAAGACGCAGCTTGAAACTTACTATTTGCCCGGCGATGAGAAAATTGCCGCGCGCATGTCAGAGATTGCCGGACAGTCGCTGCGGGCTTACAACGCAGCCTTTGGGGAATATCCGTATCCACAGCTTAATGTCGTCGAATTGCCGTTGCCAGCGGGATATGGCGGGATTGAATTTCCCGGCCTGGTTTCTGTGGCGCAAGCCTATTGCATAGATTTCGAGTCACCAGCAGCAGCGCGTTTGCCCGGCCTTGTGCGCGAACAGAAAGACGTGATTCAAAATGCGCTGGAATTTACGCTCGCCCAAACCATTGCTTTTCAATGGTGGGGCAGCGTGGTCGGCAGCGATTCGCAACGTTCGCCGTATCTGGATGAAGCCTTAGCGCATTTTGCGGCGACCTATTATTTTGAATCTGCTTATGGAAAAGAAGCTGGCGAAAAAGCCATCAACCAGCAAATCAAGGCATCCTATCAGGTCTATCGTTCGTTGGGCGGAGTTGATGTTGAAGTTGCGCGGCCAACCAAAGATTTTCGTAATGCGCTGCAATTTTCCGCGATTGTGCAGGCCAAAGGCGCGATGCTGTTTCACGTTTTGCGCCGGGAATTGGGGGACGCCCAATTTTTCGGAGCGCTGAAATTATATTTCACGACGCGGCGGTTTCGCTTTGCGACGCCGAATGATTTGCGCGAAGCTTTTATCGCGGCTTCGCACAATCCGACTGTCGTCAAAGCTTTGTTTCAAAGGTATCTGAAGGAAAAACGCGGCGATGAAGATTTGGGTAAGCCGGAAGTCTCTCTTTTCAGTCAGCCGGAAAAATCAAAGGGAAAAAAGCTGGGACGCTTGTTCGGCAAAATCGGCAGAGCCGCCGCACGACCATTTTAAGGAAAGGATGAATGCGGAACGATGAGCGATGAATTATTTCTGCCTCATCGTTCCGCATTCATCCTTTTCCCACTTCTCCCGGCGGCCAGGCTAAATGTCTTCCGCCCAGCACATGGACATGCAAATGCGCGACGCTTTGTCCGCCATCTGCGCCCGTGTTAATGCAGGTACGAAAACCATTTTCGGCAATGCCTAATTGATTGGCAATTTTTGGCGCGAGCCATAACAAATGCCCTAATAACGTCGCATCGCTTTTACCGGCATCATTCAATGAATCCAAATGCTCTTTGGGAATGATGAGAACGTGGATCGGAGCTTGTGGCGTAATGTCGTGAAAGGCCAGCGCCTGCTCGTCTTCGTAAATTTTTTGCGCAGGAATTTGACCCGCTACAATTTTGCAAAACAGACAAGAATCTTCAGTCATGTGAACCCTTTTCGTTTATTAACTATTTGCATTACGGAGCGTACTATACAATTCGCTTTGGCGTCTATCATCAGTTGAATAAAATGCCGACAGATGAATAACTTCCTGCTGCTTCCTGACAACAGTGGTAATCAGTTATGGTTTTCGTTTATTATCGTTGCTCGGTTATTACTCGTTTCATTTACGCCATTTTATTTTATCGAGAACATAGATTTAACCTTCAGAAAAGCACTTTACTCATGGGTAAAATGCCTTACTGAATTTAAGAACAGGAGAGATTTTATGGAAGCATTAGCAATGGCCTTAGTAACTGCGTTGGCGACAAAAGCCTTTGAGAAATTTGGCGAAAAGACTGGCGAAAATATCAGTAATAGCGCCACAGAATTAGTCAAAAGTTTATTCAAGCCGGACGAACTGATTACACTGAATTTGTCCGCTGAACATCTCAGCCAGCCGATTGAACAGGGAAAACTTATTGGAAAGTTGGAAGACCGTTTGGCTAACAATTCTGACGTTGCCAACCAGTTGCAGGCATTGATTGATAAAGTAAATAATGCTTCTTCTGATGCGACTATCACGACGAAAAGAGTATCAGAAGGTAGCGATGTCAAAAGCGAGATTGAAACTTCGTCAGCCGCAAAAGGCAATAATGAAATTCTTACCGAAGACATTGAACGCAGCAACATAACCAGCACGATCAAAAGAAATTAACCTCACGCGACGATGAACGTTGTTATCAATAATAAAGATATAAAAGATTCGGATGTGAAAACCAACGTTGCGATCAATGTTTCGAGCCATAGCTTAATTCGGTTCGTTGATTTGCCAAGTCTTGACACGGTTGTTTATGGCAGAGAGGTTGAAGCAAAGATGCTCGCCGATTTTTTTCTCGCGCAGCGTAAACATTGTGCGATTGTTGCTCCCAGTTGTTTCGGGAAAACATTTTTGCTGCGAAAGTTTTTGCAAAACGTCAATGCGAACGATGAACTTTTTAAAGCCTCATTCGATGAAATTATTTATTTTAATTGCCGCGAACTAACCGCACTGAGTTCAGTGATAGATAAATTTGCCACTTGTCTGGGTGGTAAATTCGAGACAGAAAATCTTTTCGCTCACATTCAGAACGAGCGGATTTTATGTATCTTCGATAATTTTGAAAGCTGGCTGGCACGGGACGAAATCAATCCGTTTGTTCATAAAATTTTTAATACTCGTCACCAGTTGCGCACGATCTTTGTCACGCGAGAGATGCCGCAAGACGAAAATTTCATGGCGGAAGAATTAACAGTTATCGGTAAAAAATTATTCGAAGGATTAGATCAGGCAGCGGCGTTGGAATTTGTCAGAGCCAAAGGAACAAAAGCGA
>JANMKB010000586.1:0-2971 GCA_031371805.1 Blastocatellia bacterium | reverse complement strand
CCTGATATTTTGCCAGGGGTGTTTGACCTGCCCGAAATGCGTAAGGATATCGAGCTGACCAAGGCGCTGCAACCGATCATTATGGCGCTGTCGCAATTGCAGGGAATGATGGATGACACGATGCGGGTGGCAACCTCGGAGGCCTACACCGCGGCTTTGAATGTTTACAGCTATGCCAAAGCGAGCGGCAGCGCGGCGGCGATGGGGAGCGCGGTGGAGGAGTTGGGACGCTTGTTTGTGCGCCGTAATGCCGCCGCTGCATCCAAAGCTACCCAGTGATGGATGGAAGAAGGTATTTGATGGCCTGTGTGAGAGGGACGATGGGTCTGACGATGCCAGCGTTCCTGTCGCACCGACCAAATGATGGGGTATTAGATACCAATGCTCCTATTACAGGGGCCAGATGTCGGGCAGCAGATACCAAAGTTCTTGTCACTCAGGGCAATTGATGGGGTATCAGATACCAACGTTCCTATCGTGCAGACCATCTGTTGAGTATTGCGAGGTCAGCGTCCTGGTGCACAGGACAAAGGTTGACATCACAAAGGCCAGATGCTCAATCATTAGCACCATCCATACTATCTGGTTTATTTACTGGCGGATTCGGTTATGACTTTGTGACCTTTTTTGACTTGAATATTCAAATGTTCATCGGCTGATTCATAAAAAATTCTCCCCTGCATCATCTCATCCGTAGTCTTCTCGCCCCACTTCACGCTCTGCAACGGATCGGGGTTAAATTTATTTTTCGGACTGTTGTCGTATGTCCCGATAAAATCTACTTTGGTTCCTTTGGGGACGCGCATTGGTTCTTTCAGTAAATATACACGCTGCCAGTTGAAATCGTAGTTTGGAACTTCAAACACATTTTCGACACGACCATCAGGGAAGGTGAATCTGAAATTATACGCCTTGCCGCGCAGGTGCATGTGAACATGGAAAAATCTGATCAACGCATCATTTTCAAAGGTCTTTGTTGCAGTCAGCGAATAGCTCGGATCATTTGGTTTGATGGCTAAATCTTTGCGATCTCCGAACAGGACTTTTAGATTTTTGTTGATTGTTCCGTCGGCGAAATAGACTCCGATAGAGGTTTGATCTACGCGTTCCTGATCGGATGGCGCGTAGTGAATTTGAATGCCGAGGCGCATCCCTTTCGGAATTTGAATGCTCGTTCCTGCGGGCAAAACGATGGGTTGAACTCCGGGCGCCCAACCTGCGAGCATCACAGTACCGCGAGCGCCGGGATCGAAATCACCGGCGATGAAACCTTCTTCAGGAGCTTTGAGACCGGGCGGAACGACATGCGTATTCGCGTGATGGACTGCGCCTAAATTGCCCGGTCGCGTTTCCACAGATTTGATCCAGGTGTTATCAGGAAAGACATAATCAAAGACGAAAAAAACGTACTGATCTTTTTTGCTGGGCTTGATGACATAAGGATTTTTCACTTTGACTACGACATCAGGTTCGCCGTTTTTCCAATCATTCTTCCAGCTTTTCGCGGCGGGCAGGTCGTTTGGATTGCCTTTGGCTGCGCCGCTGTCTACCCATTTTGTAATCACCGAAATTTCTTCATCAGTCAGACGCGGATCGTTTTCATAGCGTCCGATTGCGCCCGTCGCGTGAAACGGCGGCATCGTGCGATTCACTACTTTTTCACGAATTGATTTTGCCCACGGACGCGATTCTTCAAAAGTGATGAGCGACATCGGAGCGACACCGCCCTGACGATGGCATTCTTCGCAGCGCTGCTGAAAAATTGGCGCAACATTTTTCGTGAAGGTGACAGCAACTTTGCCTTTGTCAGTATTGCCTGAAACGAACTGGCGGGAGAAAATTACAATTGCCAGAAAACAGAATGAAGCGAAGAGAATAATTTTTTTCATAAAAGAACTCCGAGAGAGAAGATGAGGAGACGATTATACTGACAAAGCCACCAAAAACAATTGCCCTGTCGCGCCGAAAGTTTTTGCAGGGAATCCCCGTCACCATGGCGGCTGCACGCAATGGCTGGGCGCAAAGTGTGAGTCTTCGTGAGTGGCGCAGGGAGCGCGAAAAAACGTTGGCTGGGATGCAACAAGTGATGGGCAAGCTGCCAAACTTCCCGCGCAAGATGAACCGAGTCTGGCTGCTTGAAAATCAAAACTCTGAGGCTTTGATTCGCCTGAGAATTAACTATCAAAGCGAACCTGGCGATAATGTTCCGGCATATTTACTGATTCCCAGAGAACGGCATCGGCCTTTGCCTGCGATGCTTTGCCTGCATCAGACAACGAAAATTGGTAAAGCTGAGCCAGCCGGATTGGGCGGTATTCGTAATTTGCAGTACGCCGAAGAATTGGCTAAAAATGGTTATGTTTGTCTCGTGCCTGATTATCCTTATCTTGGTGAAAATCAATTCAATCCTTATGCGCATGGATACGTGAGTTGCACGATGAAAGGCATCGTCAATCACATCAGAGCGATTGATATTTTACAGGCGATGAAAATTGTTAACCCGCATCGGATCGGCGTCATCGGACATTCACTGGGCGGCCATAATGCGTTATTCGTTGCGGCTTTTGAGCCGCGCATTAAGGTTGTAGTGACAAGTTGCGGGTTTACCAAATTCAGCAAATATTACAATGGAAATTTGCAGGGCTGGGCGGGTGAAAGGTACATGCCATTGATTGAAAAAATATATCACAACGATCCAGCGCAGATGCCGTTTGATTTTCCGGATATTTTGCGGGCAATTGCGCCGCGAGCTTTATTTATTAATGCTCCGTTACACGATGCGAATTTTGATAACTCAGGAGTTCGTGATTGCATCGAAAGTGCGCTGCCAGTTTATGAGAAAGTTTTTCAGGCGCAGGAGAAACTGATTGCACAATATCCGAATTGCGGGCATGACTTTCCCGCTTCTATTCGGGAAGAGGCTTATAAATTCCTGGATAAATATTTGCAGAACGAAAGTTAAATTGCCTCG
>JANMKB010000576.1:0-2618 GCA_031371805.1 Blastocatellia bacterium | reverse complement strand
CAGTCATTCCTACGCTTGGCAGCATCGTACAAATAATTTTGGCTGCCTCAGTTGCGGGAATTTCCCTGACTTTGTTTTTCATCATGGCAGCCGCGAGCGGCTGTAAGACTGCACGTTTTTGGGCAGAAGTCAGGTTATCTTTGACGCCTCGCGCCTGTCGCCAACGACCAAGTAACACTTCACAAATTTCGTTGTATAGCTCAGAGCGACTACCCGGCAACGCGCCGTGATAACGATGCACCATGGCAATCATTGTCAACAATAACGGATTGACTGTCAGCGCACTGAGCGATGGCTGATTGCGCAACCGTTGCAGTAAATCATCGGCACCTTTCGCGGCTTGTTCCTGAATTTCTTCGGTGACAGGTTTTTTCGCGGCAGCGTTTCCAGACGCAACAACTTCGTTGGCGAGATACCAATTGTTGACGAATGATTTGACCTGTTGAGAATCAAAGCCCTGCACTTCGATCACGATATTAGCGCGTTGCAATGGCGCATTGCGGTAGCCTTGCGGACGCGACGTGATGACAAATGGACAGGAAGAATAATTGCGGATTTATCGTCTACCCATTGTGAAATCGCCTGACATTTTTCTTTATCCGCCACTTCATCCAACCCATCCAGCAACACCAAGCATTTCCCCTTTTCCAATTGCCGCTCAAACCAATCGGGTGACGGCTTCAACTTGGGGAATTGTTTGGTCAAATGATTTTGCGCTAACGTGCCGAGTTTGAGTGTCGGATTTTCCGTGATTGCCGCAACGTGATCGCGCAGGAAAAGCAGCACTGGTACATACGAGCGCAGGCGATATTTTCTTTGCCGATTACCCGCCATCACTAACGCGACGTGTTGCATTAGCGTAGTTTTGCCGCAACCTGGTGCGCCGATTATCGCTAATGCCGTAGCTTCGTCGGAGTTGCGTTTACGAGTACGCAGAAAATCCCAAATCTGCCGATTGCCTGTGAGGTTTTCGGTCGAGAGTTGTTGTGCTATCGGGTTGGCATTGGCTTTGGCTGGGTTGAGAGAAAGCGCGATGCGAAGGTCTACGAACACCTGATCAAGTTTGAGATTGAACGTATTGATAAGTCCTAGCCCGCGCACATTGAACATCCCATATTCGCGGATGATTTGTCTGAAATAATCACGGCGAAACCCTGGTTTGGTATTTTTTACCAGATTGCGAGTCCAGTCGGCGGTTGCTTTGACAGCATCTTTTTTGAGTTCGTCTTCCCAAACTTTTTTGAGAAATGCTCCGCCGAAAACTATGACTTCATAACCCACACCCATTGATGCCGAAAGGAACGGACGTTGCTGGACAAAATCGCGTTTTGCCCAAAGCCCACCAAGCAAGGGAAATTGCGCAATCACCGCAAAAAATAATTTACGAATGGCTTCAGACATAACCCCTCCTAATATGAGTAATTACAGCAACGATTGTCTTATTTGTACTGAGGAAGGAAATATAGCATGTTACATCGAAGACGTGCTATGTAATCTTGAACTACTTGAAGCCATCAATGTTCAGAACGTTCAGGCTACTATCTATGGTTTCAAAATCGTCGTAATCATCAGTCAGTAAATCGGCATTGAGGTATTTCGTGGTTGCCAGAATAATGGCGTCGGGCAACTTAATTTTTTTGGTTTTGTTTTTACGGTAGAGGATTGCGAGATCAGCGATGGCTCGGTTGATCTCGACAATTTCGAGATTTGCGAAAAGTTCATCTATGAAAGATTTTTCGTCGGCATTGGGGAAATCATAGGCATAGACTTCCATGTACGTGATGATCGAAACATAGAACTCATCGTAAGCAACGAGTAGCTTCTGTGAATCAATAATTTGCTTTGAGGCAAAAATGATAACGTTACTGTCCAGAACTGACTTATTCCCATTCATCTCTTAACTCTTTTTGCCAAGCCTTAACGTCTTCAATCCCACGAAACATTTCTACCTTTTCCATTTTAGTGAAGACAGCGCGAAGTCTGTCTTTCTGGGATGTAGCAGGAACTTTTGGAGCTTCGTCTAAAATTGTTACCAAAGCGCGGCTGCCACTTTTTAAGCGGGTTTCAGTTAAAAGGCTAATTGTGCCTTCATCGTTGACGATGGCTTCAAGTGTTTCGTACATAACTTTTCCTCACATTACTTCGTGAAATTAAAAGTAACAATTAAAATATTAACACAGTTGTCAGATCATTTCTTATAAACCACGCCGCCCTTCATCACGAATTTCACCTTCTCCATTTCGGTAATATCCTTCAGCGGATCGCCGTCAACTGCTACGATGTCCGCGAATTTTCCGATGGAAATTGAGCCAATTTTATCGCTCCATCCGAGCAGATCGGCAGAGTTCACAGTCGCGGATTTGATGGCTTCCATTGGTGTCAATCCCCAGCGAACCATGTGCGCGAATTGTTTGCCGTTCCAGCCGTGCGGATAAACTCCGGCGTCGGTTCCGTAGGCGATTTTGACTCCGGCTTTGACGGCTTTTTGAAAGCTTTCGCGTTGCGTGCGACCGACTTTTCGCTCCTTCTCAATGATCTTTTCGGGATAGCCCATCTTGGCGTACTCCGCCAGAATATAATCGTCGTTATAAATATCGGCGACGAGATAAGTGCCGTGC
>JANMKB010000572.1:0-2661 GCA_031371805.1 Blastocatellia bacterium | reverse complement strand
CATCAAGTACGGCGGCAACGCGATGACCGACCAAATTCGTCGATGACGTGGTTTTCCAGGGCGCTGCATTGGCGGCGAAGGTTGTCGATCAGCTTGTCGTTCTTCTTCACGGTCACCTCGCAGTCGCAATTTCAGCGGGCGCACTGACGCTCAAAGACGTGTTGCCCGAAGTAAGCGACGTCGAACTGAAAGCAATGCGAAATGCGCTGCGCATCGCGCAAACTGAAGCGCCTGACGCCATTCTCAAAACCGCGGCTGAACATATTGGGGAAACAGCAAACGTGCCGTGGCTCCGATGCGTGTTGTCGGAAATGGTCATGTAGCTGCACGATGTGGAGGCGGGGAAATCGCGCTCGGCAGATTTCGTTATGCTGCCCGTTCAGGATCTGACTAGAACCGATGACACAACCCAAATGTCACTCCCGTTTGTGAACCTTGAATTCCCATAAATGCAGGTAGAGCGTATCCTCTGCTGATACGATTGTTGTCTATTTCCAAGTAGGCATCAGTTCGCTTGACAGCAAATAATCCGCCACGAAGAACACCACTTGTCGCTTGCCGGACGCAGTCGTTCGGAACGCATTGATGAGCGGTGGACGTTGCGAGTAGGAGTTGCTTCAATCATAGCTACGTCAGGAATTCGTAGGAACGCGCCGTACGGGTCGGTCTTACGCCGAGGCGTTCAGCTACGCTTTATTGAAGAATAAATTCCTCGCACCAGTGGCGTCCTGAAAACACCGCGACGCATTCGTTGCGACCGTAGAGAGCGCGAGTCTACGACCCGTTGTAAATTTCCCAGTGGCTACCTTTTTTCATCTCCGTATCGCTGGGGACGATGACGCTATGGGGTATGTTGCTTAAGTCAATGCCAAGTATCTGAAACTTCTGCACCGTTTCGTCAAATTCCCAGAGTTTGTTGATCGTTGCGTTTGCCTGCAAAAGATGAAACCGTACAGCCACAATCGGTTTATCGCTTACAAACGTTGGAACACTTGCAAGGACTTTTTCTGAGCGGCGTCGTTCGACTTCGGTGCCCTCAAGAGTTTCTGCGGCAATATGAATAATTGATGGTGCGGTGTGGGGTACTTGTTCGGCAGCTTGCGCCAAATACTTAGTGACATCTTTCGCTTTCTTATCGATGGATGCCTCCGCGTCGAAGGAGCGCGTCATGCCGGATGCCCACGCGATATCGTCAACATAGCGACTTAGTTCCGGCACTTCAGCGTCTCGTATGGTTCCTCCTTTGCTCAACATAACAAATGATGCTGAAGCGTTTGGTGGTGCCCAATCGCCTCCCAGCAGCGCCCGGAGTTGCGGCGAGTTGTCTTTTACGCTGAACTCGCGCAAATGTCGCTGTACCGAATCCTTGTCAATTGGACGCGCGCGAATCGTAGCTTCCGCGCCGTCGTAGATTAGCTGCTTTTCCTCTGAAATGGCTAAAGCTTTTGCGATCACTTTGGCGAGAAAATCATCCGGCAGCGTCGAAACCTCTACGTGATAAACCACGTCAAACCATAACCATTGACCACTTCTGCCGATGACATGCTTCGCGTTGTCCCATAGGCGCAGCGCGTCATCTTGCTCCTGATTCGAGTAACCAGTGCGCCTCGCCATGCGCTTGCATTCGATGAAGTACTCAACGCCGTCTCGCTCTACCCGGAGATCAGGGGATTTGGTCGTTGTATTCGGCGCGAGCATTTCTACACTCCAACCGGCTTCTGCATACGACAAAGCGACGAGGATTTCGAACACCACTCCGTCTGGCTCCTTGGCATACTTGTGTAGTACTTCCTTGATCTTGCCTTCTATGCCTTGCACCCGGTGCGCGTGTTGCCATCTTGCGCCGATCCCTGCGAAGAACGGGGCAGTTCTCGCGAGTTGGTTGATCTCGACGCAAAGCGGATCATCAATCGCCTGCTCGCACAGAAACAGGTACCAGGCAATCTCGTCCTCCTGCACACGAATCGGTTTCGCATCAGCGAGATCGTTAGTCTCTTGCCTTTTGGGAAGAGCAGCCAGCATTTTTGTACGGCGCGCCTTCCATGCTTCTTTGCCAAGCGCATTTAGAAACGGGTCGATACCCATCCGCAACTGCGACAGTCTGACCTCATCTCTTTCACCCAGCTTACTGACGAATTCAGCTTTGTCGCGTTTAACCGCATTCTTCCGACGTTCTTCAAAGCTGCCGCGGCGGCGTGCATCACCCATTACTTGCTCGCGTTCATTGCTTGTCTACGTGCGGCTCGTTCTCTGGAACTGGCGGTCTGCTGAATTGATTCGGGCGGTGCCGTTCTGTGCACACGGCGCGGATGGCATGACAGCCTCTACTGTGCTCAAAGTAACTACCGCCCTTGAGGTCTTCATGGGCACGATTGTTACATTTGAAACGCGCAGAGCAAGGCGAAGGCAGCAACTAGGGCGCACGAATTCGCGGCAATAGCGGATGATGTAATCCAAATGCTTTGCTGGGTTTCTTGAAGTGCGCTAAGTCATTGATTTTATTGGAGGCGGGTAGCACCGCTACAGAATTCGCTGCAAGCCAATGTGAATGCGGCTCTCTGAAATTCTGCGTTCTGACATACCCGCAAAAGTATCCATTTTCAAGATAGGCTGTGATTTGTCGCGGACGTGCAACACACCGATGCAAAAGTCAAGTCAACC
>JANMKB010000538.1:0-6476 GCA_031371805.1 Blastocatellia bacterium | reverse complement strand
CATAACCAGACGAGCAGTTCATCCTGATCGAAAGTTACAAGTGGTTTTATAATAGATGTCGCACACTCTGTTAACGCACAATATCCTCATTTGTCAGCTTTGAAATAACCAGCCCCTGAAGCTTATTACTTCAGCCTTCATTCATATTTAGCAGCAAAGATCGCAACAGAAAAATATGTTGACAAGTTTTCATAAGCAATAATAATGAACCCTGAGTTCTCTGTCGTCCCGCCGAGTTTCTCTCCCTGATCCCTGGAAGATTTCTTAACCACCCAAGCCAATTCACCGTTGCCTCTAAAGATATTTTGGAGTTGCAGCATTGCTGAAAATAACTACACCGCGTCAGGAGCTTCAAATGATTATTCCTATCAACAGCAAAAGAAAACAACTTGGCTTTTCATTAATTGAGTTATTGGTCGTCGTCATGATTATTGGGGTTATCGCCGCAATCGGTACTCCCGTATTACTGGATGCGCGCGTTTCCGCGCAGCGCTCGGCAGCTATCAGCAGTTTGCGCAGAATCCATGGCGCACAAAGTCAATACCGCATCAGTTACAACCGCTACGCCAATATGGGTGAGTTGAATACTTATCAAAATGGTGGCCTGGGGCAAACACTGACGCCGGAAAAAATATTTCGGAGTGGGTACAATTATGAAAATATTTCTGGTATCCCAACTACAGCAAACGTAGAAAGCGGATTTACCATTGAGGCGAATGGCTTTAATAGCGCCGGCGCACCAGAAAAATATCTGCTGTTTGCCAATGGCTCAATTATCCAAAGACTCCCCGCGATCCGTTCGGTTGTGGATTTTAATTAAAGCAGGGAAGTATCGCTTTGTCCTCTCCCTCAGCCGATGGTCTGAAGCTCATCGCCACTTCGTCAAATAATCACGAAGAGATTAAATATTATGTCGTCTACCGCAGCTATTCCTACTTCAAATAAAGGGCTTGATCCGCACCTTGCGCAGGAGGCCTTAGCCTCTTTGCGCCGTGCTATCGAAAAAATGAAATCGCTGCAGGCGACGGAAAGAGTCATCGCCAGTATCGAACGCGCCAGCCTGAATCGTGTGCCGGAAAAGTTTGATCTCAAGCAATTAGTCGCCGCCATCAACGAGCTTAATTTGGCAATTCGTGAAGGAGCCGCAGAGAGAATCGGTGCGGCAAAATCGCTTGTGAGTCTGGAAATGGAGACTATTTGCAACACGCTGATTCAGCGCGATGAGCAGATCATGCCTTACCATCTGCGGCGGTTCTGTGATCAGGATAAGAGTTTGCTTGATCTGAATGCTTTTGCTTCATTGACCAGTTTTTATCGCACTCTGACATATACTGAAGCCAATCGCGGTAAATATGATTTTGTGGCCACGCGCCTCTTTACTGCGCCTGAACCGCGATTGTCCAGCCAGCATCGTTATTTGCGCACCAACCGTGAACAGATCGCTAAACGACTGACCGAAATGTGTGCAGCGTGGGGTGAAATAATTGAACCTGATGCAGACAACACAGATAAAATAATTGAGATTAACAGCCAGTTTGATGAATTCATCACGGCGATCAAGCAGGTGACCAGTTTAGAAGAGTTGATCGGCGCCTCCTTTTTTCAGCGGGTGCGTGATTTCAAAGCCAGTGTTGGCGCAATGATTTATATCCCTGAGGTTACGGCAGGTTCAGTTGAATCGAACGTCATGATTGCGAATCGCTTTCTGACCCTGCTCGCCCTTGAAAGTGAGGAAATCCGCGAGGCTCCAGAAGATGTTCAGGTACTGGCGGACGTCTTCAGTGGCACCTACTCAAATGAGTCAATTGAGTTGTCGCAACTCCTAAGTGAGTTGCAAAGAGGTAGTAATGAGCCGGACGATCTCCGGCCAAAAGAGGGGGCACAGCTTTCGCGCCTGCTGCAAATGGCAATGCAACCTGCTGAACCAGCGTCAGTGCCAGAACTGCCGTTGCCGGAAATTTTTGTCGTTGAGATAGATGAATTTCCAGAACTGGCTCCTGAACCAGCCTTCGTTACAACGCCTGCTGCGCAACTTGAAATGGATGAGGAATTAGAGGCACTGGCGGCAATCCCGGAAAACCGTGCGGCGATAGAGGCATTTCTTACCTCCTCCATCGAAGTCCGCAGATTAGAAATCAACAGCTTTCTTGCCCCGCTCCCGGAAGACCATCAGGCCACGCTGGAAGGGGAGAGTGAGTTAAGGCGTGAAGCGCTTCAAATTATCCTGCGTGCTGATCATTTGGCGCGTACCGAATTAGCGGATGGTTGTCAGTTAAGCGATGACATTCAGGCGCGGCTGAACAATCTGTTTGAGGAACTGGAACGGGTAAGTGATGAAACGCGCGTTTTAATTAAGGAAACCCGCAAACAGGAACAGCCGGCAAATAACGAAGTGCTGTTGCATGTTTATAATCAACTGATGGGCGCACGCCTCCGCCTGCAATCCGCCATTGTGCGACGCAGTGCTCAGGAACTAGCGCAAAACCCTGGTGCGCAGGGAAAAGCTCAACCATCTCCGCTTGATGTTGCAGCGTTAAAATTAACTGAGGAAACAGACGAGGAAAATACTTCGATCCAGATAATAAAAGGCTCCGGGCTGTCAACCGCCACAAAATGGATGGTTGCGGTAGGAATCCTTTTGCTTGCCACTGTCTTAACCCTCCGCTTTGTGGTGATGCGCGGTGAAGAGAAACCCAAAGACGATTCATCGGTTGTGCAATTAAGCCGCGATCAAATGCCGCAGGGGGAATTTATTGCAGAAGTCAAATTACGCCGCGACCTGATGCTTTGTACCGTTGACAGCAAATGGTTAAAACTGTCGGCTGACGAGAAAAAAGAAAAATTTGCGGAATTAGCTAATTTTGGCAAAGAAAAAGGGGCGCAAACAGTGATGCTGATTGATGGTGGAGGAAATACTCTCGGTCTTGCCTCGAGCGGTGAAATAAATATCAAATAAGTCTGGCATTAACCACTGAGTTAAGGCCAATACTGCGAAAAAAGATGCGGAAGATTTTCAGGTCAATTTCCCTGAATTTTTTCCGCATCCTTTTTTGCTTGCTTGTCAGGTTCCTTAGCCACGAGAATAGCCAGCAATGCGAGACCTGCAGACAGCACAAATTAAACGCAAGGCACACGAACTTGGCTTCGATAAGGTTGGGATCGTACCTGCCACTGCCCTGACCGAAGAGGGCAGGGAATTGCGTGAGTGGCTCGCCAATAATTTTCACGGTGAGATGCACTATCTGGCTCGTGATCCCGACAAGCGTTCCGATCCGCGTTTATTACTGCCATCGGCGAAATCCGTTATTTGTGTCGCGCTGAATTATTTTCGACCAGAACAACAACCAGAGAGCGGCAAAGTTACACGCTACGCCTGGGGCGACGATTACCACGATGTTTTGCAGGAAAAATTAAAAGCTTTGCGCACCTGGATGCTGGAACAATTACCTGACATCGAAACCAAAATTTGTGTGGACACTGCCCCGATGATGGACAAGGCTTGGGCTGTCCGCGCCGGAATTGGCTGGCTGGGCAAACATACAAATGTGATTACACGCGAATTTGGTTCATGGATATTTTTGGGCGAGATGCTGGTTTCGGCAGAACTTGAATACGACAGCTACATTGAAAAAGATCATTGCGGCACATGCACAGCCTGCCTTGATGCCTGTCCGACACAAGCCATTATTGAACCATACAAGCTGGATGCGACGCGCTGTATTTCTTACGGCACGATTGAACTCCGCAGCGAAGAATTACCCGCAGTGATACGTGAGAATTTAGCGGGCTGGGTTTACGGCTGTGATATTTGCCAGGATGTTTGCCCTTGGAATCGCTTTGCAAAACTCACGCAGGAAGAGCGATTTTCTCCGCGTCCGGGGATTACGGAATTGAACTTAGAAGAAATAGGCGAAATGTCGCAAGAGGAATTTTCAACTCGCTTTCGTGGGAGCGCAATCAAACGCACAAAAGTTTCCGGGCTGCGTCGCAATGCGCAAGCACTGATTCAAATCACCTGCAAAAATCTTTCCGATGAAAATTAAATTTCCACAGTTTTAAAACACCTGACTGACTGATAAAATATTTCCTAACTTTATCTTTTACAATAGTTTACTTGAGAAAAATGCTTATAGGTTCTGACGTGTTCACAGGTTTTTCCACAGGTTTCCCACAGGAAGGGACAGCTTTATAATTTTAATCGTCAGTTAGCTCGGCTGACTTCTTCTTTTTTCTTCGGCTATCGCAGCTAAACTATTGTCAATATTTATAATTTTCTAATTTACCCTACAGGTCTTAAGCTTCGCTCAAAGCTTTATTCACTACCAGGGTTCAGGCTTCAGAAGGGACTTACTTCACGCTGCTGATTTTGAGTGAAAAGCTCAATTCTATTTCTGGTTGGTTTGGATCATCGGTCAACAATTTTACCTTTTGCTTGTGCAATCCAACGGGCAATGGGGCAGAGCTTTTGACGACGACCACGAAACGTTTTCCTTCCTGCGCGGTTTCCAGTCTGATGTCGAAGCTTTCCTTGTTGCTGACAGCCTTCGTAATCTTTACCAAAATTTCGCGGTCATAATAAATATTTACTTTCGTTTCGTAACTTGTTCCCTGCGCAATTTCTCCGCTAATTTCATCGCCGGGATCAAGTAAGAATGAGCCGAGGCGATAGCCTTTTGGCAAAAACGATTCAAATTTTACCGTCAGCTTGAAATTCTGATTTTGCGGATCATTGGTTGTGACTTCGGCATATTTCGTGAACGAACCTTTGCCTGCGGGTTTGACTGAAAGAGTGATTTTGCCCACCTGACCAGGCGGGATGACTTTATCAAAGTCACTTGCGGTACACCCTCAGGATGGCGCCACGCTTTCAATCAGCAAATCAGCCTTGCCAGCATTTTTGACAAGGAAAACGTGGTTGACTCTGGCGCTTTCTTTGATTAAACCAAAGTCGTGTTCCAGGGTTTCAATGATTAAATTTGGAGCTTTTGAAGCAGGTACGACAACGGTTTTATCTTCCTGGGCAAAGACAGTCAGCGCGAACAAAAAAAATGTCAGAAGAAATGTGAGGCAGGATTTCATGCGATAACCTCTTGCTGAAATAAAATTGGGGCGGGAGACAGTTTAGCAGAAAGATTTTTTCAGTCGTAACGAATTAATTTTTTGCGGTAGTATCGTTATCAGGGTTACGCGCGACACAACTCACAAATCAACATCTCAATTTGCAGGCGCGGCGTTCCCCTCGAAGTTTTCAGCGCCACATCAGTCTCAGCAATGCGCTGCATCGCGTGCAAAATTTTCGGTGTCTCAAACTTACGCGCTTTTTCATTTAAGTGCGTCACGGCATAAGGCGACATCCCGACGGCTTTGGCAACTTCGGAATTCGGAGCGTTTTTTTGCATCAATTCTTTGGAGGTCAGGAGATTGCGATAATTGCGGGCAATCGCGCCAAGAATCATCACTGCCAAACCCTGCTTGTCATTGGTATTTTCAAAGATGTGATCAAGCAACGTTAGCGCCCGTTTTAGATCGCCTTCGATCAGCGCATCAGTCAATTCAAAATTCGAATGCTCACGTGAGTAACGAACCAGCAACTCAATTTCCTGCCGCGTGATGCGACCTTGTTTACCAACATAAGTAATTAGTTTATCAAGTTCGGAAGTGAGCAATTGCAATTCGGCTCCCACCATTCCGACCAAATATGCAGCCGACGCCGAATCAATTGAGCAGCCAGCCTGCGCCACATAATCAACGATCCAGCGCGGCGCAGCTTCGCGTTCGTCCAGTTTGTCAAAACTAACAACTTCGCAAAATTTCGTCAGCATCGTGGCAATGTTCCGACGCTTGTCGAGGCCCGGCGAATTGAAAATCAGGACGGTCGTTTCAGATGGTCGGCGAAAATAATCCTTCAGTAATTCGATTTGAGCTTCGTCGCTGATGGCTTCAAAACCAGTGACCACGACCACGCGGCGCGGCGCCATCATTGGATATTGCTGCGCGATTGCCAATGCGTCATCAAGATTCCCTTTGGCGACAGAAATTTCGGAGACGTTGAAATCGCGCAACGAATCGTCAACCGCTGCGTCAATCAGGCGTTTGAGCGATTGTGTCCGCAAATAATTTTCAGGGCCTTCAAATAAATAGAGCGACGCGAAATTGCCACTTTGGATTTTGCGGAAAAATTCAGCCTGAGTTTTGAGGGCATCGCTGGATGCAGGCTTTTTGAATGCCATAACTTTAAAGCGCAACAGCGGCTTCGAGCTTTTCAATTTCCTGTTTCATCGTTTCAGACATCAGGGTTTTTTTCTGTTCCCGATAATCATAACAAATCATCAGGCCTTCGCCTTCCGCCGCAATTTTTTGATGTTTATGACTGACGACACAATGTTCAATGATGAATCGGTCTGCTTCTATTCTGATCGCACGGACACCAACGGAAACAGTGTCTGGATACGTTAAGGGGATTCTGAAGCGGCAAT
>JANMKB010000488.1:0-10762 GCA_031371805.1 Blastocatellia bacterium | reverse complement strand
GCGGAAATCTTCTTGGTGGCGATAGGCCCCTGGACATCGGCCTTGGCAAACACCCTTGAAAAATCCAGGCCCTTGGCTTTCCAGTGGCTGATGGCTTCCTGCTGGTCGAGCCACTCGGTGGCACCAATGAGTTCGGCATATGTCTTGATGCCCATGCCCGCCATCATTTCGCGGAGCTCCTCGGCCCTGCGCATCCAGCACCCGCGCAAAATTTTCCGCATCCTCAAGCAAAGCTACATTCAAAGCAGCGCGAATTTCCTGCAACTCCGCAATTAATTCTTCAATTTCTGGGTCGTCAGAATCAACCGTTTTGCAAAGCATCGCGCCGAGCGAAGCTGCCAGCACTCCGGCATAGGCGGCGACGCTCCCGCTGCCAGGCGATTGCGTTCCTGCCGCGACTTCATCCGCAAACGAACTCAAATCTGGTTCGGCGCTTTCAGGCTGTGGCTGAGCTTGTTGCAACGCTTTTTGCAGGCGCTGTTCAAGCACCAAATCTGCGCTGAAGTTTTCAATTTGCAAATAAAAATCGGCGCAGGCATTGAGCGCGGCTTGGGGAATTAAGCCAATGATTTCGCTGCCTACAATATTGACTCCATAACGTGCGGCTTCGCGCCTGACCATCTCGAAGACGCGAAAAACAGGCGTCGCTTCATAATTCACCAAATTCATTGAAACCTGTACCTGACGCCGCGCCGTCAATTCAAAGCCCAACGCCTTGACGTATTGCAAACCGCCATCGCGCCCGCGAATTGCCTGCGCAATTTTCTTTGCCAGCGCCAAATCTTCTGTCGCCAGATTGATGTTGTAAGCGATCAACGGAGCGCGCGCTCCAACTGCGACTGCGCCAGCGGTTGGATGAACCCGTGCCTCACCAAAATCCGGCGCGTGGGCCGGATTAACGTCAATCACTTCACGCAGGCCTTCAAATTCGCCGCGCCGTACATTCGCCAAATCAAGGCGTTCAGGTCGCGTCGCCGCGTGTTCATAAAGATAAACTGGCAGACGTAATTCACGCGCAATGCGTTCACCCGCGCGCCGCGCGAGAGCTACGCAATCGCTCATCGTCACTCCTTTGATCGGTACAAACGGCAGCACATCAATCGCTCCCATGCGCGGATGCTCGCCGGTGTGATGATTGAGGTCAATCAATTCAACTGCCCGCGCCGCAGCCAGTACCGCCGCTTCCAGAACGGCTTCCGGCTCACCCGCAAACGTAATCACCGAGCGGTGATGATCGCTGTCCATCGTTTGATCAAGGACAACTACCTGCGGAACAGAAGCAATGGCGGAGGCAATCGCATTGACAATCGTTGCATCGCGGCCTTCGCTGAAGTTGGGGATACATTCGACGATTTTATTCATTGGTTCGGGGTGCCTTTTCGATTCCAGTATTTGCTATAGCAGAGAGAACAAAATTTGCCTGAAGAAGAAATAACTAATTTAATTCCCTTCACATCTCCATTGAGAGGCAAATCAATTGGCTCAGAATGTTTGTCTTCGCCTTTGATTTTTATGTTGGCATTTATCCAAAAATTTAATTCACTAAAAGCTTTTAGTGAAAACCTACCATAGGCATCAGTGTTAGTAATATTATCTGACTGCGCGAAGCGGTGCCAGTTCCACTGAGTGGCAGGTTTAAGTTCGGCTATAACTATCACGGCATTAACAACCGGTCTTCCATCAGGCCACAGCACAATCCCGGAAATAGTTCGCTCAGTTAGGGGCGGCAGCAACTGTAAATCATAGTTTTCCAGCTTTTCACCCTCGCCTAACCTAATAAGAGTAGCAAGGGAAATATCTGAGACACCTGGGTAATAAGTATGAAGACAGTATTGCGAATATCGAAAGTATCCTGGCATACATCCGCTATAAGAACTGATCAGACTAAAACCAAGATAATATTGTCCGGCAGGGATAGCCTTGAACTCAAACTTACCTGAATACCGTTCACTCTTGGCAACAAAAACATTGGTACGGGAATTTGCTGCTTGATTGACAGGCATAAGCTCAACAGAAATATCGCCTGAAGCTCTTCCTTTATGATCAAAAACTATTCCACTAATTTGGCCTGTGGTTGGAACGAGAAGATTTTCTTCGTTGCAGGATTTAGTCGAAAGGGAAATTTTCTTAGAGTTGTTTTCTGCTGCCACTTGATCAGGTAAATCGTACTTAATAAAATATTCGCCAGGAGGGATTTCTGAGAAAAGATAATCTCCTTTTTCGTCAGTAGTTGAGGTGAATTTTCCTTTTTCGTTTTGAATTTCAACTTTGATATTTCTAATAGGGCGCTCAATTGTTTCTTCAAAAAAAGTTCCTAATTGCCTTACTTTTCGTAAAACCCGTCCATACAATATTGCTGACTGCTTGCCTGTTTTTAGATTGTGGAGATAGGTGATTGCAATACTGGCGTCATTCACGGGTAAGGCTCGCTCAGGATAGACAAGAAAATCTTTATTGACAGAACTACGATCAGCAAAAACAAGATAAGTGTCATTCTCTGCAAACTCATACGAAAAACAACCTTCGTAAAAATGCTTCTCGAATTTTAATTCACCCGTTGGAGATTTTTTTTGTAATTGTAATGCGGAAACTGCAAATTCATTTTGCTTTTCAGCAAGACCTTTGAATGATTCTTTGATCGCAAATGAAGTAATCTTTTTGCGCAGGATTTTTTTGCTTATGCCCGTGCCTTCTTCGTAAGGTTCTGAATA
Organism: Blastocatellia bacterium; assembly: GCA_031371805.1. GTDB lineage: Bacteria > Acidobacteriota > Blastocatellia > RBC074 > RBC074 > JAFDVL01. The sequence continues at coordinate 8,051 of JANMKB010000488.1, read as the reverse complement.
GCTGATTTCTTTTACTGTACCAATAAAAACAGTAGTTGCCTTTTCATATAACTTACAAGGGGCAGATGATAAATTCACACACTGAGCATTGATTTGAGTAACAACCCAAAATAGGAAAGAGATTAAGATCAAGTTGTGAGTTTTCCGGCGGGGCATATTTAAGTCTCAGTAATCTCTTTAAAAATGTCACTCATCTCCAAACGAAATTCCTAATTCTCGTGCTGACAAAATAATGTCTGAATCCAGCGGCACATATTTTGTCTCGCTGATGGCTTGTTCCAGCGGCACAGTAATAATTCTGGTTGATTGCAAGGCTACCATGACGTTTTGTTCGCCGCGTTCGATGGCGCGGACGGCGGCGGCTCCGAAGCGCGTAGACAACAGGCGATCCGTGGTTGTTGGTTGTCCGCCGCGTTGTAAATGGCCTAACACTAATGATCGTGTTTCGCGTTCGGTCAGGCGATGAATTTCTCTGGCTACGAATTCGCCGACACCGCCGAGGCGTAAATCCAGCCCTGTTTCGCGCAGTTTGGTGAAATGTTCGCCGCCTGCCAGCTTGGCGCCTTCGGCTGTTACAACGATGGCAAATCTGCGTTGCCGCCGCCAGCGATCCTGAATTTTCTTCGCTACCGATTCCAAAGTAAAAGGAATCTCAGGAATCAGAATCACATCCGCGCCGCCTGCAATTCCGGCATAAAGCGCGATCCAGCCGGAATAATGTCCCATCAATTCCACGACCATCACGCGTTCGTGCGAACGGGCGGTGGCGTGTAATTTGTCAATCGCCTCGGTTGCCGTCGTCACCGCCGTATTAAATCCGAAAGATACTTCGGTAGCGGCTAAATCGTTATCAATCGTTTTTGGCACGCCGATAATCGGGATGCCAAGCTGCGCCAGTTTTTGCGCAATCTTGAATGTTCCGTCACCGCCGATAGTGACCAGCGCCTCAAATCCCCACTCGTGAAATTTTTCGACGATCTGCGCTGAAATATCTACCGTTACTGTCTTGCCGCGTTTTTCAGTTGTAAATTGAAAAGGATTGCCACGATTGGTCGTGCCAAGAATTGTGCCACCAAGATGAGCAATGCCGCGCACATCTACTGCCTCGAGTCTGCGGAGGCGGTTTTTGTGTAACAACCCTTCGAAGCCGCGTTCGATGCCATAAACTTCCCAGCCGCGATTCAGCGCACCTTTCACGACTGCACGAATAACTGCATTCAAGCCTGGGCAATCGCCGCCACCGGTCACAACCGCAATTCTTTTTAGTTTCTCTGACGATTTTTTCGCCACCACTCTTTTATTAGCCATTATTTGAATGCTGGCATAAGCAGGTAAGCAGGCGCAAGGCGAGAGCGAAGGAGGACAAATTTTCCAGTTCGCTCTGGTGAGGCTTGATTTGCATGTTGCTGTCAAGCTGCTAAAAAATCTCACTTGCTCCGCTTGTAAAATTCGGCTAGGATGCACAGTGAATGAATGCTCATTCATTTTTACAGAGTTCATCCCAGCGACTGAAATTACAACGGATATGAAAGCGCCAAAAAAATCGGATGCGCGGATCGAGGTAGTCGGCAAGGCTACCACCAAAGCTGTGCGCACGCCGTCCGAACCGGGAGACGATAAAGCCAACGGCAAATTCGCCGCGATTTTGCGGGGTGCGACGCAGGTCTTTGCCCGCTCCGGTTATTTCAATGCGAAGGTCGCTGAAGTGGCGCGTGCTGCCGGAGTCGCAGATGGCACAGTGTATCTGTACTTCAAAAACAAAGATGATCTGCTGGTTTCAATCTTCAATACAGCGATGGCGGAATTTAACGTTCGGGCGCGGCGGGAATTAGGGGAAATCACCGACCCGTGCGCACAGCTCCGACACTTTGCCAGGCTGCATTTTGAATCACTCGAAGCGGATCGTGAGCTGGCCGTTGTTTTCCAGGTTGAGTTTCGCCACTCGACAAAATTTATGGAGCAGTTTTCCGAAACGATGCTCGCTGATTATTTAAAAATGCTCCGCGAGATTTTGGAACGAGGCCAAACCCAGGGCGTATTTCGTGCCAGCCTGAAGCCAAAAATCGTCGCCAAAGTTATTTTCGGAGCGCTGGACGAAATGGTGACGAACTGGGTTTTGAGTCACCACAATTTTAAGTTAACGCCGATGGTTGATCCCGTAATGGATGTATTTTTGCACGGGATCAGTACAGAAAGCGTTGCTTAGGCTGTCAGCCTGTGGAATAGCCTTGCTGGGATTTTGATTGTTTTAAAATTAAACAATCACCGCAGGCTGACAGACCTCCGCTGTAAAATTTATGGCACAGTCTGAAACCACCTTTGCCCTGCGGCAAAATAATCCATCATCGCCAGAGACCATCGTGTCCCTGCTGGATTACGTGGGTTCGTCTGCCAAACCGGATTTGCTCAATTATAAAAAAGATGGTGTGTGGCAGGCAATTTCAACGGCTGAATTGCTGGCTCAGGTACGCGCTACAGCGGTTGGGCTTTATTCAATTGGCGTGCGGCCTGGCAACCACATTGGGTTACTTTCCGAAAATCGCCCGGAATGGACTATCGCGGATTTGGGTGTGCTGAATTGTGCAGCAGCAGATGCCCCAATTTATGTGACGCAGGCTCCCCGGCAGGTTTCATACATCCTGAATGACGCCCAGGTTGCGGTGCTGTTTATTTCCAGCGCGCAGCAATTTGCGCGGGTCAAAGCAGCACTGGATGATGTTCCCACGCTGACAAAAATAATTGCCTTCGACGAATTTGAAACCGACGATCCACGGGTCATATATTTCGCGGATTTACAGGCGTATGGTCGCCAGCTGGATCGGCTCCAGCCGGATTTATTTGGACGCTTGCGCGAGCAGGTTATGCCGGAAGATTTGGCGACGCTGATTTACACTTCGGGAACCACTGGCGAGCCAAAAGGCGTAATGCTGACGCACCACAATATTATGTCGAACGTCGTGAGCATGGCGCAGGAAATGAACCTTGAGGAAAATGATGTGGCGCTCAGCTTTCTGCCGTTTTCGCACATCTTCGAACGCGCTACCATTTATCTGGATTTTTACCTGCGCCTGAAAATCTTTTATGCCGAAAGTATTGACGCCGTAGCTAAAGATCTAGCTGAAGTCCGACCACATTTTATGACGAGTGTGCCGCGTCTGTACGAAAAGATTTTTGCGAAGACGATTGAAAAAGCTGAGGCCGCCGGAACCGCGCAGGCCAGGATTGCACACTGGGCAATTGAGGTTGCCAAAGAATGGGCGATTGCTGAAAACAGCGGGCAGCAAATAAGCTGGGCATTGCAGGCGAAGCGAACATTTGCGGTCAAACTCGTGTTCTCGAAATGGCAGGCTGCGCTGGGTGGCAGGCTGAAAAATATGGCTTCGGGCGGAGCGCCACTCGCGCTTGAATTAGCGCAAATTTTTTATGGCGCCGGGTTGCCGATTTTGCAGGGCTACGGTTTAACCGAAAGCTCACCCGTGATTACGGCCAATAGTTACAAGGCAAATCGGCTTGGTTCCGTGGGGAAGCCGCTTTCCGGTATGGCGGTGAAAATTCCTGCGGACGGTGAGATTCTCTGCTGTGGGCCGAACGTGATGCAGGGATATTACAATCAGCCCACCGCGACGGCGGAGGCTCTGACACACGATGAAAATGGCGCAGTCTGGTTGCACACGGGCGACATCGGGCATTTCGATGCCGACGGATTTCTTTACATTACCGACCGGAAAAAAGATTTGCTTAAAACCAGTGGGGGGAAATACCTCGCGCCGCAACCAATTGAAAACGCACTTAGACAAAGCCGCTTTATTAATCAGGCCGTTGTGATTGGCGACAATCGCAAGTTTCCAGCCGCCCTGATCGTGCCGCATTTCGCGGTCCTCAAACATTACGCAGAACTCAAAAAGATTGCGTATCAGGACATTAATGATTTGCTGCAGCAGCCCAAAATCACTGCTTTGATAGAGCGACAAGTTGATAAGCTGACGCCGGATTTAGGACATTTTGAGAAACTCAAAGGCGTCGTTTTACTCGACCGCGAATTAACCATTGAAGGCGGTGAACTTACTCCGACATTGAAAGTCAAACGGCGCGTTGTGATGGAAAAATACAAAGATTTAATTGATCGAATGTACGCCGAGAAAGAACAATTGCACGAGAAAAAATAAGTGACCAGACTAACGATCACCCACATTCATAAACATACGCCCAATGTCTGGAGTTTTTTCATGGCGCCACGGGCAGCAGACAAACAGGCTTTCGTTGCCGGGCAGGTCGCCGTGTTGGAAATGGAAGGCTGCAATCCGTCTTACCTTGCGTTTGCCTCCGCACCGGAAGACGAAGAATACGAATTTTTAATCAAGCGCAGCGACCAGGCAGCGAACCTCGCGCACAGTTTATTTAAAGCTGAGGCATCATCTGAAATTACGCTGAGCAACATCGTTGGCAATGGCTTTGCAGTTGAAAAATATCAGGCGCACGATTTGATTTTCGTCGCGATGGGGACAGGCATTGCCCCGCTCCGCTCAACTTTGCGACACGTGTTTTGTGCGCGCAAAAATTATGGAAAATTAGTTGTCCTGCACGGTGCGCGCACGAAAGATGATTTTTATTTTGCGGAGGAGATTCAAAATGAATGGCGTAATCACGACATTACGTTAAGACAGGTCATCAGTCGGCCCGATGAAGAATGGAGCGGTGCCACGGGTTACGTGCAGGGTTTATTGGATCACATTGTTCCAGACCTGATTGATCCCGTCGCGTTAATTTGCGGCTCGCAGGAAATGATGCAACACACCAAAGAACGATTGCATGAATTGGGCTTCGGCGACGAAAAAATATTAACTAATTATTAGCTTTGCTGGGAAAATATTTAGTCCATCAATTGAGGAGATCATCAATGCAGATCAAAAAAGTAGCGGTGCTGGGCGCGGGCGTGATGGGAGCGCAAATCGCTGCCCACGTTGCGAACGCCGGAATCCCATGTTTATTGCTCGACATCGTTCCGCCCGCGCTCACGCCGGAAGAAGAAGCCAAAGGATTAACGCTGGAATCGCCTGCGGTGCGCAATCGCTTCGCCAACGCAGGGCTAGAAGGCGCGAAAAAAGCCAGGCCCGCCGCATTCATGTCGCCTGAACTAGCGAGCCTCGTCAGCATTGGAAATTTCGACGATGATTTACCGAAGCTCAAAGATTGTGATTGGATTGTCGAAGCCATCGTCGAAAATCTCGACATCAAACGCAGCCTGTATGAACGCGTCGAACCGCATTTACACGCCGCAGCAATTATCACTTCCAACACGTCGGGCATCCCGATCAATTCATTGGCTGAAGGCCGCTCTGAAAATTTTCGCAAGAATTTTTTAGGCACACATTTTTTTAACCCGCCGCGTTATTTGCATTTGATGGAAATCATCACGACGCCCGAAACTGCGCCCGAAGTCGCGTGTTTTATAGCGGGATTTTTTGATCGCGTGCTGGGAAAAGGCGTAGTGTATGCCAAAGACACGCCCGGCTTTGTGGCGAACCGTCTGGCGAATTTCTCAATGCTGAACGGATTAAGTTTCATGCTCGAAAAGGGTTACACGCCCGAGGAAATTGACGCGCTGACGGGTACCTTGATCGGTCACGCCAAAAGCGCGAGCTTTCGCACGCTGGACGTTGTCGGTTTAGACACGGCATACAACGTCGCACGCAATCTTTATAATTCGCTGACGAACGACGAAAAGCGTGAATCGTTCAAGGTTCCTGAAATCCTCGACAAAATGGTCGAGCGCAAATTGCTGGGCGACAAAACCAAGGGCGGCTTTTACAAAAAAGTTGGCAAAGATATTTTGACGCTGGATTTCGCTATGCTCGAATATCGCCCGCAACAAAAAGCGGATTTCCCTTCGGTTGGCGCGGCGAAACAAATCGAAGACCTCGGCGCACGCCTGAAAACATTGGCTTATGCGAAAGATCGCGCCGGTGAATACATTTGGCACACGATGGCGGACGCCGCGATTTATGCCGCCAATCGTATCCCTGAAATCGCAGACAACATCGTTGAAATTGATAACGCGATGAAATGGGGCTTCGCGCACGAAATGGGCATTTTTGAAAAATGGGATGCCATCGGCGTAGAAAAATCCGTCGCCAAAATGCAAGCAGAAAATCGTCCGATTCCCGCCAACGTCGCAGCAATGCTTGCTGCTGGAAACACCAGTTTTTACAAGCTCGAAAACGGCGCGAAGCATTTTTATGACTTCGCCAGTTCCTCGTATAAACCTGTACCTGTGCCAGCAGGTGTGACAATTTTGAAAGCGCTCAAAGATCAGGAAAAAGCCATCAGGAAAAATAACGGCGCAAGTTTGATTGATCTCGGCGACGGCGTAGCCTGCGTCGAATTTCATTCCAAAATGAATTCGCTGGGCAGTGATCAAATGCAGATGATTGCTTATGGCCTGAAAGAAGTAGAGAAAAATTTCGTCGGCATGGTCGTTGGCAATCAAGGCCCGAATTTTTCTGCGGGCGCAAACATCATGCTGATTTTGATGGGTGCGCAGGAAGGCGATTGGGACGAATTGATAATCGGCGTGCGGCAATTTCAAAATATGACGATGAGCTTGCGTTACGCGCCGAAGCCCGTCGTTGTTGCGCCGTTTGGCTTATCGCTCGGTGGCGGCTGCGAATTGACGCTGCATTCTGATCGCGCCGTAGCTGCCGCTGAAACCTACATCGGCTTAGTCGAAGTCGGCGTCGGATTATTGCCCGGCGGCGGCGGCACAAAAGAAATGGCGCTGCGTGCATCCGATGCCGTAGCCGATGCGCCGAACCTTGATCAATTTGAAATCCTGCGCAAAAACTTTGAATTAATCGCAATGGGCAAAGTCGCCGTCAGCGCCGCAGAAGCTCGTCATTGGGGCATTTTGCGCAACACCGACCGCATTGTGATGAACACGGAGCGCCAAATCGAAGAAGCCAAACAGCAAGTGCTGGCGATGGCGCGTGAAGGTTATGTCGCGCCACAACCGCGTCAGGATATTTTGGTTTTGGGCGAAGCCGCGCTCACGAAATTTAAGCTCGGCATGCACATGATGAAACGCGGCGGCTACATTTCTGAGCACGACGCATTGATCGGAACCAAAATTGCCGAAGTGTTGAGCGGCGGCAATCTGACGCACCCGACGCGTGTGTCTGAACAATATTTGCTAGACCTCGAACGCGAAGCATTCGTCAGTTTGTGCGGCACAAAAGCGACGCAGGAGCGAATTGCGCACATGCTGAAAACAGGTAAGCCATTGCGGAATTAAATGTACGACAGGCGTCTCGCCTGTCGCTGCTGGGTACTCGGAAACTGACAGGCAGGACGCCTGTCATACATTCTCAGAGGAGACAATTTTATGCGCGAAGCAGTTATCGTAAACGCTCTCAGAACCGCGATTGGCAAAGCGCCACGCGGCATTCTCAAAGACACGCGACCTGACGATTTGGGCGGCGCCGTTATCAAAGAATTATTGGCGCGGACGCCGGGCCTCGATCCGGCGCAAGTCGAAGACGTAATCATCGGATGCGCCACGCCGGAAGCACAGCAGGGCGCGAATATGGCGCGGCAAATCGTGTTGCTGGGCGGCTTGCCTGTCACGACTTCAGCATTGACGATCAATCGTTTTTGCTCTTCGGGTTTGCAAGCCATCGCGCAAGCTGCTGAACATATTATGGTCGGGTCGGCTGACGTAGCGATTGGTGGTGGCGCGGAATCAATGTCCATGCTGCCGATGGGCGGATATAACTTGTCGCCGAACCCAACGCTGACCGACAGCTATCCCGATGTTTATTTGAATATGGGATTGACCGCCGAAAACGTTGCGCTGAAATATGGCATCTCACGCGAAGAGGCGGAGGCGTTTGCTGTGCGTTCGCACCAACGTGCCGCCGCCGCAATTGACGCCGGAAAATTCAAAGACGAAATCGTTCCGATTACTGTCGTCAACCGCGAAGTCAACGTTGCCGCCGCAGCTGCAGGCAAAGCGCTCAACGCCAAAAATCGCATTGCTGTCCAGGAATTTATTTTTG
>JANMKB010000482.1:0-6497 GCA_031371805.1 Blastocatellia bacterium | reverse complement strand
TCAGGCTGCTGCGATTGGTTTGCTTGGTATGGGCTACCCGGAAGAATACGGTGGTACGCCCGCCGACATTTTTTATTCGCTGATTGCTGCCGACGAATTAGCGCAATGTGGCAGCGGCGGCGTGCTGGCTTCGTTGTTGTCGCACACGATTGCTGCGCCGCCAATTCTTGCGGCAGGCAGTGAAGAAATGAAAGCGCGTGTTCTGCCCGCAATTCTGAGTGGAGAAAAAATTGCGGCGCTGGCAATCACCGAACCAGCGGGTGGTTCCGATGTCGCCAGTCTTAAAACGACTGCGGTTCGTGAAGGTGATTTTTATCTTGTGAATGGCGAGAAAACATTTATCACATCTGGTATGCGGGCAGATTATTTCACCGTTGCGGTGCGCACGAATCCGCAGGATAAAGGCGCTGGCGGTGTTTCGTTATTGCTGATCGAACGCGATACGCCCGGCTTCACTCGCACACCACTGAAAAAAATGGGCTGGTGGTGTTCCGATACGGCGCACCTGCATTTTGATAATTGCCGTGTTCCCGTTACGAATTTGATTGGCCCCGAAAATCAGGGCTTTCGCCTCACAATGCTTAATTTTAATGCGGAGCGATTAGGGCTGGCAGCCAACGCCTGCGCCTTTGCGAAAGTATGTTTTGCTGATGCCCTGGCGTGGGCGCGTGAGCGTAAAACTTTTGGTGCGCCCTTAATTGAGCGTCAGGTGATTCGCCATAAGCTGGTAGATATGGCGATGAAAATTGAAGCGACACGGGCAACGCTGGAAGACCTGGCATATCGCGTCGAGCATCAGCTTGGCGCGCCTAATTTGTTAGTCGCACAAACCTCCATGCTCAAAAATTTCGCTACGCAGACGATGCAATTTTGCGCGGATCAGGCGGTGCAGATTTTGGGCGGCATGGGCTACATCCGTGAATCGCGGGTCGAACGAATTTACCGCGAAGTGAAGGTGAATATGATTGGCGGCGGCGCTGAAGAAATCATGAAAGATTTAGCCGCCAGACAAATGAAGTTTTGAAATGAACCGCTCTAAAAGTAGTGCAAACTTTTAGTTTGCGCTGTGTGCTCATCTGTAACTTTGCCGAAAATCAAGTCGCGTCAGGTCTTTGGTTTTTAGCAAAATCGTGGTGGAGAACACAGCGCAAACTGGAAAGTTTACGCTACACTTTCACCGTCTTACCTGATTTCGCTGCCTCATAAATTGCCATCATATATTTCAAATCGCGCAAGCCTTCTTCACCCGGCGTCAGCGGTTCTTTGTTGCTCATGATGCAATCGGACATGTGATCCATTTCAGAAGCGAAATGATCTCTTGGTTGAATGTCGCGTTCGGCTAATTGTCCGCCAATGCGTGTCCGCAAACGCGCTCCGGTGTAGCCAGTCGCTGGTTCCAATTCGACCCAGCCTTTTGTCCCAATGACGCGAATACGATTTTGTCCGGCGTAGCCGTAAGCCGACGTGCATTGCGCCAACGCCCCACTTGGAAATCGGAGCTGAAAATTAATCATATCCTCGACTTCCTTAAAGCGAATGTCGCTGCGGTCTGTATATTCCATCGCGCTGATTTCCGTCGGTTCTTCGCCCGTGCAATATCGCGTCGCCTGCAACGCATACAAGCCAATATCCATCAACGATCCGCCACCGGCGAGCGCCATATTCAAACGCCATTGCTTCGGATCGCCAATGTTGAAGCCGTGATCGCTAACGACGGCTCTGACTGGCCCCAGCAATTCTTTGTCCTGCGAAATTTTGATCAGCGCCTGATTGAATGGTTCGTAACGGCAACGGTATGCAACCATTAATTTTTTGTCCGCCGCACGGCACGCCGCAATCATGGCTTCGCAATCTTTCGGAGTGCTCGCCATCGGTTTTTCCGTGAGAATATGTTTGCCCGCTTTGGCGCCGCGAATGGTGTATTCCGCGTGCATCGCGTTGGGCAGCACAATGTAAATTACATCTACGTCAGGATTATTTTTTAGCTCATCATAATTCTGGTAGTTGTAAATATTTTTTGCGCTGACGTTGTACCGGGCTGCCAGCTTGTCAGCCTTTTCACGATTGCCGCTGACGAAGGCGACGAGCTTTGATTTTTCGGCCTTCGCAAAGCCCGGCAAAATTTGATTAATCGCCAAATTTCCTAACCCCACGATAGCCCAGCCAAGTTTTTTCCCAGGCGGATCGGGGACGCGTTGCGCGATGGTTGGCGCAGTAGTTAAAGCTCCCGCGACGAGTGAAGACGCGGCAGATTGCTTAATAAAATTCCGCCGAGAGACTGATGAATTAGACATTTTTTCTCCTGTAAATTGTAGCCCGCGAAGCGGGTGAAAAGCATAGAGCCTGGGGTGAAGGCGTTGCGCCGTAGCCCCAGGGACTCTGAGATAGAATCTGCCAGGCCCGCGAATGCGGGTGGTCATTTGATTTTAAAATTATCTTTTTATCACTGTCGCCCACTTTGCGGGCTGGTGTCTCATTACCATTATTACTGGGGTTTACACCCCGGGCTTTATGCTGACACCCGCTTTGCGGGTTAAATCCAGCTTGCGTGATTTGTGAAAAATACATTAACTCTTCGGCGGTAAATCAAAACGCATTCCATCATTTCCGATCACAACTCTGCCTTTGAAGATTTCACTGACGCCGCGTGTGAAAGCTGGTTCGGTCTGTGGATTCACCGCCGGAACCAGATGCGTAAAAACCAGTGTTTCGACTTTAGCAGTCGCGGCAACTTCAGCAGCTTCCGTTGGACTCGTATGATAACTGATGATGTCATTCGCCATTTTTGCACGGCGTTTATTGCCTGATTTTTCAAAACTTGCAGCGGCGAATTGCAGGAGGTTTTTTGCCAGCACATCGTGGATCAATAAATCCGCACCCGCTGCGTGATTGGCTAAGTTATCACTTTTCGCAGTATCGCCGGAAATGACTACGACGCGTCCTTTGTATTCAAAACGATAACCATACGCCGGCGTCACCGGATCGTGATTGACCTTGAAGGCCAGAACTTTTAACCCGTTGCGCTCAAACACGTCCGCGGCTGTCTCATCGCTTTTCAACTTGATAGTCTGTGCGATAGCTCCGGCGGCAGCACGCGGCATCATCTCTTCGCCATGATGCAGGACGCGATAATCGGTGTCGAGCGCGTAGGCCTGGGCGAAGCCTGCGACAACTTTCTCAACGCCGGGAGGCCCATAAACATTAAGTTTTGTTGTGCGTCCGGCAATCCAGCTTTGCACCAGCGTTTCGCCTAAATCGCCTATGTGATCGGAATGAAAATGTGTGAGTAACACCGCGCTCAAGCTTTGCGCAGGCAAATTATTCGACGCGACTTTGCGCCACGAACCGGAGCCAGTGTCTACGATGACAAATTCATTCCCAGCCAGAATTGCTGTACAGGCTTGCGCGCGATTTGCATCAGCTAGCGGCGAGCCTGTGCCGCATAAGACGACGTGCAATTGACCATCGTCGAATGGGGCTGGTTGTTGCGCGAACGCTGCGGATGAGAAAACAAATAGCAGGAGTGAAAATGCGGTGAATAGATTTTTGGGGAAAATAATTTTCATTTCAGTTTTAACCACGCTACTATTTTCTGCGCAATTTCTTCACCTTTATCTTCCTGCAAAAAATGTCCGCCGCCCTGAATAATTTCGTGCGGCTGATCTTTCGCGCCGATCATTAATTTCTGAAATGGCTTTTCGCCGCCAGCCGTCACTGCGTCCTGATCACTGAAGAGGGTCAAGACGCTTCCGCCCCACTGTTGCAGGACTCCCCACGCTTTGCGATTCGCTTCTGAAGCTGGATTGTCGGACATAATCGGAACTAATTTCGGAAAGATGCGTGCGCCTTCTTTGTAAGCATCACTCGGAAACGGAGCGTTGTACGCGGCAATAGTTTCATCTGACAAGGGTGTCACGCAACCACCTTTGATAATGCCGCCGACATGAAAGTTTTCGACCGTTTCGGCGTAATGCTTCCATTTCAAAAATCCTTCCGAAGGCTGATGATCTCCCGTTGGCAATCCCGTATTGGCAACTATTAAGCGTGAAAAATTTTCAGGATTATCTGCGAGTACACGCAGTCCAATTAATCCGCCCCAATCCTGTCCGAACAAAGTCGCGTTGTTCAGATTCAGCTTACGCAAAAATTCGTTCATTACATCCACGTGAAATTGATAGGAATAATCATCACGGCTGGCAAGTTTGTCAGAGCGTCCGAAGCCGATCAAATCAGGTGCCAGACAACGATAGCCCGCGTTGACAAGAATCGGAACCATCTTGCGATAGAGATAGCACCACGACGGTTCGCCGTGCATTAACAGCATTGGCGCGGCGTCGCGTGGGCCTTCATCAAGATAGTGAATCCGATAGCCGTCAACCGCAAGATAGTGCGGTTGAAAAGGAAAATCGGTCAGCTTCGCAAAGCATTCGTCCGGCGTTCGTAACACGTCTGGTCGTACTTCCTGCACATTCGTCGCGGTCTCGCTCATCACTGCTCTCCTTTGTTTTGCTGCGCGGAAAATTGGTGAATGCGCAGCAGTATATCCGAACAGAAAAATAGCTCAACATTGGCAGGACGAAAAATGGCAGATACAATCGCTGCCATTGCATCCGCACATCATCAGGAGAAAAATTGTATGAACCAAATTCAGCTTGTACTCGGCATCATCGCCATGCTGGCATGTATCGTTGTGGGCTTGTTCGCGCAACAGCCCGGCGTGGTTGGTCGCACTTACAAAGAATCCAAAGCCGCCTGGGAAACTTTGCCACAGGCTCCGAAAGGTGCGCCGAATGTGATTTATCTCGTCCTCGACGATGTCGGCTACGCGCAACTTGGTTCGTATGGCTCAGAAATATTGACGCCGAATTTAGACAAGCTCGCGGCGCATGGATTGCGCTACAACAATTTTCATACGACGGCATTGTGTTCGCCTTCGCGGGCGGCATTGCTGACAGGCCACAATCATCACAGTAATCACCTGGGCGTGATTGCCGAATTTGCGACGGGCTTTCCGGGGTATGACGGACGCGTCCCGAAAAATCATGCAACCATTGCGGAAATTTTAAAGCAGAGCGGCTACAACACGCTGTATGTCGGCAAGTGGCATCTGGCGACATACGACGAATACAGCAATGCGGGGCCGTTTGAGCGCTGGCCTTTAGGCATGGGCTTCGAGCGGTTTTATGGTTTTGTCGGCGGCGAGACGAATTCGTGGTTTCCACATCTAGCCTCGGACAATCACAACATCGAAACGCCCACGCGTCCTGGCTATCACTTGACGGAAGATTTAACCGATCAGGCAATTCGCTTCATTGCAGAACAAAAACAGGTGAATCCCGACAAACCATTTTTCATGAACCTGGCTTACGGCGCAGCCCACGCGCCATTGCACGCGCCGAAAAAATACATCGAGATGTACAAAGGCAAATTCGACAAAGGCTGGGATAAGGTGCGCGAAGAAACATTAGCGCGACAAAAACAAGCAGGCATCGTCCCACCAAACACGGTGCTGCCGCCGCGTAATCCTGAGATCAAAGCCTGGGACTCGCTGACGAATGACGAGCGCCGTTTGTACGCACGATTGCAGGAAGTCTTCGCCGGGTTTTTGACGCACACAGATGAAAACATCGGACGTGTTATCAATTTTTTAGAAGAGAGCGGACAGCTCGACAATACTATTTTTATTGTCGTCTCTGACAACGGCGCAAGTCAGGAAGGACGACTGACTGGCTCTTACAATTACGTGCGGTATTTCAATCAGGTTCCCGAAGACGAAGCGCTGAATATGAAATACATTGATGAAATGGGTGGACCGACGACCTATCCGCATTATCCGATGGGCTGGGCGATGGCGGGCAATACGCCTTTCAAAATGTACAAGCAAAACACGCACGCTGGCGGCAACACCGATCCATTCATCGTGCACTGGCCGCAAGGCATCAAAGACAAAGGCGCAATCCGCACGCAATATCATCACCTCGTAGACGTGACACCGATGATTCTGGAAGCCATCGGAATCAAACAACCAAAAACAATTAATGGCATAGATCAGGCTCCGTTTGATGGCGGCAGCATGCTTTACAGTTTGAATGATTCATCTGCGCCGAGCCGTCACGAGACACAATATTTTGAGATGATTGGGCATCGTGCGCTTTACCACAAAGGATGGAAAGCCGTTGCCTTTCACACTGCGAATACAGATTTTGAAAAAGATAAATGGGAGCTTTACAAGGTTGATGAAGATTTTTCTGAGAACAATGATTTAGCGGCGAAAAATCCTGAAAAGCTGCGCGAAATGATCGAGCGCTGGTGGAGCGAAGCCGGAAAATTCAATGTGCTGCCACTGGATGATCGCGGCATCATTCGGGTGCTGGGACAGCCCGCCAACAATCGCCCGCAAGGAGCGACAACTTTTTATCCGGGGATGACGACCAGCCCCACCAGCAATGCGCCCAACATTCGCAATCGTTCCTTCAGTCTCACCGCTGACGTAGAAC
>JANMKB010000422.1:0-2809 GCA_031371805.1 Blastocatellia bacterium | reverse complement strand
GGCGTGATTCCCCGTTGAAGCGCGAATATCTGCCGTGACTGCTTCGCCTTTCTCCAAATTGCGAACAGGTAGAATTAATTCCGCGCCAGCCGAGGCCAAAGCCCGCGCGGTTTCTACGCCAAGTCCTGACGAAGCTCCGGTCACGATGGCGGTTTTGCCTTGTAAATTAATTTCGGCAATGACTTCCATTGCACTCGAACGGTTGTTGAATTTTGAAGTAATTCGGTCTGTCATAGTTTTCACCCAGTTAAAAATGCAATTTGGGGGACAAGGTTTTGTATTATGAATTGCCACGCAGCTTTAGTGCGTGGCACGAGCAAGCAATAAATCAAGGCTTTAGCCAAACATTTAAGAAATAAATCAAAAAGTCCAAGTTGCTTTAGCTGAAGCAATTTGAAAAAAGAAATTATTTATAAATTCGTCAAATACTTAGCCTGCCGAGTTGAAACTCGTGGCAATTCATAAAATCCATCATCACCTATTCACCCATCCGTAACACCACACGCCCAACCAGCTTTCCCTTTTCCATCTCATCAAAAATCTGATTGATGTCTTCCAATTTTCCCGAAGTCACGCGACAAAGAATGCTGCCATCGGACGCCAATGCTAAAATTTCCTCCAAGTCTTTCCGCGTCCCAACGGTTGAAGTCACGATGCGAAATTCGCCCGCCAGCATTGACTGTGTCGAGAGTGGAATTGGTTCAGGCGACATTCCGACAATCACCAAAGTTCCTGCGCGACGCAAGGATTTCAACGCAGTTTCGTAGGCGACTCTGCTGCCGGATAAAACGAGTGCGACGTGCGCGCCCCGATGGGCTTTGATTTCTTTGTGCGCTTGGGAAGTAGCGGCATTCACTGTCCAGTCGGCTCCGCATTCGGTCGCTAAAATTAATTTGTCATCCGCAATGTCTACGGCTCCGACTTCGAGTCCTAATTTTTTGCCAATTTGCACCGCCAGATGTCCAAGGCCACCAATGCCAAAAATCACTAATCGCTCGCCAGCTTTGATGCCTGATTCTTTAATAGCGCGATACGCCGTCAGCCCCGCGCACAGCAACGGCGCAGCCTGCTCAAAACTGATCGAATCAGGCAATTTGGCTGTATGGCTCGCCTTCGCTTTGACGAATTCAGCGTAGCCCCCGTCAACCATTACGCCGGTGATTTGCTGTTTCCCGCACAGCGTTTCGCGCCCGGATTGACAGTACTCACACGCGCCGCAACTGTAATGCAACCACGGAACGCCGACACGATCTCCAATTGCAAAGCCTTCGACATTTTCACCAATCGCCGCGATGGTTCCGGCGATTTCGTGACCCAGAATCAATGGCAATTTCGTCGCCGGTTTCAGCAGCTCCCAATCACCAGTTGCCAGATGTAAATCGGAGTGGCAAACACCGCTGGCAATGACTTTGACGAGCACTTCATCGGCTTCTGGGATTGGTGTTGGAACCTCTTCGATGGTAATTGGTTCGGCGAAATTGTAGAGAATTGCAGCTTTCATAATTTTTAGAGAAAATAATTTCTAAAACCTTATCTAAGTCGGATACCTGGTCCGAGGACAAATATCATCATCACCGTTGCGATAGCTCCAACGATAATCCAGGCGCGGTTGCGTAGAATAAAAATTGGTCCTTCACCGGTGGGTGGAAGATTATTTCCGCGCAAAAGATTAGGTCCCCACGCCAGACCAGACGTACCACCCAACGAAGCAGGCATCGCGGAGAGCGCCACTAAAATCAAGCCCATCGGATTAAAAATGCCCGAAATAGTATAAAGCAGAGCACCAGTAAAATAAGGGATAAGGGTTAACGATAAAGCTCTGCGACCTCGCGCCTGATCCCCTCCAATAAAGGGGCCAAGACGGATCATGACCAGCCGTGTGCAATACCAGTAAGACGCTCCCCCGATCAAAGCCAGAGCAATCCGCCATAACCACCAGGGCGACCAGCCATCAATCACTGAAGACCAGTCGCCAATATTCGCAACGCCTGAAAATAACCAGTATCCTGTTGCCTGCATTAAGTTGACTGCCGCGAACAACCAGACGAAGAAACGCCAATGAACATTAGAAGTTTTTCGCAGTAACGCGAGTGCAATTAAACCAGCAATCAGATTAACAATAGTGCCACCCGCTGAAATCAACCGGATCGCCCATTTTGCCAGTCCTTCTTTATTTCCTTCAAAATTAACTGAGGTCAACAACAGAGGTTTACAACCAACTGCCACACACATACCTCCGTGCCCCAGCCCTTCGTGCAACAAATTAGCAATTGTGTAAACGACAATACTAATCGCAAGGACTGTCAACAAATCATGTTTCACCGCTGGTTCTAACTGGTTCGCTGTTTCAGGCATAAATATTCTTCAGGCATTATGCGAGTAAATAACTGAAAGATTTTTCTTGAGTAAAGGGCAAGCTCGGGACGCCACGCAAACTAAAAGTTTACGTCACATTTTATCCGGCAGTCGTCACCCCGCCATCAATCACAATCTGCTGCCCCGTCATCCAAGCACCAGCTTTAGAGCCAAGAAACACGGCGGCTCCGGCGATGTCAATGGATTCTCCGATCCTACGCAGCGGCGTCCCCGCTTCGACTTTTGCGAGCGTCTCAGGATTGTCCCACAGTGCCCTGGCGAAGTCAGTTTTGACCAGTCCGGGAGCAATCGCGTTGACACGAATATTATGCTCGCCCCATTCAACCGCGAGGTTGCGCACGAGTTGAAAATCCGCTGCTTTGGAAATGCAATACAATCCCAAAACCGTTGAGCCTTTCAGCCCGCCGATGCTTGAAACGATAATCACACTGCC
>JANMKB010000395.1:0-8301 GCA_031371805.1 Blastocatellia bacterium | reverse complement strand
CGCTGCACCATAGAACGGATCAGGTCACGATGCTCGCCAAAAAGTTTCAGCAACGGTCGCCAGAGCGGGATTTTTTCGCTTGATTGATAATGAATGGTTTCCTGCACAAGATTAAGTATCCTTACAAATCACCCCGTCGCTCCGGCTCCGGGTACTGTATAAAACAATAACGAGTGACAAGATACGCTCCTGTCACTCGTTACTTGCTAAAGCTACTTTGCTGATGCCGGGCGAACTACTTCATAGATGCGCGTCGGCTCCCTTCAACTACTCCGCTTTCTGCAAATGAACTTACCGAATAGCTGATTGGCTCCATTTCGCCTACTTCACGAGATAACAGCGGCAATGGCGCTTCCGTGGTTGCCAGTCCGGTGATTTTTGCCAGTAACCATTCGTATTGATTGGTGATCTGTTCCCAGTCATAACGCTGGAGTACACGAGTCATGGCGCGCACACGGTATTCGCTGATGATTGTTGGGTCATCCAGCAAACGGCGAATTTGTTCGGCTAAATGATCTACGGAATCATAACTGATGCCTGCCGCGCCCATCACCTCTAAATTTTCCGGCGTATTCAAAACCAGCGCACAATTCCCTGCCCCCATCGCTTCGATCAGGGCCGGATGTGTGCCGCCGACTTCGGTCGCGTGGACATAACAATAAGCGTTCTGTTGCAGGGCGCGATAATCTTCGCCAAACACAAAGCCTAAAAACTTCACCCGCTTATCTTTCGTGCTTTTGAGTTTAGCAATGTAATCTTCCGCGTAAGGCGCACCGCCAACAATGACCAGAGGCAAATCAGTGTTAACTTTTTCATAAGCCTCAATCACCAGATGCGCGTTATTTTCCGGTTCCAGGCGGCTGACATACAAAATGTAGCGATTGGTGGACAGGCCAAATTTATCAAGTGTTTCAGGAGCTGCCCGACGTTCAACATCCGCGCCATAGGCAATCATTGACGATTCTTTTTTATACCGCGTCGCATAATAATCCTGAATGACCTGAGCATCGGTCACAATCGCGGTGGGCAGAAAAGTCGAGAGCCATTCTGAGACCAGGTAATATTGTTTTCCCAGCCAGTTCCATTTTTTGCGTTTGCGTTCCAGACCATCAACATTCACAAGCGTCGGAGTCCCAAACAAACGCGGCAGGATAGCAAATACACTATTTGCCGCGTTGCAAATCAGTATGATGTCGTAGCCTTTGAAAATGGCATGGAAGATCGAAAACAAGGAGTGAATGACGGTATCAAAATATTTGTGGCGAATGGTTGGAAGGACAACCAGATTGACTCCGCGGTATGAACGCTGGTCGCCAGTTGCATAATGCTTACGACCATAAACCGTTACCTCATGACCACGAGTAACAAGCCGGGTACTTAACTGTTCTGCAAAAGTCTCGAACCCACCGTAATTTGCCGGAATACCGCGCGTCCCCAGAATGGCAATTTTCATAAAAAATAAAAAATTGTTAAGGCGAACTTTAAAATGCGAGGTAGCTCGTTTCAGATTTGAAATCAGGGGCTATCTTTTATTTTGTGATGACCAGGGGAGGCACATCCAAGAAACGATGTCGAGTATAAACTACGCCGCTGAATTTAGTCACGTTGGAAATAACAAATAGTTCAGAAACTTTGTTATTCAGATTGATGATTTACAAATCCTGGCGCTTTCGTTTTTTTATCGCTTTTCTCTTTGGCGTCCCAAAATGCCACAATTTTTTCAATCCTGACGAAAAAATTCTGAGCATCTTTTTCGAGGTGAAGGATGCCGCCTTCAACCTTAACAATATTGCCGGTTACCGTACCAGCACCGAAACTCAAATCTATTTCTTTACCAATTCTGCTTTCCAATAATTCTTTCACGCGACTCAACTCCTTTATTTCTTAATTTCTGCTTGTCTAAAAGCCCGTCATTGTACTTCATCAATTAATGTTTAGAAAATCTTTGGGCGCGAAAAGTCGGTTTATTTTCCACGTAAATCTCTGCTATAGTCCCTGCTTACCTGAACACCGCTTTAAATCATAACAGAGGGATCAATGCTTGCAAAAGTTTATGTAAATTTGAGGAATGGTGTCCTTGATCCACAAGGCAAAGCCATTCAACATGCCACAACTACCATTGGTTATCAGGGCATTACCGAAATTCGCCAGGGTAAATATTTTGAAATCACCTTTGCGGATTCGGTTGATAAAGCGCAGGCCTACGATCAGCTTGAGAAATTAGCCCATGACGTTTTATCGAATCCGGTCATTGAAGATTATCAAATTGATCTGGTGGCCGACTAACGCAAAATTCTATAACCAATTTTACCAATAAAAGCTTATGGCGCTGGATGCAAAAATAATCGCTGAATTGCGTACCATCTGTGGAGCCGAGGGGGTTTTGACAGATGATGCGGATCTGCTGGTTTACGAATTCGATGCCGTCACCACTCATAAAGCAAAACCTTTAGCGGTTGTCTTCCCGCAAAATACTGAACAGGTTTCCAAACTCGTCCGCTTGTTGTGGCAACACAGTATTGCTTATGGGCCGCGTGGCGCGGGCACAGGTTTGAGTTCCGGCGCGATTGCGATTGGTTGTGAAAAAGGTGAGGGCGCAGTCATTGTTGAAATGGCGCGGATGAACAAAATCCTCGAAGTTGATTATGCGAATCAACGCGCAATCATTCAACCTGGCGTCGTGAATTTGCGGCTTTCACAGGCCATCGCTGCCCAGGGGTTTCATTACGCACCAGACCCTTCGTCGCAGGCCTCCTGCACTATCGGCGGTAACGTAGCGGAAAATTCCGGTGGCCCGCATTGCCTGAAATATGGGATGACTACAAATCATATCCTGGGTGTGGAAGTCGTGTTACCCGACGGCAAAATCGTCAACCTCGGAGCCGATGGAGCAGATTCAATTGGCTTCGATTTGCTGGGCACATTTATCGGCAGCGAAGGCACGCTGGGCATTGCCACAAAAGTTACTGTCAGGCTCAGCCGCAATCCGCAAACGGTCGTGACAATGCTGGGCGATTTCATGGATGTTAACGATGCGAGCCGTGCCGTGTCCGCCATCATTGCGGCGGGGTTATTGCCTGCGGCTTTGGAGATGATTGACCAGCCAACCATTCAGGCGGTTGAATCGTCAATTTACAAAGCGGGTTATCCCACAGATGTGGCTGCCTGTCTGATTGTTGAGCTGGACGGATTGCTGGCGGGAATTAATACGCAGGTGCAAAAGGTCAAAGATATTTGTCTTGAACACGGCGCGCGGGCAGTGCGTGAAGCGCGTGATGAAATTGAGCGCAAAAAATTATGGGCGGGTCGCAAAGGCGCGTTTGGCGCACTCGGTCGCATCAGCCCGGACTTATTTGTGCAGGATGCCGTCGTACCGCGAACGAAGCTCCCACGTGTGCTGGCCGGGATTTACGAAATTGCGGCCAAGCATCATCTGCGCCTGTGCAATGTCTTTCACGCGGGTGATGGCAACCTGCATCCGAGCATAAATTTCGATGGTCGCAATGTGGAGGAAGTCGAGCGGGTGCATGCGGCAGGGAAAGAAATCATGAAGCTCTGTGTTGCAGCCGGCGGGACAATCACCGGTGAGCATGGAGTCGGGATAGATAAGATCGGCTATATGTCGATGATTTTCGATCAGGCCTCACTTGATGCCATGCTGGTGGTCAAAGAGGTCTTCAATCCAACCGGACTATGCAATCCGGGCAAGGCAATTCCCGCGCAAAAAATGTGCCGTGAGCATCGCAAGGTGCAAACCAATCGTTCTGTGGGATAACCAAATTCAGGGTAATCAGGCTTAATAAAAATGGCGTCGCTTTTTTGTCTGAGCGTCGCCATTTTAATTTTCGACGTGACCGATAGTACTACTTTTTGGGTGGTACAACGGCTTCTTTCGCGGCTTTGGCGACGCGGAATTTAACCACAGTCTTGGCCGGAATTTTGATTGCTGCGCCGGTCGCCGGATTACGACCAGTTCGGGCTTTGCGTGAAGCCTTCACCAGCTTACCGATGCCAGGCACAGTGAACTGACCGACCTTCTTGGTTTGCGTGACCGCAACTAAGGCGATTTCGTCCAAAATCGCTCCCGCGACTTTCTTTGAAACACCAAACTTTTCTGCGAAATGTGTAGCGAGTTGACCTTTAGTCATTGGTTTTGCTGCTGCCATAATAGTCTCCTTTGTTTTGAGTGATCTTGCTTCAGCCTCTTCTTCCTGGCTCTGCTTATTAAATTAAGTAAAACTTTTAGAAAAAGCCACTGTCATGGGGAGAGGAACCGGGTAGTTCCTGCTACATTCTCACAGCCATCTCGGCCTGAATTACAGGCAGGTAAAAGCCACCTGGAATGAACCGTCGCCACCTTCAGTTACTGCTCTTACTTTGGTATTTTTGCCAGAAAAATTATGTGACAAAAACATCCACACGGTGGAGAAACGTTGACTGTGAAATTAAAAAGAACGCGTCTTGATTTTGCTTTACCTTCAGGCTGGCACTTTTCAGCCTGAATAAGCAATTTCGATAAAACGACTGTATATTGTGCTAAAACGCGGCGGAGTATACAGCAGCTTGTAGTTGAGCGCAAGCCCAATATACCTGGTTTTATTGAGTAATTTTAATCTCTGGCAACGTTTGACTGCGCTGGTATTGGGTTTTGTACAATCACAACTCATTGCGACCCCGTGCCAGAGAAAATTATGCGTCAGTGCTGCTTCTGAAAACACGACAAAATTCCGTGCAAAACTGCTTTAAAAATACAAATACAGATTGCCAAACAGCGCGTGAATAGTTTAGATTTCCGCCGCGATGATTTAAGCATCGCTGTAGTTGAAATTATCGCGCGGAGAAATTCAGGCAATGATTACGGGATGTTGCTGACCAGATATTGCCTGTTAATCTTGTGATTCTATATTTTTCAGGAGGAATTTTATTGTGCCATTAGCTGCTTGTCCTGAATGTGACGCCGACATTCACGTGGAAGAAGATACGGATAAAGGCGATGTTGTCCGCTGCCTTGAATGTGAGATAAAGCTGGAAGTGGTCGGACTTGATCCGATTGAATTAGACCTCGCTCCCGATGATGACGATGATGATTACGACGATGACGATGACGATTATTGAGCTGGCCGATTATTTGTCAGGAGCAATAAAAGTCGTGCGATTGGTACGCAATTTGAAGGTCGAATTAATGGCCTCAACCTGGACATTATGCTGTTTGCCGTCACGCATTTCAGGATAATAAGCCAATCCATAACTGGCTCTGATTTCCTCGGCCAGGGCTTTAAAAACCGGCGAGAAATCTCTGGCGTTGGCGGCAAAATCGCGCCCGCCGGTGGCAGCTACAATCCGCGCCGCATCAAGTGGTGTAATGACGCGTTCGGTATTGTGACTGGCGGTCAGCATATAGGACGGCAGGGTGATGGAATAAACGGTCACGGCGGCGGTGTTGGCGCGCCTGATTAATTCCCTCGTGTCAATCATACTGGATGAATCAAAGCCATCGGTAATGACAATCACAACGCGGCGTAAGGGCTGATTATTTTTAGATAAACGTGCGCGACGGCTCAGCATGGTGACAGCTTTATCAAGGGCGTCATAAATTCGTGTGGAGCCGCCAAAGTTATCCATTTTGGTGAAAGCCCGCTCAATTTTTTTCGCATCTGCGGTGAAATCCTGAAAGACTTTGACTTCAAAGTTGAAAGCCAGGGCCGCAAAAAATGACTCACCTTTCATCAACTCAGTAAATTTAAGTGCCGCCGCTCGCAGGGTCGCAATTTCATCGGGTTTAAGACTACCGGAAAGATCAAGCGCAAAAACCAGCGAGAGCGGGCGCGAGGAAGTGGTCTCGTCCGTCACGGTGAAAAAATCTATCCTGCGTGGCTGCCCATCAATCAGCAGGCGAAAATCTTCCGGCTTCAGATTGCGAACATAATTACCTGATTTATCCGTCGCGGTGACCTCAACCGTTACCAAATCCGTATCAATTTTGAGTACATCATTTTTATCGGCTTTATCGGTGGGCTGTTTTTTCTCCTGTGCTGGCAACGAAGACGAAGGAATCGTCATCATGAACCAGGCAAGTAGAAGGCCCACAACAAGAGATTTTCTGGCAAGTAATAAAGTCATCAGGAACAACCTTTGAGGTAACAAGCAGATGTTCATCAATCGCATTTACCCGCCGCTTGCTGTAAGAAGATTGATGCGCGATTATAGATTTTTACAGCCCCGGCTGCCAGTCCATTTTTCCAGGGAGTTATGATGCGAAATATTTTACGCGGAGTGATCAGTTTTAGTTGCAGCTTAGCGCTGTGCGCCGTGGCCTTTGCCGAGAGCGCTAAAATTCAGGGCCGGGTCAAAGAAGAAAATGGCAAGGCGCTGAGCGGCGTCGCAGTCAAAGCCACCAGATCCGTCACCCGCACCCTCGACAATCCCAACAAAGACGACAAATCATACGAAACAAAAACGGATGACAAAGGCAACTTTATGTTGGAGGGGTTAGCGGCTGGCAGCTATGTGATAGCTTTTGAACTACCCCGTTATAAAACCTTTATCACGCGTCGCTTTGAAGTTCAGAACGGGGAGTTATTCAAAATACCCCGCGTCATTGAGATGCGACGCGAAGAAGAACCGACCAGCAAGATTCGCGGCTCCGTGCTGGACAGTACCGGATATTCTTTGCCCAATGTGCGGATCACCCTTGAACGAAGTGATGGAAAGAAATTTAAAAAAGTGGAAAAATATTCGGTAGACGGCGGCGAATTCGGCTTTAGCGTTCCTTCTGAAAAAGGAAATTATCGCGTCACAGCTTCGGCTGATGGCTTTGTGACCGCCTCTAAAGAAGTTGAAATCGGCAATGAAGAAATACGCAATGTAGTTTTACAGCTTGAGAAGAAGCCTTAAAAATTTTGAGTGCTAAAAGACAAAAGGTCGGAACTTGAAATTATAGTTCCGACCTTTTGTCTTTAGCTTTGAGTTTTTTACTGATTCATTGAGTTAAGGAAATCACCATTCGACTTGGATTTTTCGAGGCGATCAAGGACCAGTTCCATTTGCTCTACGCTGGAGAGCGGATTCAGAACGCGCCGCAACACCCAAATGCGGTCGAGGTCTTTTTTCGGAATCAGCAATTCTTCTTTTCGCGTGCCTGATTTCTGCAAATCAATCGCCGGGAAAACACGCTTGTCAGAAAGCTTGCGGTCAAGATGGATTTCCATGTTGCCCGTACCCTTGAATTCTTCAAAGATCACGTCATCCATGCGGCTGCCGGTTTCAACGAGAGCAGTGGCGATAATAGTGAGTGAGCCGCCTTCTTCGATATTGCGCGCCGCGCCAAAGAAGCGCTTGGGACGCTGTAAAGCGTTGGAATCCACACCACCGGATAGAATCTTGCCCGAAGGCGGAACGACTGCGTTGTGAGCGCGTGCCAGACGCGTAATGGAATCAAGCAGAATCACTACATCACGCCCGTGCTCAACCAGGCGTTTGGCTTTTTCAATCACCATATCGGCAACCTGAACGTGCCGCGAAGCTGGTTCATCAAAGGTCGAAGAAATCACTTCACCATTGACCGAGCGCTGCATGTCGGTAACTTCTTCCGGGCGCTCGTCAATCAACAACACGATCAAAGTCACTTCGGGGTGATTTTCGGTGATGGAATTGGCAATCGTCTGGAGCAGGACAGTTTTACCTGTCCGCGGTGGTGCAACGATTAATCCGCGCTGCCCCTTACCAATCGGCGTGACGAGGTCAATCACGCGTCCCGATAAATTGTCGGGATTCGTGGTTTCCATCTTCAACTGCTCGTTCGGATAAAGCGGCGTCAAATTATCAAAGAAAACTTTATCCCGCGCCAAATCAGGTGTTTCAAAGTTAATGGCCTCAACCTTGATGAGCGCAAAATAACGCTCGCCTTCTTTGGGTGGACGGATTTGACCAGAGATTGTGTCGCCGGTGCGCAAATCGAATTTACGAATCTGTGAAGGGCTAACGTAAATATCGTCAGGGCCGGGCAAATAATTATATTCCGGGGCGCGCAAAAAGCCGAAGCCATCGGGCAGGGTTTCCAGTACGCCTTCGGAAAAAATCAACCCGGACTTTTCGGTTTGCGCCTGCAGGATTTTGAAGATCAATTCCTGCTTACGCATCCCGGTTGCGCCGGGAACCTCAAGTTCCTTGGCAATCCCGGTCAGTTTTGAAATGCTCATCTCTTTGAGTTCCGAAATGTCGAGGAGATTAGTATCCAGAACTTCCTCTTCTTCTTCGTAGTACTCGACTTCACGCTCACGTGATTTTGCTGATTTTTCTGCC
>JANMKB010000393.1:0-14100 GCA_031371805.1 Blastocatellia bacterium | reverse complement strand
CCGCACGACGTTCACGATTGGGATGGCAATGAAACGCCGATGCTGATTGATGGTGTAATAAAAGGCAAAAAACGTAAGCTGTTAGTCACCGCCCAGCGCAACGCTTTTTATTACGTGCTGGATCGTGAGACAGGCGAATTTCTGAACGGACAAGCCTTCGCCAAACAAACCTGGGCGAAAGGATTGGATGCCAAAGGACGACCGATTATGTTACCCAACACGACGCCTACGCCGGAAGGAAATTACGTTTGCCCTGACGCGGCAGGCGCGGCGAATTGGGGTTCTCCATCGTATGATCCGGCGACGAATTTCTTTTTAGTTTCCGTGCGCGAAGCCTGCGCGACTTATACGAGCGTGACGAAAAATCCAACGCCGGGACAAGGCTACACAGGCGGCGGGCAGGAGATAGACGCGAACGGAACGCCCGGCGCAGTGCGTGCCCTGGATGCGTTAACAGGCGCAGTCAAATGGAATTTCCCACTGCAAAACGGCGCGTCTTCCACCGGCGTAGTCGCCACCGCTGGCGGCGTCGCGTTTGCCTCCAGCGAAGACGGAAACCTCATCGCACTCGACTCACACACCGGAAAATATCTCTGGCATTATTTCACGGGAGCGCAGATCAAAGCATCGCCGATGGCGTATGCTGTGAACGGAAAACAATACGTCGCCATTGCCTCGCAATCTGCGATTTTTGTTTTTGCTTTGCTGTAATAAGCTTCTTGCAAAAGTCTCGAAGGAGCAGTAGAACTTAGCCGAAGGTGAAGCGAGCTCGTAACCTCCGGTTAGGTCTTTACAGCTCTGCCGCCTAATGTGCGGTTGCGGCTCTGCCCAACCGAAAGCTTTATTTCTGTATTGGGCTATGCTCGTTAGTCGACAAATGGGCATAGCCTTGATTGGTGGACGAGCGCTAGGAAAGGCAGAGCCTTTCCTCACATCGGGGCGGCAGAGCCGGGAAGAATAAGAAATATCTGATCAATTAATTTTGCTTGAAAAAAATGAATAAGCAGTTCATATATTGTATGGTCTTTTGTGAAAACAACCAGAAATTGAAAGACCTGTAAGCACCTTTAGACTATGATGACAAATTCGTGAGATTGAAAACACCCCTGACCTTTTAATTTATATTTTTGACACAGTAATGGTAGACAAAGCGTTCATAACCCCAAATGTCCTAAAATGGGCAAGAGAATCGGCAAGAATGACCGAAGAAACTGCTGCTGCCAAAGTTTCTGTGACTGTAGACAAATTGAGAGACTGGGAAGAAGGATTAAGCCAACCTACAATTAGACAAGCTCAGACACTTGCAAAAGCATACAAGCGACCATTTGCTCTATTCTTTCTTCCAGAAATTCCGAGAGACTTTCAACCACTTCAAGATTTTAGAAAGACGGGAGCAAAGGAGCTTACGACATCTTCAGTTTTTATTATTCGTGAAATACAGCAAAAACAAGTTTGGATAAGGGATGTTTATGTTGAAAATGACGAAGATAAATTACCATTTGTTGGGCGCTTTTCTATCAAAGACAACCCCCAACGAGTTGCGGAAGATATTTTAAATACACTAAGAATTTATCCTGCTCGTTACCAAAGTGAAACCCCTATCAAAGAATGGATTGATGCTGCTGAAACCTTAGGAATTTTTGTTTCTCGGACAAGCTTCATTCATTCCAGATTGAAATTAGATTCTGAAGAGTTACAAGGGTTTGCAATAGCAGACCCATATGCACCTTTTGTATTCGTTAATTCAGAGGATTGGAATGCGCCTCAACTTTTTACCCTAGTTCATGAATTAGCTCACATTTGGATTGCTGAGACAGGCATATCAAATGCGATTGAACCCGAATTAAAGTACAAAAACAAGTTTCACCCAGTTGAAATTTTTTGCAATGAAGTTGCAGCAAATGCGTTAATGCCAAAAGAAATTATTTTGAGGTTGGATACCTCAACGTATCGAAGTTCAAAGGAAGTATTCAAGGCTGCCAAATTACTAGGAATAAGTTCATTTGCTTTGCTAGTAAGGGCTTTGAATCTTAATTTACTTTCTGTCCCTGCTTATCAAAAATTAAAAAAACAAGTAGACATTGAATACTCAGAATTTCTTAAGAGAGAAGCAGAAAAGAAAGCTAAACAAAAAGCACAAGATAAATCTGGAGGACCAAACTATTTCCTTCTACAACTAAATAGAAATAGTAGATTGTTCACTCAGACAGTATTAGACTCATTTCGTAGTGGGTTTATTGAGCCAACTCTTGCAAGTAGTCTACTTAATGTCAAAATCAATAAATTTCAAAAACTTGAAGCACAATTATTTAGATGAGCACTAAGGCAAATAAATACTGTTTGGATACCAATGTGTTAATTGAAGCGTGGCAAAAATATTACTCTCCTCAAATTTTTCCTGACTATTGGGAGATTCTTATAGATTTAGGCGACAAAGAGTTGATTTTTGTACCCGAAGCAGTCTTTGAAGAAATTACCCGAACAGAAGACGATTTATCCAAATGGCTAAAAAATAGTAAGATACCAGTTCATAAGATATCCGAGCCTGTCACACGTTGTCTTAAAGAAATCTATGCTCAAAACCCTTTACACAAAAACCTTGTTGATAATATAAAACAACGTTCTTTGGCTGATCCTTGGGTAATTGCCCACGCAATGAATGAACAAGCAACCGTCGTAACAAAAGAGAATAAAGAGACCGCGTTAAATACAAAGAGAATCAAAATCCCAAACGTTTGCGACAATATGGGTATCCGATGGATTAACGACTTTGAATTCATCCAAGAGTTAAACATCAAATTTTCCTGCTCAATAAATACGAACTAAAATACACGAACCGCTAACATCGTTTTTTTGTAAGTGGAGAGGAATTTTCAATTAATGGATTATACCTCTATCAAAGTTTTGGTGCTAGCCACATGTTCAACTCTGATCCTCATAGACAACGTCAACCTGTAGTCTGTTAATGTGACACCTTTCCTTCAAATAATAAATTTTTCCTTAACCCTGTTGGCAATGAGAATTTTCTCTCTAAAAAGGAATTATCGGTTTTTAGAAAATACAGATGGCAGGCGATAATCAACAGCAAGTATCCTGTAACCGTTTATGTCCAACCATACCCCAGATTTCGTTGATGTCTTGATTGTCGGTGCAGGTCTTTCCGGCATTGGCGCAGCGTGTCATTTACAAAGGGAATGCCAAAACAAGAGCGTTGCTATTTTGGAAGGTCGCGCAGCGCTGGGCGGGACGTGGGATTTGTTTCGCTATCCGGGGATTCGTTCGGATTCGGATATGTACACGCTGGGGTATCAATTCAAACCGTGGACGAACGCCAAAGCGATTGCGGACGGGCCTTCGATTCTCAGCTACATCAAAGAGACGGCGAAGGAATTTAAGATTGAGGAAAAAATTCGCTTCAAGCAAAAAGTCGTCAGCGCTTCATGGTCGAGCGAAACGGCAAACTGGACGGTCACGAGCAGGCACAGCGAAACAGGTGAATCCGCAATTATTACCTGCAATTTTTTGATGCTGTGCAGCGGGTATTACAGCTACGACAGCGGCTTCGCGCCGGACTTTCCTGGCGCTGAACAATTCCAGGGACAAATCATTCATCCGCAAAAATGGCCGGAAAATCTGGATTACACAAACAAGCGCGTAGTCATTATCGGCAGCGGAGCTACGGCGGTGACGCTGGTTCCGGCGATGGCGGAAAAGGCACAGCACGTGACGATGCTGCAACGCTCACCGACGTACATCGTGTCGCTGCCTGCCGCAGATGTGATCGCAAATACCTTGCGGCGATTTTTGCCTGAAAAACTTGTGTATAGCTTGTCGCGCTGGCGCAGAGCGCTGCTTGGAATTTTCATTTATCAGTTGTCACAGCGGCGACCGGAAACGATGAAGGCTTTTATCAAAAAACAATTGCGCAAAGAATTGGGGCCGGACTTTGATATTGATCGCCACTTTACGCCGCCTTATAACCCGTGGGATCAGCGGATGTGCCTGGTTCCTGATGGCGATTTATTTGTTGCAATGCGTGAAAAACGCGCTTCGATTGTGACTGACCAAATTGAGTCGTTTACACCGACAGGAATTAAACTAAAATCCGGCGAACATCTGGATGCTGACATCATAGTCACGGCTACGGGGTTGAATATGCTTGCGTTTGGCGGGATGTCATTAACAGTGGATGGTGAAATGCAAGCGATCAATCAAGCGGTCACATATAAAGGCACAATGTTGACGGGCATTCCGAATCTTTCGTTCGTGTTTGGGTATACCAATGCTTCGTGGACGTTAAAGGCAGATTTGATTTGCGAATACGTTTGTCGCCTGTTGAACTATATGAACAAGCACGGATTCAAGCAGGTCAAGCCGCATTTGAATGATTCAGGTGTCGAAGATTTGCCGCTGCTCAATCTCAGTTCGGGATATGTGTTGCGTGCGCTGGATCGCTTTCCGCGTCAGGGTTCAAAATTGCCGTGGCGGCTGTATCAAAATTACTTTTTTGATATGCTGATGATTCGCTTTGGTTCGATCAAAGATAAGGCGCTTGAGTTTAAGCAATGAAACGAGTAGTAAATTTATTTGCTGCTTCGTGACGGCGAAGGAATTCGCAACTACCTAATATGAAAAATTTAAAAGTTATTGTTGTTGTGATTGTCGCTCTTTTAATGGCGAGTTGCACGACATCGAATCAGTCCGCCAAACCACGTGTGGCGTTAGTGATGAAATCGCTTGCCAACGAGTTTTTCAAAACGATGCAGGACGGCGCTGCGGCGCATCAACAGGCGCACGCAGCAGATTACGAACTGATTGCCAATGGCATCAAGGATGAACTTGATGTTGCGCGACAGGTGCAGGCTTCGATTTCTATTACACGACCTGGCGCACAGGCTTCGTTGCCAAACCGCGCTGAAGTCGAACAGATGGTAATTGGTAATTAGTAACTATTTTCTTTGCCTGTGAGGCTCTTATGAAAAAAACATTTATTTCCATTCTCGCATTAAGCACATTACTGATCATTACTGTGCTTGTCATCGCACAAAACAAAACGCACAGCCTTTCGCAGACCGCGCTGAAAGACGAAATCAAAGGCGGTTGGGCAGGGCAAATGATCGGCGTGTCATTTGGCGCACCAACTGAGTTTCAATCCAATGGCAAGATCATCGAAGGTCAATTAAAATGGACGCCGGACCGCGTCAGCAATGCCATCGATCAGGACGATTTATATGTTGAGATGACATTTACTAAAGTGCTCGACGAGTTGGGAATGAACGCGACTTGCGAGCAATTTGGCGAGGGCGATTTTGACAAGACACTGAAAATTGCCACCCGTGCCGGGCAGGATTCAGACTGCAACCCGTCGAGCGCCGCCGGAGTGTTGGGCGTAATGATGGGCTACGACAAAATTCCTGATCAATGGAAATCCGGCATCACAGCGCTGGCCGACAAGAAATTTCAGTTCACTGATTACTCGTTCAATTCCATCGTAGATTCCACGCTCAAACGAACCTACAAGGTAGTGCAGAGCGTCGGCGGCAAAGTCACCAACAACGATATTATCCTGCCCATTCAACAACCCAAAGCGCCAAAGCTGGAACAATGGAATCCTGGCGTGCCTGAAAAAATTATTCAGTTCAAAGACCCAGCCTGGCAATGGAAAGGTAAGTGGAGTGATGAAATAAAGCCCAAAGATTATCTGGATAGCTACAAAACCGGTGTCACGGGCAAAGCGACGAATG
Source organism: Blastocatellia bacterium (assembly GCA_031371805.1). GTDB lineage: Bacteria > Acidobacteriota > Blastocatellia > RBC074 > RBC074 > JAFDVL01. The sequence goes on along the minus strand of JANMKB010000393.1, from coordinate 8,356 downwards.
GCGCAGGGGCAGAAGCCGTGCTGGCGTTTGAAGGCGTTGCCATCTGTCTGATTGGCCCGATGACACAGGAAGGCGGGCGCGCAGATGTTTTTCTGGACGGCAAGAAACAGGATCACATTGACGCATATATTGTCGAACGGACGTTTGATTACGATTTGTGGCACGCTTACGACCTGAAGCCCGGCAAGCATACGCTGCGCATCGTGACGCGCGATGATGTTGATGTGCGCTCTAAGGGAAAGAATGTCGTGCTGCGCCGCGCCATCATTTATCGTTAACATTCCCTTCACAGGAACCCCAATGAAACCAATCTTGCTTTGTCTCTTGTTGCTGTTTGCCTCTGCTTCGCTGAACGCGACAGGCAAGCCCACGCAAACTGCGCCTGCCAAAATCATTCTCGACACAGACATCGGTGATGATATTGACGATGCGTGGGCGCTGGCATTCATTCTTGCGCACAAGAATTTCGATTTGCTGGGCGTGACGATTGCGCATGGCAACACGCCTGCACGCACGCCGATTGCGCTGAAGATGTTGCATCTCACCGGACGTGACTCGGTACCGGTCGCCGTCGGGCGCAAGACTTCAGAATTTAAGGCGCATCAATACACTTGGGCTGAAGACTTCACCGCCAAGCGCGCGATCAAACAATCAGCCGCCGATTTTATTATCGAGCAAGTGAAAAAGTATCCGGGGCAAGTGATCCTGCTGGCCGTTGGCCCGTTGCAAAACATAGCCGACGCGCTGCGCAAAGAACCGAATTTGGGCAAGTATATCAAACGCGTAGTGTTAATGAGCGGCTGTGTTTATGGCACGGCGACCAGCAAAGACAAGCTGATCCGCGAATGGAATGTTTATCAATCAACGGCGGATTCGCAGCTTGTTTACGGCGCGAGCTTGCCGCTGACCATTGTGCCGCTTGATGCGACCACGCTTGTGAAACTGACCGAAGAAGAGCGGAAGCAAGTGCGTGATTACAAATCACCGCTGACTTATGCACTCGAATGTTTGTATCGCTTGTGGCTCGACAATCCGAACTCGCGCATGACGCTGCACGACCAACTCGCCGTCGCCGAAGCCGCCAGCCCCGGCACATTTTTTGGCAAGCTCGAAACGCTGCCACTCATCGTTGATGCCGAAGGATACACGCGCATTGACCGTGAACGCGGGAAGCCTGTTACCGTTTGTTTAGAACCCAAACGCGATGAGTTTATGAAATATTACATCGGTGAATTGATTCATCAGCGTTTGGGAATGTGAAGGAAGAAGATGGGCCACAGAGGCACCGAGACACTGAGTTTGATGAGGGTAAAAAGTGCTTTAGGTTAACGACACATTCGCCTGACATGACAATTCGCACCCTTACTCTCGAACTCTGTGACTCCGTGCCTCTGTGGCAAAAACATCAATGAATGACGCGCAACAAAATTCAACCCTAACCGCTTGGCGCGGGGTGCTGATGCAATATGCGGGCTTGTTGGCGGCGCTCCTGCTGTTGATTGTGGTGTTCAGCCTCAAGACAAATCACTTTCTTTCGCTGACGACATTGCGCACGATTTCTAATCAGATTCCTGATGCGGTGTTGCTGGCGGTGGGGATGATATTTGTGATGATCGTGGGCGGCATTGATCTTTCGGTCGGCTCGGTAATGGCGCTGAGCGGAGCTGTCTTCGGCCTGTGTCTCGCACAATGGCATTGGTCGTTGTTGCCCGCGCTCGCGTTATGTTTGTTGACAGGATTGCTGTGCGGCTTAGTGAATGGGCTGATAACTGTGCAATGGAAATTGCCTTCCTTCATCGTCACGCTGGGAATGCTGGAAATCGCGCGTGGCGCTGCTTATCTGGTAACAAATTCACAGACAATGTATATCGGTGCTGCGGTCGAACGTATTAGTGCGTTTTCGTTCTTCGGAATTTCGCTGCCTTTCGCCTGCGCTCTCTTCACAGTAATCATTGCGCAATTTGTACTGACACGAATGGTTTGGGGGCGTTATGTTCTGGCTGTTGGTGCGAACGAAGAAGTCGTGCGTTACGCAGGCATAAATCCACGTCCGATCAAAGTTACGGTCTTCGCCCTGAGCGGATTGCTTGCCGCGTGTGCCGCTGTCCTGCAATGTGCGCGACTTTCTTCGGCTGATCCAAATGTCGGCACAGGAGCCGAGTTACAAGCCATTGCCGCGTGCGTCATTGGTGGAACAAGCTTGTTGGGCGGACGTGGCTCAGTTGTGAGTACGTTTTTCGGCGTATTGCTGATTGCAGTACTCGGTGCAGGGCTGGCGCAAGTTGGCGTACAGGAACCGACGCGGCGACTGGTAACCGGCTGCGTCATCCTCGCGGCAGTGATCCTGGATGTCTATCGAAAGCAAATGGCATGAATGGAATGTGCTATGAACCAAGTCAAAATCTTTTGCCTGATTGCTGCCTTAACCTTTAGCTGGTTTGCGGTCAAGACCCCTGCTGTTTTTAGCAGCTACCAAACGCAATCAAACACAGTCAATTTCGAGCGTGATATTCGCCCGCTATTGCACGCACGTTGCAGCAAATGCCATGGTGACTCCAAACAAAAAGCCGGGTTGCGCTTGGATCAAAAGGCGGCGGTGATGAAAGTGATCGTGCCAGGCAAAAGCGACACAAGCGAACTCATCCGCCGCATCACCAGCACAGACAAATCCGAAATGATGCCGCCGACGGGCGAACGATTATCCTCGCGTGAAATCGCCTTGCTCAAAGCGTGGATTGACGCGGGCGCGAACTGGCCTGAAACAGAAAAAACAGTCGCCGAAGCCAAACGCGCCGACAAATCATGGTGGTCGTTACAACCCATCAAAAGCGTCGAACCACCAATGCCCAAAGACATTCCAGCGTCTTGGGCGAAATCGCCGATTGACCGATTCATCTTTGCCAAACTTGCCGAACGCAATTTGCAACCCAGCGCTCCGGCAGATCGGCGCACGCTGATTCGTCGCGTGAATTATGACCTAACGGGCTTGCCGCCAGCCCCTGAAGCAGTCGAATCTTTCGTCAACGACAAGGCTCCAAACGCTTATGAAAAACTGGTGGAGCGGCTGCTCACTTCGCCACATTACGGCGAACAATGGGGACGGCACTGGCTGGACGTAGCGCGTTTTGGCGAGAGCAAAGGATTTGAGCGTAACGTCACTGTCAACAATGTCTGGCCGTATCGTGATTTCGTGATTCGCAGCTTCAATTCCGACAAGCCGTTCAATCGCTTCATCGTCGAACAGCTTGCGGGCGATGTCGTCGGGCGCGGCAATCCCGCCATCGAAGTCGGCACAGCCTTTCTTGTTTGTGGCCCTTACGACGACGTAGGCAATCAGGACAAAACGCAACAGCAAATCATTCGCGCCAATACGCTGGACGATTTGATCACCGCGACTAGTAATGCCTTTCTTGGCCTGACGGTAAATTGTGCGCGTTGCCATAACCACAAATTCGATCCGATTCCGACTGAAGATTACTATCGTTTACGCGCCGCATTTGAAGGCGTGCAGCACGATGAATGCGCATTGGCTACGGATGAGGAAAAGCAACATTACGCTGAAAAAGCGAGACCGCTGGAAACGCGGCGCAGCGAATTGACGAAAGAAAAATCAGCGCTGGAAAAAAGCATTGCCGAACGCACCAAAGAAAAAGCCGCGCAAGTTGCGAGTTATGAATTGCCTAAAATTACGCGCCATTTCAATGAGCATCGCTTCGCACCGGTTGCCGCGCGCTATTTGAAATTCAAAATGCAGGCGCATTCCGAAAATCCAAAATCTGCCGTCAACGCCCGCGTAGACGAATTTGAAGCGTGGACAAAAGATCGCAATGTTGCGCTGGCAAGCAATGGCGCAAAGGCCAGTGGCGCGACGACGCGCAAGGCCGAAGATTTCGCCAATGCGTACGGTGTAGAGTTGGTTAACGATAGCAAGTTCGGTGAGCGCTGGTTTGTCGCAGCTCCGGCAGAGTTGACGATTGAATTCCCGCGCACCGAAACCATCGAACGTATTGTGTTTTCGCACGACCGCACCGCTACGCCTGACACCATCGTCACAGGCATCGGGCCGTTCGTCACCGAATATCAAGTGTTGGTCTCGCTGGACGGCAAAGACTGGAAAGCTGTGGCTGATTCGACTTCGCGTCCGCCTTATAACGAAGCACATCTGATTGAACGATTCGCGCCTGCCGTGATGTCCGCCGAAGAAAAACAAAAGCGCACATCGCTTGAGGCTGAACTTGTCAGTCTCAACCGCGAACTCAAAGCGATTCCACCGTTGCCGATGGTTTGGGCGGGCAAATTCGAGCAGCCGAAAGAAACGACGTATGTGCACAAAGGCGGCGATCCGCAACGACGCGGCGCAGATGTGCGCCCGGCAAGCTTGGCGGTGCTGGACGGCGCGTTGAAATCATTCGAGCTGCCCGCTGATGCGCCCGAAAGCGAACGGCGTTTGGCATTGGCCAATTGGATTGCGAGCGATGAGAATCCGCTGACCGCGCGCGTGCTGGCGAACCGCATTTGGCATTATCATTTCGGCACTGGCATCGTAGACACGCCCAGCGATTTCGGTTATCTCGGCGGCAAACCTTCGCATCCTGAATTGCTGGATTGGCTGGCGCGGCGGCTGCAAACAAATGGCTGGCAACTAAAAGCACTGCACCGTGAAATTCTCTTGTCGCAAACCTATCAACAAAGCGGCGCAAACCGTGAAGACGCCGCCAAACAAGACGGCCGCACGCGTTTGTTGTGGCGTTTCCCGCCGCGGCGTTTACAAGCCGAAGAAATCCGCGATTCGATTCTAAGCGTCGCGGGCAAGCTGAATTTGCAAATGGGCGGGCCGAGCTTTCGCCTGTATCGCTACCTCGAAGACAACGTTGCCACATATATTCCGCTGGATCAGCACGGCGCAGAAACCTATCGCCGTGCGGTCTATCACCAAAACGCGCGTTCATCGTTGGTTGATGGTTTGACGGATTTTGATTTGCCCGACAACGCCGGATCAGCGCCCAACCGCATCAGCACGACTTCGCCATTGCAAGCCCTGACGCTGCTCAATCACCAATTCACATTGGATATGGCAGAGGCGTTAGCTGCGCGTGTGAAACAGGAAGCGCCAAATAACGAAGCCGCGCAAATACGGCGTGCCTTCGCGCTCGCCTTTCAACGGCAACCAGCGCAAGCAGAAGAATCCGCCGCGTTGCAATTGATTGCGAAGCACGGCTGGCGCGCGTTTTGTCGCGCGTTGCTGAATGCGAATGAATTAATTTATTTGCACTGAAAGAATTGTCATCTACAGAAAGATGTGAGACAGAAAAATATCCAAGACTCCGCCCACGCCTTATTTTTCTGTCTCACATCTTTCTGTACACGAAAGGAGCGGAGGTGAAACCCAATTTATCTATTGCGCTTACACGTCGCCATTTTTTGCGCGACACCACCACCGGATTAACTGGCGTAGCGCTCACGCATTTGCTCGGCAATGAATTACTCGCGCAACGCATTCAGCATCACGCGCCCAAAGCCAAACAGGTGCTGCAAATCTTTTGTCCCGGCGCGGCTTCGCATATTGATTTATGGGATTACAAACCTGCGCTGGAAAAATATGACGGTACGCCATTGCCGGGTGTAGCCACCGAAGTCACGTTTCAAGGCAAGAATGGCAACCTGATGAAATCGCCGTGGGCCTTCGCACCTGCGGGACAAAGCGGCAAAATGCTGACGACGCTGCTGCCGTTTATGACGAAACAGGCCGATGACATTGCGTTCATCCATTCCATGACTTCGCGCTCTAACACGCATGGGCCGGGCAACGTGTTTATGGCGACGGGTTCCGTGCGCGAAGGCTTCCCGTCCGCGGGTGCGTGGGCGAGTTATGCGCTCGGCAGTTTGAATGACAACTTGCCAACGTTCGTAGCCATCACTGACGTACGCGGCGAACCCCCCAACGGCAAAGCCAATTGGACGAATGGCTTTTTGCCCGCGCAACATCAGGCGACGATGCTGGCGGCGCAGCAACCGCTCAGAAACCTGAAGCGTCCGACGAATATTGCTGAAGACGAAGAACAGGCTACGCGTGTATTTTTGCAACGGCTTAACGATGCGCACGCTGAACGCAATCCTGGCGAAAGCGAATTGCGCGCACGCATGGCTTCGTATGAACTTGCGGCTCGCATGCAACTTGCCGCACCCGAAGTCACCGATTTCAAAAGCGAGTCAGCCGCGATGCATAAACTTTATGGCACAGATGACAGCAACCCCCTGAAAGCCGCATACGCCCGCAATTGCTTGCTGTCGCGGCGACTGCTCGAACGCGGCGTGCGTTATGTCAGTTTGTATTGTGCATCGCGGGCGAGCGGTGTGGATGGATTATTGAACTGGGACGCCCATCGTACGCTCAAAGCTGATTACGAACGCCATTGCCCGATCCTTGATCAACCTACAGCAGCGTTGCTGACAGATTTAAAACAGCGCGGGATGTTGAAAGATACGCTGGTGTTATGGACGACTGAATTTGGCCGCATGCCAACGCATCAGGAAGGCACGACCGGACGCGATCACAACTCCGATGGCTTCACCGTTTGGATGATGGGCGCGGGCGTCAAAGGCGGCATGAGCTATGGCGCGACGGATGAATTCGGACGTCGTGCAGTTGAAAATGTCTCCACGGTTTATGATTTGTATGCGACGGTTTTACACCTGCTCGGCTTAGATCACGAACGACTGACCTATTATTACAACGGCATGAATCGCCGGCTGACAGATGTGCATGGGCATGTCATCCGCGAAGTTTTGGCCTGACACAAATTTGATTATGCAAACCACTCGACGCGACTTTCTATCTCAATCAATGGCTTTGACTGCGGTAACGATGCTGCCACGTAAGCCGATTACAGTGCCAGTACCAGCAATTGACACGCACACACATTTTTATGATCCCTCACGTAAGCAAGGCGTACCGTGGCCAAAGCCGGAAGAAAATATTTTGTACAAGCCGCATTACCCTGCGCAGTTTCGTGCCTTGACTTCCTCGCTAAATATTGTCGGCACCGTCGTCGTTGAAGCCAGTCCGTGGGTCGAAGACAATCAATGGATTCTCGATTTAGCTAAAGAAAACGATGACATTGTGGGATTCATCGGCAACTTGAAATTGGGCGAGCCGGAATTCGCCGCGCAGCTTAAACGATTCAGCGCCAATCCAATTTTTCGGGGCTTGCGCTTAGGCGAGAAAGCCGTTATCGAAGGCATGGGCCAAAGCGCGTTCGAGCGCGATTTGCAACGAATGGGCGACCAATCGTTGACACTTGATTTAGTCGGCAATGCACCGATGTTGCCGCTTATTCCCCGCATAGCGAAGCTCGCTCCCCAGCTGAGAATCGTGATTGATCATTTGCCGTTTCCGGCGTGGGATAGCGATCCCGCCGCGATGAAAACTGCGCTTGCCGAAATCACGCACGTACCGCTGGTTTTTGCGAAAGTCTCGCACGTAATGCGCCGTGTTGACGGGCGCACAATCGAAGACGCCGCCCTCTATCGCCTGCGTCTGGATGTGTTGTGGGAATCGTTCGGCGCTGATCGTGTCGTCTTTGGCAGCAACTGGCCTGTTAGTAAGCTGTTTGCGCCTTATGACAGTTTGCACAAAACTGTAGCTGAATATTTTGGCGAAAAAGGCCAGGCAGTCACGGAAAAATATTTCTGGCGCAATTCACGTCGCGCTTATTCGTGGGTACCACGCGGCAAAGCACGAGGATTGAAATAACACAATGAAACGCATCATTGCCCAAATCGTTTTTCTTCTCTGTGCGGGCTTATCAATTTTCGCACAACCCGCAACTCGCACTCCCAAGCCACCTATTGCTCCCCCAGTCGGATCGTTGCCCGCCGTGCGCGATACCTGTGCCAATTTCTGGGCGCTCGCGCCTGCTGAAAAGGGAATGCGAAAATTATTAGTACTGCCCGCGCAATCCCCTGCCAGATGGATTACTCCAAATATTAATGGCGCTGCTCCTGATAAGTGGAGCGCAATTCGTGCGGATGAAATTGGGTTTGTGTGGCTCACGCTGGGGGCACGCACGTTTCGTTTCGATCCACGCAAACCGCAGGAAGACGCACGCGAAATGGCATTCGCTCCGACCAGCGTCGCCGCGCAACAACAGTGGGAAATCGTAGCGCGAATGCCTGCCAGCAATCACGATCTGACGGCGGCGGTATTGCACAACAAGTTTTATGTCGCAGGCGGATTGACGGCGGAATGGGGCTTCCCGACGCGCTCACATCCGTTTGATGAATTGTGGGAACTTAACACGAAAAAGTGGCAATGGCGCGTTGCAGGAAAATTCGGACGAGGAAGAATTTATTGCGC
>JANMKB010000331.1:0-8223 GCA_031371805.1 Blastocatellia bacterium | reverse complement strand
CGCAGTTTTTTCCTGCGAACTGTGAACTGCCAACTGTGAACTTTCTTTCTGCGAACTGCGAACTATTGGCTGCGAACTTCCGTCACGCAGCGTGACCGCCAGCCAATCCAGTAACTCAGGATGCGTTGGCGCTTCGCCCTGAGTACCAAAATCTTCTGATGTCAGGACAATACCGCGTCCGAAAAATTGCTCCCAGAAACGATTCACGGCGACGCGAGCAGTTAAGGGGTTTTCTGTGCTCACTAACCATTTTGCCAAGCCCAGACGGTTGACGGGTAAATTGTCACTCATCTTCGGCAGGAACTTTGGCACGTCGGCAAACACTTTTTCGCCGGGTGACATGAAGGCTCCACGAATTCGCAGCGGAGCCGATGGCTTTTCATCGCCTGCCTTTTCGCCCATCACCAACGCCGTCACAATTCCTAATTCTTTTTGCGATTTTTGCAGCGCAGATAAACGCTCACGATCCGTTTTCAGCGAAGGCGCAACCGAACGATACAATGTCGCCAAAGCTTTTTTCTGTTTTTCAGTTCGTTCGCTCATCGGCATTGAAAGTACAGGTTTCAGAGTCGCTGAAACAACCGTAATTTTCTCCGGCTCTTTGCTTGAAATGACCGACAGCCTAAATCTTCCAATGCCCTGCCCGACCGATCCGGCGAGGTGCTTCAGCTTGATCGTCAACACTGTGCCGTCACTAAATCCAAACGGCTTTTCAGTGACGAAAACTGCATTGCGATTTACGCGTGTCGTGTCAGAAGTGGCGTTGACCATCCAACCGCTGGGCTTGTCGACAGGCAGTGTATCGCCTTCTTTGGTGAAGAATTTTTTCGGTTCGATTTTGCCAGCCTGATTGTCTGCGAAGGCAGATTTTAAGGTGATAGTTTGCGATTTTGCTGAAGTATTAGCAGGTTTTGCTTCAACTTCAATTCCTGTCAGCAGAAAATTCCCGTACGGATCACGACCAGGGCCGCTTTTTGGCAAGCTCGGATCCGTCATCGCTTCTAACCTGATAGCAGTGATATTTTTCAAATTCGTAGTGGTCGAAATTTGGTACGTTTCAGCTTCGGGATTTGCGCCACTGACCAGCACTGATTTATCAGCTTGCTTGCTCAGCATCGCACCGCTTAATGATTTGATTTCATTTGGATCAAGCGGCGTCCAGTTTTTTTCTTCATTGATCATCTCGCGTTCCCACGCGGTCTGCGCGGCTTCCAGTTCTGATGTAGGAGTTTTCAACTTCGTCTCGATTTGTTTGATTTCAGCTTCGAGCGCGGCTCGCTTCACGTCCTGTTCCGGCGTCGGAAGGTCAAGAATCGGCTCTTTCACCCAGCGTGTAGTGTCATCCATCCCTTCGCCCTGGAAACCGTATTCCCATTCGGAACTATTAAAGAAAGCATACAGTCGGTAAAAGTCCTTTTGTGAAAATGGATCGTACTTATGATTGTGGCATTGCGCACAAGCCATCGTTGAGCCTAGCCACACAGTCGAAGTCGTACTCACACGATCTACCAGAATTTCAAATCGCGCTTCGTCAGGATCATTACCACCTTCCTGATTAATCAGCGTATTGCGATGAAATCCCGTCGCAATCAACTGCTCAGTCGTCGGCTTCGGCAACATATCTCCGGCAATCTGTTCAATCGTAAATTGATCGAACGGCAGATCATTGTTGAGCGCATTGATGACCCAATCACGGTACTTCCACATAACGCGGAGGTTGTCTTTTTCGTAGCCGTTGGAATCAGCGTACCGCGCCAAATCCAGCCAGGGACGCGCCCAACGCTCGCCGTAGTGTTTGGAAGCAAGCAAACGATCGACAATTTTTTCGTAGGCATTGGCAGAATTATCCGCGAGGAATTCATCAATTTCTTTGACGCTGGGAGGCAGACCAATCAAGTCAAAATATACACGACGCAGCAAGGTTTCTTTTGAAGCTTCAGGCGACGGTTGCATTCCTTCTTTTTCCAGTCGCGCCAGAATAAAATTATCAATTGGATTGCGTACCCACGCAGAATTTTTCACGACTGGAATGGCGGGACGAACGGGTTTGACGTAAGCCCAATGGGTATTAGTTTCGAGTTTCGCGTTTTGGGTTTCGGGTTTCAGGTTTTGAGTCGCATCGTTCCGCGTTCCGCCTTCATCCTTCCATTCATCAATCCATTTCCGAATCAATTCAATCTGTTCCGGCTTGAGGGGGTCGCCGCCCATTGGCATACTCGCCTGACCGTCAGAGCCAGTGATACGAGCTAATAAAATTGAGCCTTTACTGTCTTTTGGCAAAACTATCGTGCCGGAAATTCCTCCGCGCATCGTTGCTGCAATAGTATCAAGGCGCAACTGCCCCGCCGCCTTTTTCGCTCCATGACACCTAACGCAGTTGGCATCAAAGATGGGTTTAATATCGCGGGTAAATTCAATACTCTGCGTAGCGGCAACTTCGCGGGTGAAATTAATAAGCACAAGTCCAACTACGAGAACCAGGCAACAGGTGAGTTTGAAACAGGCTTTCATCTTGTCATCCTTATTTTGGGGAGAGCGATAATATTTAATATATGCTAACATACAATACAGAGGAAAATATATGACCAGAACGACGATCCTTTTGGAAAACGATTTACTACTCAGAGTCAAACAATTAGCCCAAGTTCAGGGAACAACCTTCACGGCAATTTTTCGTGAAGCGCTAAATTCTTACCTCGAAGCGAAACAGGAGCCACGAAGCCTTTCTTTCATTGCCATCGGACAAAGCGGAAAAGGTAATCTTTCCGAAGACGTTGAAAAAATTCTCCGGCAAAAAGCTCGTCGCCAAAGGAGCTAAGCATGGCAATTATAGCGGATACTGGCGCTCTCTTAGCCCTCATTGATCGAGATGATAAGCATCATCAGCCAATGGTTCACTTTATTACGAACAGTCAGGAAACCTTTGTTGTTCCCAGCCCGATAGTGACCGAGCTTTGTTACATGCTGGTCGAACACATCAGTACTGAAGCGGAAATAACTTTTTTACGCGCTCTGACAAATCGTGAAATGGTGCTCGAACATTTCACCCTGAACGACTTGAACCGCGCTATTGAAATTCTGGAACAATACCGCGACGCTGAACTCGGAATGGTAGACGCAACTGTCATGGCGATGGCAGAACGAATGAAAATCAAAACGATCCTGACAGTGGATCACCGCGATTTCGGCTTGTTCCGACCCGTTCATTGCGAAGCATTTACCCTTGTTCCTGACCTTCCGCGAGTAAAGAAAATAAAATAGCTTTACCGTTTTTCAGGATCACGATATTCCTCCTCTGGCTCATCAGGCTTTGCTTGTGGGGTAAAAATTATACGGTCGTACACTTCAGGTAAAACTAAGCAACAGCCCACGGAAATAATTTCGACGCGGCTGTCTAATCCTTTGGGTGCAGTGTACAGTCACGGCCCGCCCTGCTGCCGCGAATAATGCTCAATGAGCCGTTCTTCGGATTTGCGCTCAAATGCCAGCGCTTCTTCAGCCGATAATTTCAATCTATGTTGTGGGGTTGCCATAACCTGCGCTCCTGATCGTGATCGAGGCGCTATTATAACGCACTGCGCCAGAATTCACAGCCAAGGGAAAGGGTGAAACCTTGCCGCTTCTGAATTACCTCTTCAGTCATTCTTAATCGGCTGTGGATTGACCTTTGTTTGTGCGCCTCCCTGTAACACAATAATTTTAGCTTTACTTTGGTCAACCTGCGCTTTGCTGTTCAGGATGCCAAATTCAATCGCAAATTGCCGCGTCTCGTTAGGCTGGAGTTTGGGCACGCGACCTGCTTTGCGTTCGATGCTGCGGTTGGCGGGTGAGCTTGTGCCTGGCTCTAAGCCCGTCACGTAGCCTTCCTCAATCGAAGGTGTGTTTTTCCATAACGTAAAGTAGGGCAACTGGTCTGTGCGATAGGTCAGTGAGACGCCGCGCTCGCCAGCAGAATTTTGCAACATCACCGTCGTGCGATTTTGCGCGTCAGGAATCATTTCCATCACATACACCTGTTCGACAAAGTTTTTGGTCGGCGCGGCATATTCTGAGTAATCGCTCAGCCCCTTGCCAGCGTGCGCATTGAACGGACGAATTTCTTTGATTGCGCCCACAAACTTTGCGCCTTTTTCCAGCAGCGGCGGCCCATAATTTGAGTGATAGATCAGCTCAAATTCCTGTTCGTACACGCTATGATTTTTCAGCGTGTCTTCAATGCGAAAAGTATTCGATCCCGGCTCCGTGGAAATTTCTGTCCATAATTCCAGTTTGGGGCCATAAAACATTCGTTCGTCTACGCGACCGCGAATCCGAATGCGATGCGGAGCTTGTTGGTCAATTACGACTTCAACCTCAGACGCCGGAATGTTGCCGATTTTGCCGTGCAGCGTTAAATCCATTTCGGCTTCGTCGCCTGTGTTATTGATAAATTTATCTTTGCCTGGATGCCCTGCCCATTCGAGGCCGCAGCGCACAATCCATTCGTTGAAGCCGTCGAGCCAGCCCAGACCGCCGCGACTTTGCAAATTAATAAATTGCGGATGCACGACTTCTTTGACCGGCGAATTCCACCCCAAAGTCACATCGCCCATCGCAACCTTCAGCACACTCATGCCACGCGTAGGGATGACCGTAAACGTGAGCTTGCCATTATTGACGACGATGACATCCACGCCTTCCTGCTTGCCGCCGTGCAGCGTGTATTTATTGACTGACCACAAATTCGGGTCGTTGAAATCGCGGTTGGTAATTTGCCAGGCATCCAGGTGGAGATTGCGCTTAACGCTGGTCAGGGTTTGGGTGAAATTTTCGGTTTGAGCCATAGTCGGAAAAAAGATTATTGCCAGTGCAATTAAGCACAGGCAGAAGGGTTTACACATTGTTGTCACTCCTGAAATTTTCGTAGCGGCCTGATTTTTCAGACCTGCTTGTTGGGAATTGCTTGCGAATTCTAGCAGAGAAAATATGATTAGCCACAGCAGTTCGCAAAAGGATCAAAAACTATGAAATTAAAATTGCTTTTACTCATCGCCCTCGTGCTGATTTTTCTCGCTCCAGCTTTCGCTCAAAACAAAGCCGAAGCAGACATCAAGGCCGTGCTGACCGCACAAACCGCCGCCTGGAATAAAGGTGACCTCGAAGGATTTATGAAAGGTTACTGGCGTTCGGCAAAGCTGACATTTTTTTCTGGCGGCGCGAAGCGCGAAGGCTACGACGCAGTGCTGGAGCGTTATCGTAAAACCTATCAGGCCGACGGAAAGGAAATGGGCAAAGTAGCGTTCAGTGAAGTTGACGTAGAAATGCTCGGTCAAACCGGAGCCGTCGTGCGCGGACGCTGGGCGTTAACAATGTCCGACGGAAAACAATTGGGCGGACTGTACACCTTAATTTTCAAACAATTTAAGGACGGCTGGAAAATCATTCACGATCACACGTCAAGCAATTCATAGTGTCGAACGCGTAGTTGATTTTTTATCGGTGCAACCGTACACTCACGGTTTTGCAATTAATCAATCAATTTACAGAGGCTTACGAATGAAAATTCATGAATATCAGGGGAAAGAATTGCTACGCCGCTTCGACGTGAAAACGCCGCGCAATTTTGTCGCGACATCAGTTGCTGAAGCGGAAGATGCCGCGCAAAAACTCGGCTCATTTCCGGTTGTCATTAAAGCGCAGATTCACGCCGGTGGACGCGGCAAAGGCGGCGGCGTCAAATTGGCAAAAACCGCCGAAGAAGTCACCACAGTCGCGGGCGCAATTCTTGGCATGAATCTGGTCACACATCAAACCGGCCCGGAAGGCCGCCTCGTGCGGACGTTGTTGGTGGAAGAAGGCTTGCACATTAAACATGAATTTTATCTGGGTGTAGTGCTTGATCGCGCCGCCTCGCGCAATGTTTTTATGGCTTCGTCAGCCGGCGGCATGGACATTGAAGAGGTCGCCGAACATTCACCCGAAAAAATCCTCAAGGAATATATTGACCCGGCAGTCGGGATGCAGGCTTTTCAGGCGCGCAAGATCGCGTTCGGGCTGGGACTCGCGCCGGAACTGGTTGGCAAAGCCGCGAAATTTATGCTCGCGCTTTACAAGGCCGCGCTTGAACTTGACACCTCACTCGTGGAAATCAATCCGTTTTTATTAACTGAAGAGGGTGAGTTTTACGCACTTGACGCCAAAATTACGTTTGACGATAACGCGATGTTTCGGCACAAAGAATTTGCTGCGCTGCGTGATTTGGATGAAGAAGAAGCGCTTGAAATTGAAGCTTCAAAATTTGACCTCAATTACATCAAACTCGACGGCAACATCGCCTGTATGGTGAACGGAGCAGGGCTGGCGATGGCGACGATGGACATCATTAAATTGGCGGGCGGTGAGCCGGCAAATTTCCTTGATGTGGGCGGTGGCGCTTCGCAGGAACGCGTCGAAAATGCGTTCCGAATTTTATTAGCCGATCCCCACGTCGAAGCAGTTTTGATCAATATTTTCGGGGGTATTGTGCGTTGTGATATGGTGGCGCGCGGCGTCGTTGCAGCCGCCAAAAACCTCGGCGTCACGGTTCCAATCGTGGTCAGACTGGAAGGCACAAACGTCGAAGAAGGTCAGCAGGTGCTGAAAGATTCCGGCATGAATTTCCTCGTGGCGAACGGCATGAAAGATGCCGCAGAAAAAGTAGTCGCAGCCGCCGGAAAGTAAATAACTTATAGGGACTTTGGCTTTTGGTCTTTGGTTTTTGGCGAGTGATTAAAAGTATTCGCCCTGACCAGTAGCGTGACTCTCATATTACTGTCGCCAATAACAAATTATTCCCGCAGGCGCTCCAAGCCCAAAAGCCAGAGATCAAAGGCCTCATCAGTCCCAATTTTCAGTGTGTAATTGCAAACAGGCGAGTCAAATAAATGACTCGCCTGTTTGCGTCATGCAAACCTCAACTTACTGATGAGTGCCGGAGATTCATCAGCAAGCTGAGGTTTGGATGACGTGACTTTGAGGAGGAGAAGCCAGTTCGGGGCAGTTCCGGCTTTCTCCCCATCCACACCAGTCCGATTGAGGGTCCTCAACCGTGTCGGCGGGAAAAGCGGAAAACCGGTGTAGGGGTCGGTTAAATTCTTGAGCTTCCCATATTGCCGACTGAAGCTGGATCAGACTTTCTTCAGTGCCACGTATTGTAAAGAGAGAATGAGCGCAATCTTCCAAAAAGAAAGGGAAGAAAAAATTTGGCAGCAAGCACATAAACTTTTAGTTCGGTTTTTTAGTTGATGCGGGTATGAATTTACAGGCTAGACGAGGAACTCGTGATGATCACTAGATCACGTAAAAGATTTCCCTCTTTTACACTTAACCACCTCTCGGAATACCGAAAGGGGAAATTTAGCCACGAGTGGGGAGACTTCGTTATCCAAGAAACTATCTTGGTCATTTTAATCACATTCTCGTGTTCTCAGTAGAGAACACACTCAAAATATGTCAAACCTCATCAAATTTCAAGTAGGCTAAAATTGCTTGAGCTAAAGGCGAAATGAAGAAATTATAAAAACTATCTTCTTTTAAAGTGATAGAGAACTATAACCTGAAAAAGGTTGAATATGGTTATTACAGTTAGTCACATCCCCGAAGAACCGAACGGTCATTGTTGCGAAGCGCGTGATACGGAGTGGATAAATTTCAATCAGTTCCGCAACGCGCTCGCAAATCTCATTGCTTGTGCGATTTCCTGATCGGTTGCGTTGCTGAGCTTGAGACGTGCAATACGCTGGTCGTGCGAAGTAAGCCGATTAATCTCTTCACGTAAAATTTTTCGCTGCTCTTTTTTCAGCAATTCTTTTTCCTGTGTGGGCGGAAAACTGAACAGGTCAGGCGGTAAATCTTCAAGCGGTTCTGCCGGGTGCTGCTTCTGAAAATAATGGCTGACATAATGATTGGTTACGTGCTGCAATCATGTCGTGAATGAAGATTTTTCGGGATCGTAAGTTTTCATGCGGTGGCAATCGTCTTCGAGCAGCAGCACAATGACTTGTCCTCGTAATTCTTCGACTTCATCGGGCGGCGCACCGTGATTATACTTTCGGCAGGCAAACTGTCCGGTTGTTATAATAACCGCATAAGAATTAGCGACAAGTAATTCCAAGTCTTCGTGTTCATTGCTGTCAGGCATCAGAGCGGCCTCCACTAAAATCAGCAATCACTTTTGTGGGGGAATGGAGTGATTTGGCTGAGCCA
>JANMKB010000329.1:0-3663 GCA_031371805.1 Blastocatellia bacterium | reverse complement strand
CGCAGTTTTTTCCTGCGAACTGTGAACTGCCAACTGTGAACTTTCTTTCTGCGAACTGCGAACTATTGGCTGCGAACTTCCGTCACGCAGCGTGACCGCCAGCCAATCCAGTAACTCAGGATGCGTTGGCGCTTCGCCCTGCGTGCCGAAATCTTCGACGGTTTTGACAATGCCTCGTCCAAAAAACATTTGCCAGAAACGGTTTACTGTCACTCGCGCAGTCAATGGATTTTCTTTACTGACTAACCATTTCGCTAAGCTCAGGCGATCTTGTTTGCTGTTTGTTGGCGGAGTAATTTGCAACGCGGCGGGAATGCCACGCTCGACCGGATCAGTCGGTAAATCATACGCGCCACGCCGTAAAATAAACGCCTGACGCGGCTGCGGCATTTCTGCCATCACCATCGTCGTTGGAAATTCGGCAAAGAGTTTTGTTTTCCGATCCTTTAATTCCCGCAATTTTATCCAGGCATTTTTTACCGCTATCGGAGCCGCTGCTTCCATCCACGCATATTTGATTTTTAAAGCCTGTGCGTTTGTTCGTTTTGCTTCTGGAATGCCAGCGATTTTTGCCAATGAATCAGAGCACGACAGCACCGCTACGGCGTCGGCTTCAGGCAAGGATTTATAGATGCGGACTTCATCAATCATCCCTTTGAAACGCCATTCCTCGCCGCCACCCGCGCCAATTAATAAATTCGCTGAGGCTTCGGCAAAGCCACGAAATAACCGTCCATTATTAATTTTCAGTTTTTGTTTTTGACCATCCACAAAAATCTGCACTCGCTCGTAAGGCTCAAAGCTGTCATAAAAAGCGATGACGTGATGCCACTGCTTCACCTCAATTTTATTTTCAGTTTCGACGCGAAATGAATCATCAGCCCATACGCTGACCAGATTCATATTCACCTTGCCGTTATTGAAAAATAAGCCGTAGCCTTTTCCTTTCGGCAAATTATTTTCCTTCTCGCCAGTTTTATCCTGCATCCGCGTGACGATAGCTCCGCTCTGTTCGGATTCGGGATAGAACCACGCCGAAATCGTGAATTGATCGTTATAGTTTTTGATCCGATCTCGGAAGTTGAAATTGGCAATATTGCCAGCATTAAATAGCAGTTTCCCGTCAAACACTGCACCGAATCCCAGCGGCGAAGTTGCGAATTTTGGCGTACCATTTTTATAACCTGAATCAGTTCCAATATTTGTTTTGACTTCGCTCGCATCGTCTGGCTTTGAATGCTTTGTATTGGGCATCAATGCAGAACTTTCAAGCTGTGAACTTTCATCCAGCGCGTGGCGAGCAATTAAATTATCAGTCGGAAACCAGTGAATATTCGCTTCACGCGATAATGATTTTTCCCAGTTTTTTTGCGCATTAGAATTCTCCGGAAGTAGTTTGGCAAGTTGAGATTCGGTCGTTTTTAATTCCTGCTGAAGCTGATCCATCTGCGCCTGTTGTTCGCTTGTCGGAGCCGGCATCCACGGCGGAGAATTACCAAAATTGCTGGCTCTGCCGTCTTCAGGAATATTATTGAAGTACGCGAAGAGTTGATAAAATTCCCGCTGCGAAATTGGATCGTATTTGTGATTGTGGCAACGCGCACAACCAACCGTCATTCCCAGCCAAACGGTTGATGTAGCGTCCACGCGATCAATGACATTTTCGGCAAAATACTCAGCGGGGATGATTCCATCTTCAGAATTTGCACGGTGATTGCGATTGAATCCGGTCGCAATTTTTTGTTCGAAGGTCGCGTTGGGTAACAGGTCTCCGGCAAGTTGTTCAATCGTAAATTTATCGAAAGGCTTGTCCTGATTGAAAGCGTCAATGACCCAGTCGCGCCAGCGCCACATCGAACGTTCACCGTCCAATTGATAGCCATTCGTATCCGCATAACGCGCTACATCCAGCCAGCGAAACGCCATCCGTTCGCCATAACGCGGTGAAGCTAAAAGACCGTCTACAACTTTTTCATAGGCCTGCGCTGATTTGTCATTGATGAAATTATTAAGCTCCTGCAAAGTCGGCGGCAAACCTGTCAAATCAAGCGAGACGCGCCGCAGTAACGTTGCACGATCAGCTTCAGGTGATGGATTAATCCCTTCTTTTTCAAGCCGCGCCAGGACAAAATTATCAATCGGATTTTTCACCCAGGCTTTGTTTTTAACGACTGGAATTTCAGGACGGACAGGCAAGTTCAACGACCAGTGCGATTGCCATTTTGCTCCCTGTCGAACCCATTCGGTCAGCACTTCGATTTCAGCTTGCGACAACGAACGACCTGAATAAGTCGGTGGCATTCGCACCGCTTCATCGGCATGCGTGATGCGTTTGATGAGTTCACTTTCTTCGGATTTACCTGGAACGATAACCGCCATCGCTGCGGCTTCGGAATCCAGACGCAATTTAATTTTTTTGGCGGGAGCATCAGGGCCGTGACAGACAAAACATTTATCAGAAAGGATCGGGCGAATATCGCGGTTGAAGTCAATTTTACGTGGCGCAGATTGATTAACTGCTTGTGCAGTTGAGTGAAGAAATGAAGCTGAAATAATGCCGCAGATGAATAACAAAAATACCGATTTTGTAATATTTTTTGTAGCTATTTTTTGGGGCATGATTCTTCACCAAATTCATTTCGGGCGGTCATACTTCAGAAAAGATTGTAACGCAAAGGGGCAAAGGGTCGAAGGATCAAAGACCTGAATTTTCTGGCTGCTCCTTTGTCCCTTTGTCCCCTTGCCCCTTTGCGTTGAATTTCCCCTGATCGAATTTCATTATTCCTTCGTCACAGTCTCATCCAGATTCAACAAAACATTCGCAATCATCGTCAGAGCCGCGATTTCATTGCGCTTCGCTGCCTTTACTTCTTTCGAGATTTTTTTCGCGGCTTCGGGATTTGTCTTGTAGCTCAGTAGTTGTTGCTCATACAAATTTTTCAAGCGTTCAATTTCTGCCGCTTCGGGCATCCGCGTGAGGCAGGCGCGAAATCCATATTTTAAACGATCAGGCAAATTTGCGCCGCCTTCTTTCATCATTCGCTGCGCCAGAGCGCGAGCGTTTTCCATCGCCGCTTCATCGTTCAGCATCGTCAACGCCTGCAACGGCGTATTCGTTCGGATGCGGCGCACCGTACAGGTTTCGCGGCTGGTTCCATCAAATGTCACCATTTGCGGAAATGGAGCCGTCCGACGAATGAACGTATACAGGCTGCGACGATATAAATCTTCACCGGAACTCGTTGTCCATTTTTCTGAACTGTACGGACTCTTCCAAACGCCGTCAGGTTGGAGCGGGAACACACTCGCACCCCCAATTTTATTGCTCAATAATCCACTCGCTGCCAGTCCCAAATCTCGCACCATCTCCGCTTCCAGTCGAAAGCGCGGGCCGCGTGCAAGCAGGCGATTGTAGGGATCGTCGGGGGAGTGCTGAGTGCTGAGTGTTGAGTGCTGAGTTGAAGATTGGCGATAGGTTGCGGAAGTCACGATGAGGCGGTGGAGCGATTTCATGCTCCAGGTGGTCGGAGAAGAGTTCGCAGATCGCAGTTCGCGGTTCGCAGTTTTTTCCTGCGAACTGTGAACTGCCAACTGTGAACTTTCTTTCTGCGAACTGCGAACTATTGGCTGCGAACTTCCGTCACGCAGCGTGACCGCCAGCCA
>JANMKB010000328.1:0-5184 GCA_031371805.1 Blastocatellia bacterium | reverse complement strand
TTGGTGCGTTGGCCAGCGCATTGCTGAGCCGGACTTCGTTATCAATCGCGCTTTTGAAAGTCTCACGATATTTCGTCTCGAAGGCGTTGGTGCTGCTTTGTTGCAACATCGCTTTGGTGATATTCGTGCCAGGATAATTCCAGCCTTCGTTGTAATACCACAATTTGATGGGGCCTTCGCTGGCAATCATTTGTGGCGGCACACTATTGCCAATCTGAAAAGTGTTGGCACCTGCCAGCGAAATTGACATGGCAATTTGCGGATTGGGATTGAACGTATTCAGCGCGTCCGCCAGGCGCCCGCCCCAACCCGTTTGCGGAATTTCATTCGGCCACGCAGTTTGCCAATGCGTGAGTTGATCGCTGTGCGAAAACAATTGCGGCGGCAATGGCACTGATTTTTGCAAAAACTGATTGCGTGTGGTCGGGGCAACTAATGGCCCGACATTAGGCACGATGGCCAGCTTCTTTTGTCCAAACAGCGTTTGTAATTCGGGGACACTGGGATGCAAGGCAAACGAGCGTCCGTCGGTGGTGGTGGGCGTAATCGGCAACAAATTTGCGCGTGGTAAAGCCAGCGTCGTGCGGGCGGCGGCATATTCATTGTAATCGGTCTGGCTGTAGGGAATCAGCGTGTTTGTTCCGTCATTGCCGCCAAATAAAAAGATACAGACCAGGGCTTTGAAATCGCCTGCCTGAACTGGTGGAACAGCCGCTGCGGTCAGTGCTAAATTGCCGAGCAAGCCAGCCGCACTGCTCGCACCGAGGCTGGCACAAAGTGAATGCTTAAGAAAATTTCTACGTGATGATGACATGATTTTTCTCCTCCTTATTATTTTTGAATGACATATTCCGGCGCAGTCATAATGCTGTGCGCCGTCTCTTTCACACGCTCAATCGGGTCAGATGGCATCTTTGTGATTTCCGCAACAATTGTATTTTTCATCGCGGCGGACATCTGGCCTGACATCAGCAAAAGGTTCAACTGTTCGACTAATTGCGCAGGGTTGGCGGCCAGCGCCGTAAAGCCGGAATAATCGCCCAGCAAGGGCGGTAAAGCCGGGTCCCAGTTGAAGCCGGTAAAAATAGTGGCGCGCATAAAATTTGAACTGCCTATGATTGAAACCTCAGTCGAAAGCTGAAATTCCGGTGCATATAAACCTGCCGCTGCCAATGTGCCAGATGGTCTGAAATCAGGTGAAAAGAAATTGAAGACGCTGGGCGAGCGATATGGATTTTGTCCCAGCGCATACGCCGGGCTTTCCATCCAGTACAACGGAAATTTGCCGCACGTACACGAAAAATTGAAAGTGCGTAATAACTGCGCCATCCGCACGATTGGCTCACGCAATTTGCCGTAGCCCTGCTGCGCCAGCATATCAGGGCTGCGCGCTTCGTAATCCAGGAGAATTGCCTTGATAACGGCCTTCATATCACCGCGCACGCCGCTGCCGTTGTTGTTGAATTTTTGTGTAACTCGATAGACATAGCCGGGGCTTGGATTGCCGGTAACCAGCCGTTGAATTAATTGGCGTGCAATGAATGGCCCGACGTTCGGATGATTGAAAATATTGTTCAGCGCATCCTGCAAATCTTTTTGTGGCGTTTGCCCGGCTGGCAATGTCACACCATTCAATAAAAGTTTAGGCGCAGTCGAATGATGCTCCGGCCAGGCCTCCATCGGCACGCGCCAAAACTGACCGCTGTATGGTTCCAGCAACGGCCATTTCCAGCCATCTTCGGTTTTGGGGAATGAACCATAGCTCCAACCCGTAAAAACTTTGGCAAAGCCCTGCACAGTAGCTTGATCGTAGGTGGGAATCGGCAGACCGTTCGCATCCAGCATCAGGCTGCCATCAGGGTGAAGTTTGTACAGACCAATCGAAAAAAGTTGCAACACTTCGCGGGCATAATTTTCATTGGGATGCTGACCAGTGATGGGGTCTTCTTTATCGTTCTGGATGTGATCCAGATAACGTCCCATCGCCGGATGTAATGACACGTCTTCCAGCAATTGCCGGAAATTCGCAAAGGCATCACGATTCAACATATCGGTATAACTGGCTACCGCATAATATTGGCTTTGCAGCCCGGAAATGAAAGACACCACAAAAATTTCGTTGAGCGCAAATGACACTCGTTGCCGTAACTGATCATTGCCCAGCACGGCCTGTTTCCAGAACGATTCAATCGTCGCGTCCTCTGATGGCGTGCGATTTGGTTCGGTCTGTTTTAAGCCGTCCAGATAAGCCAGATGTGAGGTCAGCGGCAGCGCAAATTGTTCATTCACCCACGTGTCATAATCTTTATTTTGCAAGGCCGTGATGTCCGCCATTTTCGGCCCAAAGGTGGACTGCGTGAGAAACCGTGCCGCCTCTGTTGCGGTCGGCTTGGCAGTGGATAAAGGTGGTGGCGCAGGCGGTGGGGTAAAGGTTTGCGTGCCATTGACTACACCATAATGCCCGCGTATTTCGCCGGATGGATAGCGTGATGAATGTACGTTGATGTAGATCCGCCCAGCCTTGAGCGCCTGCACAATTTGCGCTGGCGTGACAGTTCCCACCTGGGTGAACGTCCAGAGCAATGATCCATCCGCTTGTACGGGCGTTCCATCGAGATCGAACAGCACGCCACCGCTCTGACCTGGATCAGCCGGGCCATGAATGTGGGCGCTGGTCACAGGCGTAGTGAGATTCGAGTAAGTAAATGTCACGGTCGCCGATTTTTCATCCGCGCTCAAACGCAATACCGAAGACCCCGATCCCAGCGAAGACACGCCACTTTCCGGGCGCATCGTGGTCAAATAAGTTATGACCGTGCCTGTCGGAGTGGGCGTGGGTGTCGGCGTAGGTGTTGGTGTTGGCGTGGGCGTAGGTGTCGGAGTGGGCGTGGGAGTGGGCGTAGGCGTAGGGGTAGGTGTTGGTGTTGGTGTTGGCGTAGGGGTAGGGGTAGGTGTAGGTGTAGGAGTTGGCGTTGGCGTTACTGTACCCGCAATCGTGATGGTCCCTGTGTTAATTAGACTACCGCTGGTGATTGTGATCGTTGCTGTACCAGGGACTGTGCCCAGGGGAATTTGGCAATTAATAAATGTGGGCGAGATAAACAGCAGCGGCGCTAAGCGGATTGTTCCGGCAGCATCGCGCACTTTGATGGTAGTGCCGCCGAGCGTTGTCGGATAGGGACTAACTGCTGCGGACGCGGTGGTCGTTGCCAGATTGGTTCCCATCAGACTGATCAGGTCATTCGGTTTGACATTTGTATTGGCAGAAATGAGAGTGATTTGCGCTGCCACACGGTTGCTGATTATGGTGCAGACAATTGCTGCGCTCAGCAGCAATAACACTAAACAACGTGCATACTTGTGACGTTGTTCCCGACTTCGGGGGATAAAATTTTTCATGTAAAGTTCTCTTTTAATTAAGGGAAGTTGACTTTCAGTTTAATAACCTGGTTTTAATAACCTAAGTTACCCGTGTCATCAAATATCTTCGCATAAGGCGGCAGGAGAAAGACGCACACTGAAATAATCATTGCAGGTTAATAATTTACTAATGAGGGCACTTAAAAAAATCTATCTGCCTTCGTTGAAAAAGACGAACAACTTCAGGGAGATGAACTGAAAGTGTGAGAGTAAAGAATTTTCAAGCCGTATCACTAGCCTGTGAGGGTGAGATGGGGTACCAGTAATAAATCAACGTTTCTTAAACAAGGTGCGAATTATATGCACAGCGATGAAATCAGAGCAACCGCAAAATTATTAAAATTGACAAACGCCTTCTGTTTCACGCGCTTACGCATGCCGTGATTATCTGGCGGCTCTTCGGGTCTGGATCAGAAAGCTTCTTGTCCGCAGAATCATCTCTGCGCTACACTACGTCTTCGCTCAATCAATAAGCCTGACCACGAAGAGTAAAAGAAATGATTCGTATCTTCCTCAGCTACGCCCGCGAAGACTATGCCGCCGTCAAAAAATTGTACGAACGGCTGAAGGCCGCAGGCTACCAACCGTGGATGGACAAAGTAGATTTGCTCAAGGGCGATGATTTCACCACGGCCATTCCCAAAGTCATCCGTGAAACCGATTTTTTTATTGTCTGTATGTCTACGCGTTCGGTCGTCAAACGCAGCTTCGTGCAGCGCGAAATCAAATTGGCGCTGGATTTGTTTCAGGATAAATTGGCAAGCGACCTGTTTATTTTTCCCGTGCGATTAGAGGAATGTGAAACGCCGGATCACATCAGCAATTTCAATTGGACAGATTTGTTTGGCGATGAAGCGGACGATGAATGGGAAGCTTTGTTACGATCATTTCAGGAAGGCGCGAGGCGGTTAGGCAAATCTTTAACAGCAAAAGTCGTGGAAGAAAAGAAAATAATTGCTCCACGCTTTGAATCTTACACCGAAGACTTAGGTAACGGCGTCAAGCTGGAAATGGTAGCTATTCCTGGTGGTACATTCCTGATGGGTTCGCCGGAATCGGATCAAGAAGCAAGGGATCGTGAAAGACCTCAGCATCAAGTTACGGTGTCGGAATTTTATCTGGGCAAATATCAGGTGACACAGGCGCAATGGCAGGCTGTGATGGGGAATAACCCTTCGTATTTCAACGGCGAGAATTTACCTGTCGAACGGGTTTCGTGGGAAGACGCACAGAAGTTTTGCCAGAAGCTGAGTCAGCAAACTAGCAAGACCTATCGGTTGCCGACCGAAGCGGAATGGGAATATGCTTGTCGTGCAGGAACGACGGCTGCTAATGCGGGTAACCTGGATGACATAGCGTGGTACGACAAAAATTCTGAGCGCAAAACGCATCCAGTTGGCCAAAAGAAACCGAACTCGTTTGGCATTTACGATATGCACGGCAATGTTTGGGAATGGTGTCAGGATTGGTACGACAATTATTCCAGTACCAGCCAAACGAATCCGACGGGGCCGCAAAAAGGAGAAGATCGCGTCCTGCGGGGCGGTTCGTGGGGCTACGATCAAGACTTTGCGCGTGCCGTCTCTCGTGACGACTTTCCTCCGTCCAACCGTGTCAGCAGTGTCGGTTTTCGGGTCGTGGTCGTCCCCCTTCTCTGACCTCTGTTCCCGGGACGGTGCGCGATAGCGCAGACGCGTAGCGGCAGTCCCTGCAAGCGAAGCGCCATGAAGATATATTTTGTGGGATTGATGATTTGACACGGTG
>JANMKB010000468.1:0-4772 GCA_031371805.1 Blastocatellia bacterium | reverse complement strand
TCTTTGAGCGATGCCGGAGCAGTCACTCCGATGCTCGTCAGGTGAATGAATCTTCCCGTTCTTTTTGAATATTCCCCTCCCAAACCCGCCAGCCGAGGCCACCGCAGATCAAACATATAACATAAAACAGGTAGACATTATGCCATCCTACGCCAGCACAATGGCTACAATTCTTCGCGGCGGGGGGACGCTGCGGCAAGGCGGTCGCCAGTTCAGGCAGGTTTAGCAGCCCCAGCACAAGGGCCGTCGTGCGCCCGCATACAGAGCGGTCTCGATCTGCTTCAGTAGCGGGGCTGAGGTCTTCATTCCAATATTCAATAAAGGCTTCGCCCTCCGCAGAGACGAAACAAGCATAGCCCAGGCCAGCATCCACTTCTAACCATTTCCCCTCGGTCGAATTTGGCGCTGTCTGCTGCCATTCTTCTATTTGCGCGCGAATCTTAGCTTTGAGTTGTGGCGAAAACGGCACAGGACCTGCCACTTTGTACTGCTGCCAATCAAGAACTCTGGCATAGCGCCAAATATAATAACGGCGGCGCCAGAGCCAGAACGTCCATTTTAGAAACTGGCAGCGGCGGCGGAGTTCTAAGGTTGCGCTCTTAGCCAGGTGCATATTACGAGAAAAATGATAGGTGATTTCGAAGGTATAAAAAACTTTCACGGGTTAACCCGTTCATTTGTATCGTAGCGATTTTTCTTGCTACTGTGAAGCGGGTCTAGCCGACATCTGTGTTTATGCGGAGTAGAGAATTATGCCGAGTAATTTCATTTCGCCCAATTTTTATAGGCTTTCTCGTGTTATTTACTCGGCATTATAGTGGTTGGTTTTAGCCCCCAAAGAATCTCCTTTTTCTATTGATTTCCTGATGGGGAAGGCAAATTTGGGCAAGTTTCACAGCCCAGCTAATAGTTCTTTGAAAAAGAGGTTCCTCCCCTGTAAGGTTGAAGTGCAACGGCAACCAAAAAAGAGGAGAAACTGAGCCGCCATGAAATTCATAAGACGGCCTGATTTGGATAAGGTAACGCGGGCGCAGATCGCCGCGCAAGCTTTTCTCGCCCAAGGCGTGTACGGGGAACTGACGCGCCTGGCGCGTTGTTATCGCGTGTCACGGTTTTTTGTCTACACCTTGCTGTGGCAATTCCAGGAGTTGTTTGCGCCGCCGGGACGCCGCACCACGCACCCACTGCCGCAGGCCCGCGCAGCGTGACGGCGCGCTTGAGCAGCGTCTTTCGCGTGCCTTGGCTGTTACTCAAACCGGCCTTGCGCATTTTGACTAATTGTTTGGCACAACCCTTTTCGGCTTATCGCAAAGCCTGGGCAGAATTGAACCTTTAGAGCAGATTTAAGGTTAGTGTATGGCATAGCCGCAACTTTTGAACCAAACTAAAGCATCTTCTGGCGTGATGAGCAACAAGGCTTCTGTGAAAGCTTGTTCTAATGCTGCTCGCGTTCTTGCTTTCGCGCGTCGTAAGTATGTTTTAATCTTTGACCAACATTTTTCGAGGGGATTTAAGTCCGGTGAATAGGGCGGCAGATAGATCAGCTTCGCTCCGCAGCCTGCCATCAATTCGCTGATCCCTTTCACTTTATGCACTGCCAGATTATCCATGATTCAGATTATCCCTGATGACGATGTCTCCTGCTTTGAGGCTCGGACATAAAACTTCTTCGACCTAGACTTTGAAGACGATGGAGTCAACGGCTCCGGTAATCGTCATCGGAGCTTCGATCCCTGTGACTGACAAACTGGTCAGCAGGGAAAGGTTCTCGCCATAATCTTTCGGCACGGCTTCCACTACTCTTTGACCTTTCTCACCCCGTCCGTACGGTCTGGTCATTGCCAGATGACTACCTGCCTCAGCTAAAAACTTCAACCGTGAAAGGTCTTCTTGTGCAAGCTCGCTTTGGTACGCGACTCGTCTCAATTTGACTCGCTCACTTTCCTGCTCGGCGGCGTGCAGGGACTTTTTTTGCGACCTAATTTCAATCTTTGCAGTTCAACGCACATTGTCGCCGTCGTCACTTTGGGTTTATTGGTGGCTTGGGCAACTGCCTGACAGAGTTCTTCCAGTGTCGCATCTGGTTGTTTTTTGACCAATTCCCGGATTAACTCTTCATCCTTCTTCAATCGTCTTTCCGGTCCTCGGACAAATTCGGTTTTGGCTCGATAATCTCCCGTGGTCCGAAAACGATGCCACAACTTTTCTACAAACGGCACACTGACTGAAAACTGCTCGGCAATTTCTGCCTGACTGCTCTCATTGGCTTGAATCGTTTCAATCACCCGCAGCCGTAAATCTTCTGAATATGGTTTCATTTCTTTATTATACCATACGCACTCTTCTAATTTGCTCTAACTATATCAAAGAGCGTGCCGAAGACTTCTGAGGTAGTATGATCCGTTTTATCATTGAGTAAAACCCAGAGATGTGGGAGCAAGACTGCCAGTGATCAATGGGCGCGACGGTGCTGAATCTCTTTCGCCCAATGCGAAAAGTTGATACTGGTGATACTGTGGGGTCTATCAAACCGAGCTATAATTTGATAGTTGTTTTGATAGTTTCTAGTGAAGTTGAAGGAGTAAAGCTACTATATGCAATGATTAGATGTGGCTATTGGCGGAGAGCGAGGGATTCGAACCCCCATGCCCTTTCGGACGCCAGTTTTCAAGACTGGTGCAATAGCCATTCTGCCAGCTCTCCGCATTGCTGAACGGCGAATCGAAGGGATGCATCCTAGCACGCGCGCGGCAAAATTTCCAAGCGAAGTTTCCAGGTTTGGAAATAGCTATTTATCTACCCGATAAATTTTACCCTGCCACACTACGATGACGGATTTGAGGATAAACCAGGGCTTGAGTCCGGGTGTATCTTTCAGTACTCGCTTGTATTCGTCGCTGTTATGTATGAGTCGAACGACAGATAAGCCAGCCCCGGCGTTATATTGTGTGTCTACCCAAACGCCATTTTCCAGGCGAAAATTCTTACCATTGATTTCTTTGATTAGAGCAGGCGCGGGTTTGGCGGCTGACCTAGTGCGGCCCTCGGCGGCGGATTTTTTCTTTGCTTTCTCTGTGTCTTTTTCCTTTTCGACGGTGATATTATCCTGTGCTCTAATTTCTGCAACCTCAGCAACTCTTGCTTTGTCTTCAATCGATTTTGCGGGAGCAGCTTTTGCTGATTCCTCGCCGGATTTAGTCGTGCGGATGTCGTTCTTTCTTAAATCAAGGGGGCGTTCGGCCTGCATTTGATTTACCGAACGGCTGGCTTCGCGCTTGAGTTCTTCAGCAGCGAGACCTGTCGTTGGTTTAGGGATTGGCGGCAATGGAGCGGCTTGATTCGCCGCGCCATCTATCACGGCCTTAGATCGTCCGCCAATGGGTAACTCCGTAATCGGTGCAGCTGGTTTCGCAGCATTTGCCGGAGGTACTGAACCCGCTGCTAAATCTGGAGCCGGAGTAGCAGCAGGTTTAGGCTGCTTATTGTCGGCCTTATTTCCGGCAATTTTATCTGTCATCTGAGTCTGGTTTTCAGGAGTTGCTGACGCTATCACAGGTGCCTGATTAACTGCGACCATCGTGTCAGAGGTTTTGTTTGGAGTACTGACGAAAAATAATAGTAAAGCAGTCGTTGCTACGCCAAGCCCTGCCAGTGCGCCCAGTCGCCAGCCGGAAAATAATTTAAAAAAACGCTCCCCCAAAGTTGGTTCATTTGGAATTGTTGCTAAGTTTTCGTTTGTGCCTGCTGGCAGCAAACGCGAAAGCTCTATGACGTGATGACGGCACGAAGCGCACGCGGTTAAATGCTCTTCATAGGTTGTCATGGCAGTTTTGCT
This sequence comes from Blastocatellia bacterium, assembly GCA_031371805.1. Classification (GTDB taxonomy): domain Bacteria; phylum Acidobacteriota; class Blastocatellia; order RBC074; family RBC074; genus JAFDVL01. Next base: position 937 of record JANMKB010000468.1, on the reverse strand, counting down.
CAATGCCTCTTCAAGGTAAGCGCCAGCCTGCTCCGCAGCAAAACCTTCGCATGCCGTAGTAGTTGCCGCGCTGTATTTTTTTACGTGTTGCCGCAACAGCGCGTCAAATTCCTGCTCCAAATTGTTATTGTTTGATGCCACGTCTAATTTTGTATTGCAGGCTGCCAGCCGGCGGATTATCCTTTCAATTCTTTGAACGAATGAGCGAAAAAAACTTGCGCTCTTTTTCACTGCGTACTTAAGGAGCGCGTTCAGTTGCCGCGCCTTTAACATCGCTAATTGTCTGGCGCACATCAATTTCAGAGCGCGTCGCCAGGTGCAAACATTCTGAAATCTCGACGCTTTTTAAACCCTGCTGCCGCAAAAATTCTTCCGTTTTTTTGCGCACAGTTTGTTGTGTTTTGCTCAACCAGCGGCTAATCGTCGCTTCATGAACATTCATCACGACACCGATTTCTTTCAGCGTCAAATCATCAAAGTAATAATAATTCAGCAACAACCTGTCCCGCGTTGCAAGCGCCGCCAGCGCCTGTGACATTGCGTTTTCGGTGGCCCGGCGCAAGCGCTCATCACCATTGGCTTCGTAGGCTTCATCCGGGCGCATAATCCCGGCAGAAATTTGCTGGGTCGAATCATTGGCTATTTGTTCGGTCGTTTCTCCGATTTGCTCAAAGCGCGAATTCTGCCGCTTCCGATCAATAAACGTTTGATAAATCAGGGCGCGTAACCATCCGCCCAATGATCCGCGACCAGAATAGTGCGCGAATTTGCTGACGCGTTGCTCGCCGGATTCGCGCACGCCAAACAAATCTCCGTAAACCGTTTGCGTCAAATCTTCGGCTTCCGATTGATCTCTGGTCAAAGCACGAGCTGCCGCAATCATCATCGAACGATAAGTTGTCTCAAAATCGTTCCAGGCCAAATCATTGCCGTTTTC
>JANMKB010000302.1:0-10775 GCA_031371805.1 Blastocatellia bacterium | reverse complement strand
CTTGCAATTTTTCTTCAACGCCGTCAAGTGCCGGAATCCAGGCACTGATTAAATTCGCGGCATAACCGGGGCGAAAAAACATTTCCGTGCCGCGAAACAGCCCTGCGTCATGTTCGTGCCAGCCCAGCCCTTCGCCAGTGCGAAAACACTCAATCATTTTCGGCACGGCGTAAAGGGCAGAAACGGCGAGCAGAAACGCACCTGGCAAATAAGCTGGACTCTTTTCATCGGCCAGCGCAAAGGCTTGTTCTTCCGAAAGAAAATAGCTTTGCTTTTCCCCGTCGTAAGAAACATACCCGCCCGCTGCCTGCGCGTTGAGCCATTCGCGCACGTAACGCTCATTTGTTTTCGTTGCTGCGGCTAATTCGGCAGGTGCGAGCGGTTTGCCTGCCGCCGCCAGCGCTTTATAAAGACCGAGACTTTCTCCGATCACGACTAAGCCGGCGTGCATCGTCGCCCCAAAGTCCGTGATACAGTTGCCCAAAAATTGATTTAGCTTTGCTTCGTTAATAGCCATAACAAACTCCTTTACATGGTAGTAAATATTTTCCACTTTCCATGCTTAATTTTCTACTCTTTGCAGCAGGGTAACTCCGCACAAATTATAGACCGTTGAAAATGGAAAGTGGAAATTGTGATACCTGATCAGCTCTTGCTACTGACCGATTTTACAAATCACTTCTTTAATGGAAACGGTTCCGTCGAAGCGTCAATTGATTTGACGAACTTCACCAAAGCGTCAAAGAAGAAGGGATTATCCAACAGGTCTATGCTCTTGTCCGCAAGTCCTGCCTGCCGATGTGTTTTTTGTTTCAGCACGTCTTCAATGGTTAAGCCTGAACCATTATGAAACAACGGCCCCATGGCGTGAACGCCGAGCAATGACGGTGGATTAAAGCCGTCCGCTCCCAGCGGCGGAGCGCCATTTTGCCTGATTTCATTGGTTGCAGCCGCGTCGAACGTCCCGACTTTTTTGAGGAAGCGGAAGACCTGACCGTTGACGATTTCAGTTGCCGCAGGCGGCGGTGTGTAATCACGACGGCTGACCGACCAGCCTCCACCTGAATGACAATTTACACAACCGACCTGCTCAAAAAGCTGCCGACCAATTGCAATTTCACGACCGAGTTGTGTCCAGGGCCTGACGTTGGCAAGCGGTGAAATCGGGGTGCGAATATGCGCGACATATTCAGACAATGCGTCCAACCCTTTGCTGCGTCCTGTATTCGCCAGCGTGAACGCATTAAGCGTCGGGTCCTGCGTCACGCCGTCGGTCAGCGTAATCAATCCCAGGCCGCCCGAAACGCCACGAATGTTGTTCTCGAAATCCTGCACTTCGTCAAAGATCGCAGAGTAATTCAGAATTTTTTGATCTTTTGGATTATGCGGATTGAATGAGCCATTCAGATGTACCGAACGCCGCGGCCCCGCGCCGAAAATCCAGACGACCTGATCTGTCGTTCCAAACGCGTGACAGGAAACACAACCGCTCCAGCCTTCGCTGGAAAGACGCTGCCCGATGACGGCATCCGGCCCAAGCTCCGGCAGGTCAACGCCCGTGCTGCTGTTGAAAATAGCTTTGCCAAGCTGAATGCGTGCTTCCTCTGTACCTGCAAGAGGCAAGCGTGCGGAGCGGACAATTGATTTAGTTGTGTTGGTTTCAAGATTAAGAACATAGACATCACGCGAGACTTCGTTCATGACATAGGCACGATCATCCGTGCTGTTAATCACGATGCCACGCGGATTTTGTCCCACGGGAATACGAACGATGCCACCCGGATCACCCGCCTGTTTGGGAGCGTTGATCGTCGGCGTACCATTGTTGTCCAGTACGACTTTGACCGCGATGTTGGCTGCCGCCGCAATGACATAGCCTTCGTTGCTGTTGTGCTTGAAAGCAATTTGCCACGGCACGCCGAGAAATAATTTTTTCGGGCTGGCAGGCTCAAACTGAATTCCGCGATTCATGTTGATCGTTTGTTTTTGTCCGCCGACTTCTCCTTCGGCATCTTTGTCTGTATCAATGACCGAAAGAAAAGCCTGCACGTTGACATTGAAACGCACCGGGCCATCGGGTGAGGCGGCGTTGTTGGGCAGATAAGCTTTGTTGCCCTTGATGACTACGGCATTGAGGAAATTCGGGAATGCGCCCGTCGTGACATCGAAGGTGGGCGGAGTTGTCGTCGTGGCGGGAATCCGTTTCAGTGCGGAGCCGTTTGATTTAAAGCCGGTATCAGCCTGCGGATTCAAAACGACTTCTTTGATGACCCGATTATTTCTGGTGGAAATAACCGTGACACGCCCCTCTTTGTAATTATCAGCGCCAATTAATACGCCAGGGCGATCAAGGGCAAAGAATTGCGTGACGTAAACTTTTTCGTCATCGTCATATTGATCGCCGTTATTGGTGATGGCTACGCCACGTGGTTCAAGCCCTACGTTGTTGATTGTTTTGACGACGCGCCATTCGTGCGCATCAATCACCGACACATCATTGGAGCGCGCATTGGCAACGTATAGTCGTTCGCCGTTGGGCGTGAAAGCCATGCCGTAAGGCTCCGTACCGACGCGGATATTTTGCACGACACGCGGATTATTGGGATTGGCCCGAATGACCGAAACTGTGCCGCTGACGGTGTTGCTGACAAAAACCCATTTGTCATCGGGCGAGATGGCGACATTTTGCGGTTCCTTACCGACGCGGACTTCCGCGACTTTGATGTTGGCGTCAAAGCGGACATTAATGACTGAAACTGAATCGTTGTCAGGATTAGCGACCCAGACGTAGCGATCATCAGAGGTGATGGCAATCGGACCGGAACTGGTCGGCGAATTTTTGTTGTATTTCCAGTCATTGGATTTGGTTTTTACTACTGCCTGTTCGCCATGGGGCCAGAGCATTGCTCCGCTAATAGCTAAGAAAAGCAGACAGCAGATAACTTTAATACGTGTATTCATTTTCCCCCCTTGAAGGCGGAGTAAAAGATAAAAGGAGCAGGAGCTTTACCTGTCTCCGCTCTTCTCTCCGGTCGTTTGTTTAGGTTCTGAAAGATACTAATTCCCCAAAACAAGCGTGAGCAGCCCGACAGTGGCTTTTCCAGTACCTTCTCATTGGAGATTTTACCAAATTAACCTGCCAAACTGCTAACGCCTTGTTGTCCAAAAGCTTATCTATGGATAGAATGCCTGTAGTTGCGGAGAACAACTCCCCCGAATAATTCCCCAAAATTGCGGCACTCTTTTCCCAGCAAGCCTTTGAGCGTTTTGTGTGGTGAAAATAATGCGGCAAAGTCTCTCAAGAAGTCTTAAGGTTTAGATAAAATCGTTTTGAGATTTTCTTCAAAGAATTATGAAAGAGGCTAAGCCCCGTCAGAACAGCCACTTATACGAATTTGGTTCCTTTGTTTTAGTCACAGAGGAGCAGGTTTTGTTACGTGATGGCGAACCTGTGCAGTTAACCCCAAAAGCTTTTGAGACATTATTAGCCTTAGTCGAAAACGGCGGCCACGTCATGACTAAGGATGAATTGATGGGGCGCGTGTGGCCTGACACGATAGTGGAAGAGTCAAATCTGGCGCAAAATATTTCAACGTTACGGAAAGCGCTGGGCGACGAAGGACAACAATTCATTCAAACCCTGCCCAAGCGGGGCTATCGCTTTGCGATGCCGATCACGATCTCAAGCCGAGAAATATTAATCGCTGAACCAGAACAGAACGAGTATCAGAAACTTCTTCCGTCAGAATCAGGCGCAATCACTAAGCCTGAAAAAAACCGCCTGTTACCATATCAACTAACGTTAGCGCTGGTTTTTGTCATTGCGCCAATCGCAATGGCGTATTTCATTTTTTTTCGGCAACCGCTCAAACCCGCACCCAGGCTTGCTAAGGCGCGCACACTGGCCGTCCTGCCCTTTCGTAACCTGAAACAGGAAAGGGAAACAGAGTTTCTGAGCTTTTCGCTGGCTGATGCAATTATTACCAGGCTGGGTTACGTCAATGCTTTGAATGTTCGCCCTTCATCGTATGTTGACAAGTATCGTAATCAGGATATTGATCCCAAAAAAGTGGCGATTGATTTGAATATCAATACGTTGCTTACTGGAACCTATATCAAGGAAGGCAACGACCTGCGCATCACCGCGCAATTGGTTGATGTCATCACCAACGAAATTTTGTGGAAAGATGCGCTTGACCTGAAATATGAAAACCTGATTTCCGTGCAGGATCGGGTCACGCAACAGGTCATTCGAGGTTTACAATTAAATCTCACTTCCGCCGAAACTGATCGGCTGAAACGTGATGAGCCAAAAAAACCTTTGGCGTATGAGTATTACCTGCGCGGTGTGGACTTATACGCCACGAACGAATTCAAACTCGCGATTCAAATGCTGGAACAATCAGTCCAGCTTGAGCCTGATTACGCACTGGCCTGGGCGCATCTGGGGCGAGCGCAGACAGCGATTGCCGCGTTTGATTTCGGCGGTGAAGAAAATTATCGCAAAGCACAAACCGATTATGAAAAGGCGCTTGCACTCAATCCAGATTTAATTGAAGCGCGAATTTTTATGGCGAATATGTTTACGGACACAGGTCGCGCAGAAGACGCGGTGCCGCTTTTGCGAAAGGTTCTGGAAACAAGCTCCAATCATCCTGAAGCACATTGGGAGTTAGGTTACGCTTATCGTTTTGGTGGCATGCTGAAGGAATCAATTAGCGAAGGAGAAATCGCCCGGCGGCTTGATCCCGAAGTCAAACTTAATAGCTCAGCTTTTAATAGTTATCTTTACGATGGGCAATACGAAAAATTTCTGGCGAGTTTGCCGCTGAAAAACTCGCCAGCCTTTATTGTCTTTTATCGTGGCTTTGGTAATTACCATTTAAAAAACTGGGAACAGGCCAACTCGGATTTTGAACTGGCTTACAAAATAGAGCCAAAATCTTTGTACGTGCAAATCGGGCAGGCATTGAAACTGGGGCTTGCCAAACAAAATGCCCAGGGGCTGGAATTATTACGCGCAACAGAAAAACAAATTACCAGTCGGAAGGTAACAGATGCCGAGGCGGTTTATAAATTTGCGCAGGCATTTGCGGAATTAGGCAATAAAACCGCTTCGTTGCGCTTGTTGCGAAGCAGCATTGAAGGGGGTTTTTTTTGCTATCCATACTTCGTGACAGATCCGCTGCTTAATAATTTGCGGGATGATCCTGAATACATAATTCTGCTGCAAATGGCAAAGCAAAGACACGAAGAATTTAAACGTAAATTCTTTTGAAAGACGCACAGCAATTTATCCTGCTTGACAGGGTAAGGCCAGACAATTACCATCTCGTTTTGCCTGATGGCTTGTGAAGATGACAGTAAGTAAGGAAAAGCGTAAACGAATCCCCGCCGCATCGTCCGAGCCAATTGAAAATTTATCCGCGCAAAACCTGCAAAATGAGTTTTGGATGAGCTTTGCACTTGCCGAGGCGCAACAAGCGTATCACGCGGGCGAAGTTCCCATCGGCGCAGTGATTGTGATGCAGGGGGAAATTATTGGTCGTGGTCGCAATCAACCGATTTCCAGTTGCGATCCGACCGCCCACGCCGAAATCATTGCTTTACGCGAAGCGGCGCAAAAAATTGGCAACTATCGTCTGTCGGAAGCAAGTATCTATGTGACGATTGAGCCATGTGTGATGTGCGTCGGAGCCTTAGTGAATGCGCGGATCAAACATTTGGTTTACGGCGCAGCCGAAGCGCGAACCGGCGCGGTCAGTTCAATTTTTCAGATTTGTTCGCATCGTTCTTTGAATCATCATGTTGAAATTACGGCAGGCGTCAGAGAGGCTGATTGCAAACAATTGATGCAAGCTTTTTTTAAAGCGCGCCGTTAGTGTTCAGTGTGGTTAGTTTGAAATACGGAGAGGTGCGAGAGTGGCTGAATCGGGCGGTCTCGAAAACCGTTGTACCTTAACGGGTACCGTGGGTTCGAATCCCACCCTCTCCGCCAGTAAATTGATAATTTCAAATTTCCAATCTGAAATTTGAAATCTCACGTGGAGAGGTCGCATAATGGTATTGCACCGCGTTGGAAGCGCGGCGGGCTTTACGGCCTGTGCGAGTTCGAATCTCGCCCTCTCCGCCAGTTTTTTCATCGCAAATCTGAAGGTTCTAATTTGCGATGCTTATCAGGCTCCGGCCTCGTGCAACTCTGATGACGTGAACCCCGCCAGGATCGGAAGATAGCAACGGTAACGTTTGTCGAATGTGCTGCGGGTCACCGGAGCCTGACCCATGTAGCAATTGCAAAGCTCAAATTACGACTTTGTGATGAAGAGATGAAAGTTTGACGAAAGTGACAAAAGCCACCATTTTGCGGTGGCTTTTGTCTTTTACAGTGGCTGTGAAAGTGCCTTATTTACTGCCCTTTTTGCTCGGCCCAGCGTTTCTTTTGCGCTTCGCTTATTTTCTTTCTGGCGGCGGCAGACATTTTGCGTTTTGGTTTGGCTTCAGTAACAGCCGCAACTTTAACCTTACTTTTGACAACTGTAGTACCACCAATAATCGCGGCTAGTTGTGCTCTCTTTTTTTGCAGACTGGCAATATCGGCATCAATGGCTGATAAAGCGTTGGTTAAGTGTGTTGTTGCATCGAAACTTTTTGTTCGTGGCATTCATTCTCCTTTTGGTTGGTTGATTGGTTTTGATACTTAAATCTGTTTTTATTTTTTGTTACGCACAGATTCTAATCAAAAGTAATATTTTTTTCTACAGTAACTTGCAAGTAATTTACTTTTCGGTTTGATAAATAATTATTACTCTGGAGTACGGCAGTATTTTTCAAGCTGCTTGAGCAGCTGTAGTTACTAAGTTATGCTTGAATTTAGTTATCAATTCCTACCGTAGAAAGTTTTGAGAATTATGAGTTACCAGGTTATCGCCCGCAAATATCGTCCGCAAACTTTTGCTGACTTAACAGGTCAGGAACACATCAATCGCACGCTCAGTAATGCGCTGGAAAACAACCGCCTGCATCATGCTTATTTATTTTCCGGTGTGCGTGGTACAGGTAAAACTACGACGGCCAGAATTCTGGCGAAATGTTTGAATTGTATCACCGGAGTAACCAGCACTCCCTGTTTGCAATGTCCGTCGTGTCGGGAAATTGCGGCTGGTGGCGCATTAGATGTCATCGAAATTGATGCCGCGTCAAATACCGGAGTTGATAATGTTCGTGAAGTAATCGTCAATAGTATTTCTATTTCTCCGGCGCGTGATCGGTACAAGGTCTTTATCATTGACGAAGTTCACATGCTTTCAACTCAGGCATTCAACGCTTTACTCAAGACGCTGGAAGAACCGCCCGGTCATGTAATTTTCATGATGGCAACAACGGAACTTCACAAAGTTCCTGACACGATTCTTTCGCGTTGCCAAAAATTTGAGTTTCGGCAAATCCCTGTTGATAAAATATTCAAACGCTTACGGGAAATTGCTACGGCTGAAACAGTAAACATCAGTGATGAGGCTTTACATGAAGTCGCGCGGGCGGGGAATGGAAGCTTGCGCGACGCACAATCAGCGTTCGATCAGGTTATTGCTTTTAGCGGCGATCAGATTTCTGAAAGCGAAGTTATTAACTCCCTCGGATTAGTAAGTACCAAAACTCTTGGTCAGGCTATCGTCGCAATTGCAAGTCAGGATACTGCCGAACTGTTAAATATAGTTAATGAACTGGATTCAAGGGGGCACGATTTACGCTACTTCACGCGTGAGCTAATGACTTATTTTCGCCACTTATTAGTCATCAAAGCTGGTCTTTCTTCGCCCGATCATCTGGGTATTTCAGCACCTGAAATAAGTAATTTAAGCAACCTCGCAACGCAATTTTCTGAAGCAGATTTAGTCAGATTTTTTCATTTACTGACAGAAACAGAGAAACAAATCAAAGATTCGCCCCATCCTCGTTTTCAATTAGAAATTGGCTTAGTCAAATTAACTCAGGCCATAAGATTACGTTCACTGACCGAAGTTATTCAGCGCCTTGAGCAACTGGAAGCAAAACTAACAGGAGGTAATTACTCGCCGCCTAAAACTGCGCCCGGGACGCAAACAAATTCTACTCCTGCGGTTTCTCAACCTAAAGCTGCAAGCCTGCATCCTCAACCACCAGCTGCGAACGTCAGAGCAATAACCGATCAATTTGAAGAGCCGACGGGATTTGGTGATTCTTTCAATAATGAAGAGATAAGGTCAGACTCAAATTACGTTGCTGAGCCTTCAAGAACTTTTGCGTCGGCAACTAAAACTGCGCCTGTCACGAGGCCTGTTATTGCGCCCGGTCGTGAAGTAGCCGCGATCCGCCTGGAGCTTGAAAAACGTCGCAAACCGCTTGTAATGATGGCGCTGGAAGAAGCCAAAGTTGATTACGATGAAGGCACGTTAATGATTTTGTTTGCCGGCGAGAATATGTTTTCAAAAAGGATTCGAGAAGGTGCGCAACTATTCAACGAAATCGGCGAACATCTTTTCGGACATCCTTTGCGCGTCGAAGTGAAAATTGGTGGTGAAGCGATTGCCAGTCCGGTGCAGGAAACGAAGCAGGCACGCGAAAATATGATTGAGAGCGTCAAAAATAATCCCGCGATCAAAGCTTTACTCGAAACATTTCGGGGCGAAATTATTGAGGTCAGGGAACCCGCGTAAGCCGGTAAATAGTTTCAAGACGTGATGGAGTCTCTATGCTATGATTGACGGGAAGCCCCACCGGACTTGAATGTTCTATTAAAATTTTATCCGCAAACTAACGGTTTACGGTATTTTTTCAGAGGAGTTATAACCATGAGATTTCCTGGCGGTAATGATATTAGACAAATGATGAAACAAGCGCAGAAGATGCAAGAGAGCATGGCCAAAGAATTGGATGCCCTGCGTGTGGATGCGACGGCGGGTGGCGGCATGATCAAAGTCGAAATGACTGGCAACAAAGAACTGACGATGATCAAGATCGAACCCGAAGCCGCCGCTGATGTTGAAATGCTACAGGATTTAATCGTTGCCGCAGTCAACGAAGCCAATCGCAAAGTTGAAGAAGCGATGCAATCCAAACTTGGCGGTGCGCTCGGCGGACTGAAAATTCCCGGAATGATGTAATCGTAGGTTAGTTTCGCGGTTTTGGTTTCGGGTTTCGCGGTTACAGAAGCCAGATAATTTGTCTTTTCTCAAATTCGATCCTTAACGAATAACTTCGAACGGTATTTCCTCGAAACCCAAAACCTGAAACCCGAAACTAAGTTCTCGAAACTAAAACTTATGCTTGATTACGCAGAACCCGTTACCAAATTAATTGATGAATTCAAACGCCTGCCGGGTGTCGGTCACAAATCGGCGCAGCGCCTGGCGTTTCATTTGCTCAAGGCGACACCGGAAGAAGCCGAACGTTTGATCGAAGCCATCCGCGAAGTCAAAGAGAAAATCACTTTTTGCTCCATCTGCAACAATCTGACTGACACTGATCCTTGTCGTTATTGCGATAATCCGAACCGCGATCAAACGATAATTTGTGTCGTCGAAGAGCCGTACAACCTCGTAGGAATCGAAAAAACCCGCGAATTTCACGGCCTTTATCACGTATTGCATGGAGCATTGTCACCGATTCGCGGCATCGGCCCGGATGAATTAAAAATTCGTAGCTTAATCGAGCGCTTGCGACCACGTGACGATGCGCCGGAAGTCATTGAAGTAATTCTTGCCACCAATCCCAACACCGAAGGCGAAGCGACCGCGAATTATCTGAGTCGTTTACTCAAGCCGCTAGGGGTGCGGGTAACGCGCATTGGAATGGGCTTGCCAGTTGGCAGTGACCTTGAATATGCCGACGAAGTGACGATGCACAAAGCCTTAGTGAATCGGCATGAAATGTAAATTTGGCAATTATGAACAGCCTGCTGAAAATGCTGCCGGCGATGATTCGCTTGTCGGGCGACAATGAAGAAGTCCGCGAGCAGGCAGTTTTTGCCGCGTGGCGCGCCGTCACCAGATACCAGCTTTCACAGGCTTGCGCTCCGTTTCGGCTGTATCGAAAAACCCTGGTCATTGCGACCAAAGATAAAACGTGGAAGACACAAATGGAGCGTGAAAGCTCCGGTTTAATTTTCAAATTGAATTCATTGTTAAGTGCGCCACTCGTGACCTTTATTGAATTCAGAATTGATGAAAGCTATGTTGCGCAGGTGCGCCCCGGAGAAGCGCGCGAATTTGAATTCCATCACACTCAGGAATGGGCAGATGAACTTGCCTCCGAAGCCGCACAAATTAAAGATCAATCGTTGCGTGAAACATTTTTACGCGCTGCCGCAAAATGTTTAGAAAGGAAAGATTTGACGAAATGATGAACGCGAAATGATGCACCATGAAGTGAAATTACTTCAAACCATTATTTCGCATTCCGCATTCCGCATTCGTTTTATGCCCATCTCAAAAGCAGAAGTTACTAAAATCGCAGCCCTGTCAAACCTGGCACTGACGCCTGAAGAAACTGAATCGTTCGCAGTGCAACTGGGGGGAATTGTCGAATATATTGACCAACTCAACTCGCTTGATACTTCAGCGGTGCTACCGTGGAAACAAATCAGCGCGGGCGAAGCAGTTGCTTCGTTTGCGACGCGTGAGGATAAAATCGAGACCGGCCTCGGCACGAATAAAGCATTAGCCAACGCGCCGGATGCCGACGACGGACATTTTCGTGTGCCGCGTGTAATTGGTGGCTAAAAAATAGTTCGCAGTTCG
>JANMKB010000295.1:0-15239 GCA_031371805.1 Blastocatellia bacterium | reverse complement strand
GTCGGATCGTTGACGCTGCCCGTGCGCGAAGCCAGCACGACAGAAACTTTCGGCAAATCATTGCGCTCGGCAACAAAGATTTCCAAACCATTTTCAAGCTTCGCGGATTTCACCACAGGCACATTGAATGTGCGGTCAGCGCCAAGCGCGGGAATCTTTGCACGATCAAGTGCAATCGTTGCTTCGCGTCCTGATTTTTCAGTCCTAAACCGCACCAGCAAGCGATTACGCGTGTCGAGCCATTTTGCCGCCGTCGCCTGTAAACTCGCTTTCGTAGCGTTACGATGCCGTGCGACATCCGCTTCAAATTTATCCGGCGTACCAAGAAAAGTGTTGTACTGATTCAGGCGATCCGCTTTGCCGCCGAAGCCGCCGATGCGTTCCAGACCCGACACATAACCGAATTCCCATTTTGTTTTGGCGCGATTTACTTCAGCATCCGTCGGGCCATCTTTGGCCAATTTTGAAATTTCAGCGGTAATAATTTGTTCAATTTGTTCAAGCGCCACACCAGGCCGCGCCGTTGGTTGGACGATAAAAATTCCTGCATTTTCCAGCGTGAGCGGGAACGAGGTCACGTTGCTGCAGAGTTGTTTGTCGTACACCAAAGCCTTAGTCAAACGCGAAGACAAACCATCGGTAAGAATTGCATTCAGCAAATCAATTTCAGCTTCGCCTTCCGCAAAAAATGCTGGCGAAGCCCAGGCCATGTACGTGCGATCCTGTGGGGCGCGTTCGCTGACTTCGATGATTTTTTCGCCGTTGAGCTGCACTAAATCTTTCGCCGGACGATCCAGTGCAGGCCCCGCCGGCAGCGTCCCAAAATATTTTTCGATCAACCGTTTTGCCTCGGCGACATCAAAATCACCGACCAGCGCGAGCGTAATATTATTCGGCGTGTAATAGGTTTTGAAAAATTCTTTGACATCGTCTTCGCTCGCCGCTGTCAAATCTTCGTGCGAACCAATCACATCGTTGGAATAAGGATGGCGATACGGATGCAGGTTTTCCATTACCAGTTTTATCCAGCGTCCATAGGGCTGATTTTCCAGACCCTGCCGCCGTTCGTTTTTGACTACGTCGCGCTGATTGTCGAGATTTTTCTTTGTCAACACATCGGTCAAGGTAGCGAGCCGATCTGATTCCAGCCACAAAATATTTTCGAGATTGCTGGACGGAACCGTCGCAAAATAATTCGTGCGATCCCAATCCGTAGTCCCGTTCACGCCGCCTTCAAATAAATTTGCCCCGGCTTTTTCGACATACGAAAAATATTCTCCTGCCGCATTTTTCGAGCCTTGAAACATCATATGCTCGAACAAATGCGCGAAGCCAGTGCGCCCGATTTTTTCGTTCTTGGAACCAACATGAACCCATTCGTTGACGTGGACGACAGGCAACTTGCGATCCACGTGCAGGATGACTTGCAGGCCGTTCGGCAATGTATATTTTTCAAATTCGACTTTCGGAGTATTGGTGGATTGGGCGAATATTTGCGCGAGTAAAAGAATCGTGATGAGTGGGACGAACAGATAATTTGGCTTTCGCATGTGACCTCCTGATTTTAATAAGCAATGGTTTTGTAAGCGAGATTTCCTCTGATTCCGTAAAGAAAAATATGGGTCTGTTTTGATACGAATTTATGACCGTCTAAAGTTCAAAAAATATTTCCCAGGACAGTAGCGGTGAAGCTTGACAGGCTCGAAGAGTCGCCAGGTAATAGCCGCGTGCGTGAGCGCGTGGAACGGAACACACCACATTCATCCGAGCGTTGAAGATGCGGCACATTGACGCCCTTCTTAATCCCACAAATAACGCTCATCGTATTCAATTTCATGCTTCTTCAACAGGCTCAGAAATTCCTGCTTGAAATCGCGGTTGAGATGATGTTTTCGCTGATTTCGAATATAGCTGATGACGCCCTGTTCACCGGATTTGCTGACGCTGAATGCTCCATATCCTTTTTGCCAGGCGAAGTCTTTTTGTGCGTCAAATGATTCATGAACCCACCGCGAAGAATTCGCTTTCATCGCATTCACCATTTCAGAAATATCCACCGTGGAAGGCATTGAAACCAGCAGATGAATGTGACCTTCGATGCCGCCGGCACAAATCAATTTCCCGTATTTATTGTTTACGATCCCGCCGATAAATCCATACAAACGATCTTCCCACAAAGGAGAAATAAGCGGTTCACGATGCGCCGTACTCCAAACGTAATGCACCAGCAGAGATAAATATTTACCAGCCATTCGGTTGCTCCTTTGGTAGTTTTTACCATTTCTATAATTGCAGGAAATTTCCTGCCGTCTCTTCGAGTCTCTATTGATGTTACATCGTCTACTACGTGCTTACGCCTAACCACGTGCTCACGCACGCGGCTCTTACCTAATGGCTCTTCGAGCCTGAAAAATGCTGATCCGCAAAATCTAAAAACGCCTTCCAATCCTCAGCCGTCGTTGAATGTTTACCGTTGCGATAAAAATATCCGAGGCGACTATTCACAGCATTGCCGGGTTCAGGCATCACATTCGCATTCAATCCATCGACGCCTAAAAATTTGTAGACTTTGTCCGCTGCTTGCAGCATTTCAAATTGCCCTGGCGGATTCGACCACGTGTCGTCTACGGCGCAGGAAAACAGCACGGGGCGCGGAGCCATCAACGCTACGAGGCAATGTTGATCGAAGGGTAAATGCGATTTGTCGTCGTTGAAGTTTTTGAAATTGCCATTGAACCAGTGTGGGAAGCGGTCATTGATTGCCTTCACGGATTCGCCTGTGGTTCCGCGATTGGGTGAAGTGCCGCCCATGCCGGCCTGATGCGGAAAGACCATCGCAATGCGTTCATCCATCGCCGCCGCAAATATTGCCGCCTTGCCAAGCCGTGAATGCCCGAAGGCTGCGATACGATTTTTGTCGATGGCTTTATCTTTGACTACAAAATCCAGCACGCGATGAAACCCCCACGCCCACGCGGCGACGGCTCCCCACGAAGAATCCTTATTAGCTTCGGAGGATTTGAAGTATGGAAAAACTCCCTGCGTGAAATCAGGTTTGTCGGGAACAATATCTCCGCTGTAAAAAGTGGCTACGGCATAGCCGCGATCAATGGCTGCTTCCACGCCCCAATCCTTATCAATTCCCTGTCCACGCGAAGCGGCAGTAGCGCGATTATTTTCTATGCCGAAGCAATTACTGACAGGAATCCAATTTGGATTCATCGTCACGCGTGGGTCGTTGACAACGGTGTGATTGCCACAAAAATTTATACCTAAAATTGCTGGCGAAGGCTTCTTCGCTTTATTCGGAGTGATCACCATCACATTGATTTTAGGGACTGTGGCGACACCTAAATCAATTTCAACTTCACGCATCGTCGCTTTGCCGCCAAAAAAATCTCTGTATGTTTTCGTGACTTTCGATTTTATTTTTGGCGCGTCTGGCAAGTAGCCATACATGTAATTTTGGAACAAAGCTTTCAATTCCGGGCGGCGTTGCCTGGTCCATTGCTCTTTGGTTTTTACCGAAGTTCTATCCAGCATTATCAACGGATCGGGCAAGCCTTTTTGCTCCGGTAACGCAGAGACTTCAGGCAAAGATTTTTTTTGCGCGTGAAGTGAGAAACAGGAAAAAATGAGGATAACGAGCAGTAGGGATATTTGTGTTTTCATAAATTGAATTTATCAATGTCCGGCAATGCTGCCAGTTGGTCGGACAATTATTTCTCAAGTTCTTCACGCTTGATGGGTTTGCCTTCCCACAGCCAGACTCCATTTTCATTGACTAATAATCGCGCAGCACTGCCGGCAACAGGAGGTAAATTTTCTTTCGGCAACCATTTTTTGTGTTCTGCAATTATTGTGGCAAAGCGTTTTTCTTTGGCGAGATTCGTCCATTCATTTGGATCAGTTTGATGGTCGTAAAGTTCTTCGGAGCCGTCCGCGTAACGAATATAGCGCCAACGCTCTGAACGTACAGTGTGGTTGTTTTGATTGTGCGTAGTCAATGCAGGCCATGGCCATTTAGCATTTGGATTTTTGAGCAAAGGTTTCAGGCTGTGCCCTTCCAGACCTTTGTTGACCGGCAATCCGCTTAATGCACCCAACGTCGGATAAAGGTCAAGCAACTGCACTGGTTTATTAATTTTCACGCCAGCGGGAATTCCCGGCCCCGCGAAAAATAATGGCACGCGTGTCGAACGTTCCCACAAAGTATTTTTTCCGGTGACGCCTTTTTCGCCTAAATGCCAACCATGATCCGACCATAAGACAACAATTGTGTTGTCACGCGAACTGCTCGCATCCAGCGCGTCCAGCAGGCGACCGACCTGGCTATCCATCAAACTAATCGTCGCCAGGTAAGCGCGAACGAGCGGTTTCCATTGGTTGTTTGCCTGGAGCCATGACAGGCGCGGCTCTGGTAATTTCCAGTGCAAATTCCACGCAAAATCAGGAATGTCGTCACGGTCATTTTCTTTGACCGGAGGCATCACCAAAGTTTCTTCGGGATAAAGATCAAACCATTTTTGTGAAGCAAAACAAGGGAAATGCGGCAGCCGAAAACCGACGGCAAGGAAAAATGGTTGATCGGATTTTGCGGAGTTCAAATACTTAATCGCCGAATCAGCAATTTTCCAATCGGCCTGGGTGCTGTCATCGGTGGGAAAAACGCCCCAATCTACGGCTTTCATCTTGTCGGGAGTGTTGACAATCTTTTCAGCCGGATACGGCATCGGCCCAGGGTCTCCCCACACTGTAAATTCCTTGTCGCGCTCACTCTGCTTGATTGAACCATCGTGAAAAATCTTTCCGGCGCTGAAAGTCGCATAACCATTGTTTGCCAAATACTGCGGTAACATCACGTGCTCCTGCAGGCGCGGAACCGCACGGACGCCAGGCTGTAACGTATACAAGCCTGTCGTCGAAGGAAGTAAGCCGGATAATAAACTTGCCCGCGAAGGATTGCATAATGGAGCCTGCGCGTGGGCATTCGTGAACGTCACGCCGCGTTTTGCCAGGCGCTCAAGATTGGGGGTTTTGACCTGAGGATGACCTTGCAATGGGCCAACCCAGTCATTGAGATCGTCTACGGCGATGAACAGATAATTTGGTTTCTTCGCCTGGGGATTAGCCGCAATTGTTGCCTGCTCCGAAAGGAAAAGAGTCAAACAACAAAAGGCGATCATGGGGACGAGTTTGAAGTTCATAATTTCAGCCGTTTCTTTTGTAGGCGGATAGCTTACACAAAAGAAATTCAGTGCAAAAGGCGTATAATGTTCTACGACAAAAAGAGTGCAAAGATTTATCTGGTTCTGGCAAATGCTCCCGCGAACTATGGCGAAAGCCAGTGATTTGCGTTAGTTTTTACCGAAGGCAGTTGCGAGTAAGAATAGAACACTTAGCATTTACGATATTATTTTGAGGAGAAAACATGAAATTTTTTGTTGATACAGCAAACCTGAGCGAAATCAAAGAAGCCAAAAGTTTAGGCATTCTTGATGGCGTCACGACGAACCCTTCGCTGGTGGCGAAAGAAGGCGGAGGCATAGATTTCAAAGATCATATTCGCACGATCTGCGAATTGCTCGATGATCCCAACGCTTCGGTCAGCGCCGAAGTCGTCGCCACTGATTACGAAGGAATGATTACCGAAGGCCACGAGTTGGCGAAAATCCATCCCTGCGTTTACGTCAAATTGCCGATGACCAAAGCGGGGTTACAGGCGACGTACACTTTTGCAAAAGAAGGCATTCGCGTCAATCAAACGTTAATTTTCAATGCAACGCAGGCTCTGATGTCAGCAAAGGCAGGCTCGGCATTTGTGAGTCCATTCGTCGGCAGGCTGGATGACATTGGTCATAACGGCATGGAACTCATCCGCGAGATCAGAGAAATCTTTGATAATTACGGCATGAAAACCGAGATTCTGGCGGCGAGCATTCGTCATCCATTACACGTAATCGAATCAGCACGCATCGGCGCCGATATTGCCACGATGCCGCTCAAGGTTATTGAGCAATTAATCAAACATCCGTTGACCGATATTGGCCTAGCGAATTTCCTGAAGGATTGGGAAAAGGTAAAAGGCTAAGAAGGTGTAAGGGGGCGATAAATGCAGAAGCATGCACGCAGTAAAGGCGTAACCACAGCACACTTACGGCGTGTGTGTTTCTGCATTTATCGCCCCATTTCTGTTTTCTGTTATGCCTAAAACGCTCTAGCCTATTTAGGTTGAGGTGGTGGCGGCATCCTGCCATTTTTCCTGTCACGTCTTACCTGATGTGCGGCTTTGATTTCTTCCGGCGTGATAAAACCATTCTGATTCACATCAAGCCGATCAAACGCTTTTGGTTTCCGCGTCCATTCGTCACGGGAAATTTTTCCATCGCCATTTTTATCCAACTGTGCCAGCTTTTTCCCCAGCCGCTGCCCTTTGTCCTGATGTTTGCCAAATGGTCGTTGCGCCAAACCGGGAATTGCCAGCGCACCTAAAATCACTGCATAAATTACAAATCTTTTCATTGCTGAATCCTCCGAATGAATACATATTTTGCGGTGGAGAGCAGAAACTGCTGCGCTCGTTTTGTCCCGCAGTATTTGCTTAGAAGTTGACCGGCTCCAAATAGTCGAATTTATTTTCACCGGAATTTCGTGTGAAAACTATGGCAACGCCATTCACGATCAGGTGTGAAGGATTTGACGCTTGACATTCTTCCCACTTGGGTTGAAAGTCACCCAGAATCGAATCGCAAAACAAACATCTGCTGACCGTTGCAGTGTCAGACAAACAAACACAACCTGTCCGTCCATCAATTGAGAAGGAAAAAACCATGGAGCAAGCCCGTCATCCCAAACAGAAAAATACCGCTTCTGACGTTGAAGTTTCGCGCCGCAAATTCATCACCAAAGCAATGGCAGGCGCAACCGCCGCGACTGTTCTCGGCTCTGTCGAAGCCGCTGCCGCACCTGACGAACACGCGATTAAAATCCCAGATGAATTCGCGCAGGCGGAAAAAGTTACGCCCACCAAAGCTGCTTTTCCAATGTCCGGCGCACAGGTTTTTGCGCGCGTTTGCAAAGAAGAGGGACTCGCCGCGCTGTTTTCGTGTCCGGGAAATTACCCCATCGTCAACGCCATCGCACAGGAAGGGATTCCGACTTATTCCGGGCGTCACGAAGGAGCGATGGCGCACGCAGCCGATGGGTTTTGTCGCGTGACTGGAGAAGTCGCGGCGGCGTCTGGCACGGAAGGCCCCGGCTTCACCGATATGATTAACGCCATCGCAGCGGCGAATGCCGCACGTTCTCCGCTGCTGGTTTTGGCAAGCAACATGGCGATTCGCAATGAAGACACCGAAGCCGGAATTCAGCTTGGCTACCAACAACCCAACACGGAAGGCTTGAAAAAATATGGCAAGCGGTTAATTACTCCGGCGCGTGTGCATGAATATGCAGCCTACGCATTTCGGCAATTGCGAACTGGAATTCCCCGCCCCGTCCATCTTGATTTTCCGGCGGAAATCACCCGCGCCAATTTCAAATCAGCCAGTGAACTTGATTTTTACCACGACAAAAATAAATATCGCACAACTGCGAAGCCTCATCCGGGTCCCAAAGATTTAGCCGCCGCTATCGGCTTACTCAAAGCAGCACAACGTCCGATCATCGTTTCCAGCAACGGAGTTTTTTATAGCAAAGCGTGGGACGCGCTGAAAAAATTAGCGGAGAAAGCGCAGATTCCTGTCGTCGAATCCGGCGCAATGAAAGGACAATTTTCTGACGCAAGTCCGCTGTCTGCCAACGCTTCACCAGGCGCACTGGCAAGCGCTGATGTTGTCTTACTCGTCGGTCAATATTGTATGCCGACCGTGGGCGAATTCGCTTTCGGCCCCGATGCAAAATATATCCGCATTGATCCCAGCCCCGAAGACATTGGGCGTAACCTTCCCATTGATGTCGGAATTGTCAGTTGTGAAAAAGCCGCTTTGGAAGCGCTTGCCGATGCAATGCCCGCGATGAAACACGAAGCGTGGCTCGCTGAAATCGCCGCCGCACGTAAAAAATTTGAAGACGAAAACGAAGCATATTATGCCAAAGGAATGAGTTATACCGACGCGGTGCATCCGGCTGTGATCGCCAAAGAAACAACCGATTTTATGTATCACAGCAAGCTGCCGAAAGAGCAGACGACGTATGTTTCGGGCGGCTACGGTATTGCGCGTTATATGCGTCGCTGGGTACGTGGCTATCGTCCCGGACAAATTCTAAACGGCGCGTATCAATACGGCGCAATCGGGCCGGATGTCGGCTATGCCTTTGGCGCGGCAGTGGCAATGCGACATGGCGTCAGTGTACAGGCTCCCTACAAAGGTTCTCCGATCATTTGCGTGACCGGAGATGCGGGCATCGGCTACACGATTATGGAACTTGAGACCGCCTCAAAATATCGGATGCCGATGATTGTGATCGTCTACAACAACAATGCGTGGGGAACGTGGACAGGCAACAGCCGCAGCCCTGTGACATTAAGCCTGCATCTGTTTCAGGAAAATGTTCGCTACGACAAAGTAGCCGAAGGGCTGGGCGCGCACGGCGAATACGTGACCAAACCGGGAGACTTCAGGACGGCGCTGGAACGCTGTTATCAGATCGCGGCGAAAGAAAGTCGTCCTTCACTAATCAACTGTCAGGCGAAAAAAGAATTCTGGAATAAACAACAATTTGAACCGGGATTTTTAGGGACGGTGGAGCCGGGGTGCATGTCTTATAATCATTGAAGATCAGTAAATTGAAACGGCTTGGTGATAGGCTCGATATAGGGGCTTGGTCGGTTTTTCTGCGGAGACGAATTCAGCTCCAGTAAAAGCTGCCGCCGCAACATGTAGCGCATCAATTGATCCGAGCGCATGTTGGCAAGCTAGTTGAAAAGCTTCGTCATAGATTTCTATCGGATCAACCCAAATCTGTACTCGACGAAAAAAGGTTTCATAAAAAAGACGTTCTTTAGTTCGTCCAAAATGAATCGCCAGCGGAATAACTTCCATACGGGAAAAAAGGCTGGAAACAAATTGTCTATTTGGGTCGGTAATGACTGCGAGTGCGCGCATTTGAATCGGGCGATTTATTCCTGTTGCGGCTTGTATAAGAACATTCGTATCAAGGTAGGTCAACATTATTGGAAACGCTCCCTCGCATCAAATCTATCAACCGCTCAATTTCTTCGGTACTGCGTTTTCCCTGCTCTTGCGCAATTTCTTCTGCCAGGCTTACCATTGTTTGCCCGAACTCAGTGTTGGTCAGATACCCTAAGTCGGCAGGAATATAAGCGCGACGCACCGTTGCAGTTTTGAGTATATTTTTTGGCTTAATAGTCTTTGTTGTCATCACTGTTGTTTCCTTTCATCTCTAGGATAACATGCTACGCGATTCGGTAGCTAACCACTTTTTCAAACGAATTGATGAAGAATTCATTAAATATTATCAGAGAAAATCTGCAAGCCTACGCCGACCGAGGCATCTTTCGTGGCTTCAGTGAAATCAAGCCCGGACATTTCAAATTTGTCTGGGTGATTCATCATCAGATGGAATTGAAGGTGGACATCGCAAAGCAGGAATTGCGCTTCAAACAATTGTTGCCGGGAGTTGCGGCAGGCTCTGAGTTATCGGCTGAATTGAAAAATTTCTTTCAGCAAAGACACGATCCTGAGTTGCCGGAGCATCGCCGGATTGATCGAAACAAAGC
Source organism: Blastocatellia bacterium (assembly GCA_031371805.1). GTDB lineage: Bacteria > Acidobacteriota > Blastocatellia > RBC074 > RBC074 > JAFDVL01. Next base: position 5,497 of record JANMKB010000295.1, on the reverse strand, counting down.
TGAAGTTTCAACTTCGATGCGCGGCGGTTTTGTTTCTCTGGCGCTGAAAGTCAAAGGTCAGGAATACGCTTACGGAGTGAACAAAATCGTTAATCTGGTGCACGAATTATTTGTGTATCTGCGCGAAGTTCACCCCGATTATTTAGTGGAGAATTTTGATGTACCTCAAGAATAGAAAATCTGTGGCCAGTGGGCGGTGTGCGGTAGTCACAGCGCTACTCCTGTTGGTCGCGGTCACGCTCATAGCCAGCACAAGGCAAAGTCGTAACGCTGAAGCGCAAAAATTGAAAAATCCTGAAACAAGCAATCCTGAATCCATCGAAGCCGGGAAAAAATTGTACCTTCGTCATTGCGCTTCCTGTCACGGACAGGGAGGCAAAGGCGATGGAGGGATGGCGCTTTCGGGTGGGACGCCTTCGGATTTGACGGATGAAAAATGGGACTACGGTTCAAGTGATGGAGAAATTTTCACCGCCATCCGCGAAGGCGTTTCTGCTGATATGCTGGAATACAAAAATAAGCTCGACGACAAACAAATCTGGCAGGTAGTTATCTTCCTGCGCAGCATTGGCCCACAAGCCGCCAAAGAAAAATGATAAAATTTTCACGACGCATATTCATCAGAGCATTTTTCACCGGACTACTGTCTTTACTATTTTTTATTTCTATTTTTAGCCAGGCAAATCAACCGCCTGCGCCGACTTCGCCGGAAGGGGAAGCGATTTATAAACAACGCTGCGCGGTCTGTCACGACAATGCGCAGGAACGCATCCCGCCATTGTTTTTGATCCGCCGCCGTTCGGCTGAAGATGTTATTCAAACGCTAACTTCAGGAGTAATGAAACAACAGGCTTCCGGCTTGAACGCTGCGCAAATTCGCGCGCTGGCAATTCACCTGACGGGGAAAGAACCGGGCGCACCGATTGAAAATAATCTCAACGCAAATCTTTGCCAAGCCACGCCTGCACCGATCAACTTCACCAACGCAAGCTGGAATGGTTGGGGACATGATTTGGAAAATTCCCGCTTCCAGCCGCAACCAAAAATCAAACCTGAAGACGTGCCAAAATTGAAAGTCAAATGGGCGTTTGCGCATCCCGGTTCAATGGCGACCGGACAGCCGACCATTATCGGCGACCGCATTTTTCTGACGACTGAAGTTGGCATCATTTACAGCCTCAACGCCACCACCGGATGCACGTATTGGACAATGAATGCCGGAGCCGCTGTCCGCGCCGCGATCAGCGTTGGCGCAATGCCAGCCGGAGCAAAAACAAAATTTGCCATTTATTTCGGCGATGAAAAATCCAATGTGCAAGCACTAGAGGCGACAACAGGCAAGCTGCTCTGGAAAACAAAAATTGAAGAGCATTTGTTGTCACGAATTACAGGTTCTCCGATTCTTTACAAAGACAAAATTTACGTGCCGGTTTCTTCGTTTGAAGAGACCGCCGGACGCGATACAAAATACGGATGCTGCACGTTTCGCGGCAGTATCGTTGCGCTTGATGCCGCCACCGGAAAAATTATCTGGAAAAGTTTTTCCGTCCAGGACGCGCCAAAACCGTTCAAGAAAAATTCATCGGGAACACAAATGTACGGCCCCGCCGGCGGAGCCATCTGGGCGGCTCCGACCATTGATGCAAAACGAAATTTGATTTACGTCGGCACGGGGAATTCCTACACCGACGTAGCGACGGCGCATTCGGACGCGATTATGGCGTTCGACCTGACAACTGGAAAACTAAAATGGTCGAATCAGTTAATGCCCAAAGATAATTTTTTAGTTGGCTGTCGTCAGCCCGGCATTGGCAATTGCCCTGAGACAGCCGGCCCCGATTATGACTTTGGCAGTTCGGTGATTATTCGTAAACTTCCGAGCGGCAAACAGGTAATTTTAGCCGGACAAAAATCGGGGATGATGTATGCGCTTGATCCTGACAACAACGGCAAAAAATTATGGGAAGCCAGAGTCGGACAAGGCGGCGCACTCGGTGGAATTGAATGGGGCTTTGCGGCAGATGCGGAAAATGTTTATGTCCCCGTTGCTGATGTCGCCGGACAAAATCGTCAGCCGGGCTTGACCGCGCTGAAAATAAGTTCGGGTGAAAAGCTCTGGCATATTCCAGCGCCTCCGGCAAATTGTGTCTGGGGAACGACGCGCTGTTATAATTCGCAATCCGCTGCCGCTTCCGTCATTCCCGGCATAGTTTTTTCCGGCACAGGTGATGGACATTTGCGCGCTTATGCCACGCAAGACGGCGCGATTATTTGGGACTTCGATACGGCGGCAACTACCTACAACGCAATCAATGGAATGAAGGCAAAAGGTGGAACGCTGGACGGCGGCGGGCCGATTATTGCGAACGGAATTCTTTATACCAACTCCGGCTACGGCAGAATTTTGGGGATGTCGGGCAATACGTTGCTCGCCTTCTCGGTAGATGGAAAATAAATGTCCAGTAAACTTCAGTTTGTTGCGGCTTCGCACTAAAAACACAACGACTAAAAGTTCAACAAACTAAAGTTTACTGGACATCAACTAAAGAGATTTTCTATGTGGATTCGTAAAGCAGTACGAGATAAAAATAAAGGCGTTGATTCGCCTGTCCCCACGCAGGTCGTTTCAAATGAGGAATTGATTCCTCGACCACAAACCGCCAGGCAAAAAGAAGTCGAACATTTGATCGGCGAACTCTCAGGCATCCGCGCCAAAAAATCAGGCATGGAGCGCCGCGATTTTATGCGCTCTTCGATGGGGATAATGCCGCCAAACTTTATAACATCAATGTCAAAGCCAAACGCAACAGGCTGCCTGCGAATGCGATGGATCGAATCAAAGTCGCTTATCTCGAAAGCGGCGGGCAACGCAGCAATGCTGCCTGGGGCTGGGTTCGCGCTGACGATTAAAACCTGGGTTAGACAGGATTGACAAGATGAGCAGGATTAGTGAAAAGCCGTCTTCATTGATATTTGGTTTTCATCCTGTCCGTCTTGTTAATCCCGCCTAAGTACACGCAAATAATTTCGGAGGAACATTCAGAATGCGAAAAATCTTTATTATTTCAGCATCAGTTTTATTTACTGCAATTTTTATTGTGCCTATTAAGGCACAAACCAGTTCGTTAAGCGGACGCTGGGAAGGCAAAACGGTTTCGCCGCAAGGTGAACGTCCAACGACAGCAACCTTTAAGCAGGAAGGCGGCACCTACACCGGTTCCATTAGCGGAATGCGTGGAGAAATGGCGCTCAAAGACATTAAGGTCGAGGGCGACAAAATCACCGCCAAAGCAGAGCTTGAAACACCGCAAGGGGCTTTGACAATTAACTACAGCTTTGCTTTACAGGGCGATGGATTGAAAGGAACTGGCTCCCTCAATTTCGGCGGCAATCCAATTACGTTTGACGTTGAGTTGAAACGTGCGACTGAAGACGCAACTACGACGGCTCCCGCGACTGTGCCGCCCGGACAATCTTCCCGACCAACACCACGGGCGCAACGTATTCAGGTAGCGCAGCCACAGCAAAAACAATCCATTGATTTTTTCGTCGGCGAATGGAGTTTCAAATTTATCGGACGTGAAAGCGCCTTCGGTGCGGCTCCACGTGATGGCGTTGTGACATTCACAAAAAATGCTGATGGCAAATCGGTGAATGGCGCAATTGCCGGTCAAGCCGACGGCAAAGCATACAAAGAAACTTCGGTGATTACGTTTGATGAAGCGACGAAAAAAATGACCTTCTCAGAAAAGCTGGTCAGCGGCGTGAAGCTGCAAAGTGAAGGCGATTGGAGTAGTCCGATTGCCATCAAATTCACCATCCTGCCAGTCAAATACAAAGGTCAGTCACTCCAATTAAAACGAACAATTTCGCTTGTCAGCCCTCATTCTTTTGCTGTTCTCGAAGAGCTTTCAGAAGATGGCGGCCCGTTTGTTCGTTTAGGTAATGCAATTTTCTCAAAAGTTGAGCCGAAATGATTTAGCTCAAACTTAATTTTAGTTTATGATAGCTACTGACCGTTCGGTCAGATTAGCCGAAGGCGTTCTGTCTTCTTTGGATAAAAAACAATTTCGATTTGTAAGTAGGGAAATTATGAAAAGTAAACTTCGCCAAAGCGGTATCCTTGTTGTGGGATTATTCATCATCGTGATGTTTTCAATGGCGGCTCACAAGACGCCACCCGCAACTGTCACTTACACCAAAGACATTGCGCCAATCATCAATAAGAGTTGCGCCGAATGTCATCGCACTGGAGAAATTGCTCCGATGTCCTTGATGAATTACTCCGAAGTCAGACCCTGGGCGAAGTCCATTCGTGAACAGGTCGTCAGTCGTCAAATGCCACCCTGGTCGGCTGATCCGAAAGTCGGACATTGGGCCAATGATCCGAGTCTTTCACAAAAGGAAATTGACACAATCACCGCGTGGGTAGCCGCTGGCGCTCCAAAAGGCGACGATAAAGATATGCCTGCCCCGCCAAATTTCACGCAGGGCTGGACGATTGGAAAACCTGATGTCGTCTTCACGATGCCGGAAGAATATACCGTCCCGGCTGATGGCACGATTCCCTATTTGTATTTCACGATGCCCACGAATTTCACCGAAGACAAATGGATTCAGGCGATAGAAATTCGTCCCAGCAATCGCATGGTCGTGCATCACGTGATTGCTTACGCACAGGCTCCCGGCGTCAAATCGCTGGCTGGCGGCGGCGAAGGTGACATTGGCGGCGGTCGGCAACATCTGACCGGAATTACGCCCAACAAAACGGGCAACATTTTTGCGCCCGGCACAGCACGTCTGATTAAAAAAGGCAGCAACATTGTTTTCCAGATGCACTACACGACGAATGGGCAAATTGGCAAAGACCGCACGAGCATCGGATTTGTTTTTACGAAAGAACCAGCGACAAAAGAAATTCTGACCGGCAACGTGATGGACGTAAAATTTGCGATTCCCGCCGGCGCCGATAACCACGAAGTCAAATCTGCGCGAACATTCAAAGAAGACATCGTAATTTCTTCGTTTTCGCCGCACATGCACGTGCGCGGAAAATCCATCACCTACACGGCATTCTATCCTGATGGACGCTCGGAAGTTTTATTGAACGTTCCCAGGTACGACTTCAACTGGCAACATACATACATTCCGCAAGAATTAATTAAGTTGCCAAAAGGGACGCGCCTGGAAGTCGTCGCGCACTTCGATAATTCAACCAAAAATAAATTTAACCCCGATCCGTCACAGACGGTTCACTGGGGCGATCAGACCTGGGAAGAAATGATGATCGGCTGGTACACCGCGACTCGTCCGATTGATCAACCGAAGGCGCAAGTTACTTCGGGTTCGTCATCAAGTCGGTAGGATTTGACGGTAGTTTTATATTACTGCGTTTTTTCTGTCGCCAACGGCGACCAACATTATAGCCTATGGTGCAGGCGTTGCGCCGCAACCATAGGTCTTGACAATAAATTTATAACCCGTCGCTGAAGGCGAC
>JANMKB010000284.1:0-1620 GCA_031371805.1 Blastocatellia bacterium | reverse complement strand
GATTCAGCAGCCGCATTTTGAAGGTGGAAAATTCGCCTGCCTGATGGCCTTGTGCGGAGCGTTTTGCACGTCGATTGCAATGCTTGGACTCAATCGTTTTCAAAGTGTAGACCCCCGCGCCATCGTCGTCCAATTATCTGCGGTAGCAAGCGTGGTGACTGTTGTATTTTTGACGCTCACTAACCGCAAAGATTACTTCGCACAAGTGAATAGCGGGACTACTTTGACCCTGTTATTGCTGGTTGGAATGGCAGGTGTAGCGGGACAAATCGGGATGACTTTGGCCTTTGCCAAAGGTCACGCCGCGCGGATTTCGGTGATTGCTTTGACGCAAATTTTATTTGGGCTGGTGTTCGATATTTTAATCTGGCACCGCGCAATTAATTTAATTTCGCTGGTGGGAATGACGTTTGTAATTGTGCCGACCGCGTGGTTATTGCTCGACAAGCCTGCCAGCATTAGTCATGATTTGATTGAAGCTGAGATGGAAGATTAAGGTGGCGGCTTGACGAAGAGCCGCAGAAATATGATACCATTTATGTATCCCCCAAAGTTTTAGCTTAATCATCACGTTCACTCACTGATCAAGTATCCTTGGCAGTCGTGTCCCTGGTGCAAAATTTGGTTTTCAATTTTTGCGCTGATTCGCCAAAGCCGTTATTTTATTTGCTCCCTTTATTCAGGGCGATGCCATCGCTTAAACAACAACTTTCTGATGTCAGTATGATTGCTCGTCGCATTATCCATTTATTACTTGCAAGAAGCGTATTTTATACGGCCTTCGCGTTACCCTTAATCGGTATTTTATATGCGGCTGCCACCAATCCTGAGCGTCCAATCAAAGAGATTATTTTAGGGAACCCATTCTTTCTGGCACTCATTCCGGTCATCGCACTGATTATTTATTTTCAGCCTGCATTGGTGAGTAAATTGGATCGTCTGCTGTTTCGTAAAGAATCTGCCAAAGAACAAATTCTGCTGATGTTGGAAAACGAAATCAGAGGATCGAACGATTTAGGTGGAATCATGCGGCGCACCAATCAACTGCTGGACGCCGCCTTACTGCCACAACAAATTTATTTCTTCTTCCGCCTGCCCGATTCCCGTGAACTGGCGCTTAGTTCTTCGTCCAATGGTCTGGGCAAAAATGTCAGGATTACCGAAAAATCTGAAATTAGAAGATGGCTTCGGCATCAGCATAGCGCGGTTGAATGGTCGCCATTGGTTGGTTCCCACATCTCCGAAACAGAACAGGAATGGGTCAACGAATTACACGCGCATTTATTTGTCCCGATGCTTGGCGCGGATAAGCGGTTGGAGGGACTGATTATTTTAGGGAAGAAAATATCCGAGCAGGCTTATAACTTAACCGAACGCGCCGCGCTATTTTCCATCGCCCGACAAATTGCTTTGGCCTGTGGGCGACAATCTGTCAAAGCGTTAACTGAGACAGAGTCCAAAACCAAACTTGCGGAGTTGTCCCGCCTGGAAGCAGAACAAACAAATCTGAATGACGAAACTGAGAATCACCATGCAAACAATCGATTTCTGGTTCAAGAGCACCTGAACAACCTGTCGCAACGCCAGGAGTTTCCTGCGCGAGATCGCCAGTAAAAATAA
>JANMKB010000461.1:0-11024 GCA_031371805.1 Blastocatellia bacterium | reverse complement strand
TGGTGTGAGTGATTTTGCCTATCGCTTTCGCGCCAGATTTGGCAACGACGGTATCGCCCACTTTGAGGTCTTCGTCAAGGACCAGATTTACCGTATCATCTTCCGCCGCCGTTTTGGAAGAAATAGCGTCAGCGAATTTGAGTTTAACCTCAGTTCCTTCTTTCAGCTTGTATTCACTGTCTTCAAATGCCAGTGCCGGAAAACTGGAGGTTAACAGTAGCAGTGAGAATAATGTACAACTGACCTGTTTCATCTTTTTCATTGATTCTAATCTCCTTTGGTAATGGGGCTGCTGCAAAAGAATAAATTAATCGGCTGATCTATTGGGAGTCGAAAGCAACGTATACTCCATTCAAGTAGTAAATATCAAGGGCTATTCAGCTTTTGAGTGACAGATACATTTGCTCTGCGCGAGCCGAATTGCGATACTTTACCCTGATTTTCCAAATGAAAAATTATGAGTGACATCCTGACAAAAATCGTTGCGCACAAAGCTGTGCGCTTAGCCGCCAGCAAACAGCAAAAGTCTTTGGCTGCTCTGCGGGCTGAAGTGGTTCCTTCTGCGGAGCCGCATCGCTTTATCGCCGCGCTACAGGGCGAGGGCATTAATATCATCGCTGAAATCAAGCGCCGTTCTCCCTCCAAAGGAATCATCCGTGCTGACTTCGATCATGAAGCGATTGCCGCAAATTACACCGCCAACGGCGCAGCCTGCATTTCGGTTTTGACGGAAGAAGATTATTTTGACGGCTCGCTTGAATACCTGGCCGCCGTTCGTGTCGTGACTGGTTTGCCGCTCATCCGCAAAGATTTTATTTTTGACGAATATCAGATTTTTGAAGCCGCTCATGTCGGAGCCGATTCCATCCTGCTGATTGCGGCGATGCTCGAACCTGTGCAGCTTAACGATCTGATGCAAACGGCGTATGGTTTAGGGCTGGATGTCCTGGTCGAAATTCATGACCGGGAAGAGGCGGAAAAAATATTGCCCTACGACGTGCGCTTATTGGGCGTCAATAATCGCAACCTGCGCAGCTTTGAAACTTCGCTGGAGACATCAATTCAACTGGCGAGTGAGTTGCCAAAATCCCTGACGCTGGTGAGCGAAAGCGGCATTCGGACACGGGCGGACATTGCTTTGCTGCGATCAGCCGGATTCCACGCGTTCTTAATCGGCGAAGAATTTATGCGGGCAGAAAATGAAGGCGCAGCCTTACGGTCATTGCTCAGTCAGGTATAGCTTGCAATGAAAGTGAAACTTAAAGTTTGCGGGATTACTACTTATGAGGATGCCTGCACGTCAATAGATGTCGGCGCGGAGTATCTGGGGTTTAATTTTTATCCGCCCAGCCCGCGCTATATTTCGCCTGATGCCGCCCGTGACATTATCCTGAAACTGCCGGACGAAATTATTTCCGTCGGAGTTTTTGTCAACGAACCAGACCCCGAACATGTAGTTGAAAAAATGCTGATTTCCTGTGTGAATATCGCGCAGTTACACGGCGATGAAGATGAAGTATATTGCCGCAAAATTGGGGCTGAACGTGTCATCAAGGCTTTGCGGCCAGGCAGGAATTTTGCGGTTGAAGATGTTATCGGCTACCCGGCTGCGGCTCTTTTGCTTGACGCTTACGATAAAAAATTGTTTGGTGGAACCGGAAAAACCGGTAATTGGGAAGCCGCCAGCGAAATCGCAAAATTCACGTCCGTATTTTTGGCGGGCGGACTCTCGCCGGAAAATATCGGCGAGGCAATTCGCGCCGTCCGACCGTACGCGATAGATGTGAACAGCGGCATCGAAATTTATCCTGGTCGCAAAGATAAAACCAAATTGCAGGCATTACGATTTGCGATGAATGTTTAGCCGCGAATGCTCACCAACTCATCCGAATTAATTTGTCAGCTCACAGAGGCTTTTAATTCGCGGTAATTCGTGTAAATTCGTGGCTGGAAAATTTATGAGTAACAACCAGACAGATTATTTTTCATACCCGGACGCGGGTGGACATTGGGAAGATTTCGGCGGCTCATTTGTGCCGGAAACTCTGATGGCGAACCTCGACGAACTTAAAGCCGCTTATGCCGTGGCGCGTGATGATGCCGAATTTCAGGCGGAATTCCATCAGCTTCTGAATGAATATGTTGGTCGTCCTTCGCCGCTCACCTTTGCGGCTCGGCTCACCGAACATTTTGGCGGTGCGAAAATTTATCTCAAGCGCGATGAGCTTAATCACACAGGTGCACATAAAATTAACAATGCTGTCGGACAAATTCTGCTGGCGCGACGGATGGGAAAAAAGCGCATTATTGCCGAAACTGGCGCAGGTCAGCATGGTGTGGCGACCGCGACAGTTTGCGCGTTGTTTGGGCTGGATTGCGTAGTTTATATGGGCACGGAAGATATTCGCCGCCAGGCCTTGAATGTTTTTCGCATGAAGTTGCTGGGCGCTAAAGTCATCGGTGTTGAATCCGGCAGCAAAACGCTGAAAGACGCGATTAATGAGGCTTTGCGCGATTGGGTCACAAATCCTGACGACACGCATTATTTACTTGGCTCGGTGCTTGGCCCGCATCCGTATCCGATGATGGTGCGTGATTTTCAAAGCGTGATCGGCAAAGAAGCGCGCCAACAGATAATGGCAAAAGAAGGTCGTGTGCCAGATTACCTGCTGGCTTGTGTCGGTGGTGGCAGCAACGCGATTGGTTTATTTTATGAATTTTTGAATGAACCGGACATTAAAATGATTGGCGTTGAAGCCGGCGGATTTGGGATGCAGGTCGGACAGCATGCAGCGCGCTTTTTGCAAACCGGCGGCGGAGAAATTGGCGTGTTACAAGGCACGCGCAGTTATGTTTTGCAGGATTCACGCGGACAGGTAGCGGCGACGCATTCGATTTCTGCGGGACTCGATTATCCAAGCATCGGGCCGGAACATTCTTTCCTCCACGATCAGGGGCGCGTTGAATATGTCTCGGTCACGGATGATGAAGCGTTGGAAGCCCTGCAATTATTGGCGCGCCTGGAAGGTATTATTCCGGCGCTGGAATCCTCACACGCGTTTGCGCATCTGGCAAAACTTGCGCCTGAACTAGCGAAAGATCAAATCATCATCGTCAACCTTTCCGGGCGCGGCGATAAAGATGTGAATACTCTGGTCGAGAAATTAGGTCTGTAAATAGCTTTTGTAAAATATGTTTTGCGGGCTGTGAGTCCGCACGACAAATACCCCATTAAAGATAAAGGAAACTACTGAAATGAAATTTTTGAGAGTCAGCTTAGCTATCGTTGGTTTCGGATTGCTCTTCGCTTTTGCCGGTTGCAGGAAAGCCGCAGAACAAGCCAAAGTCGAAAAACCAGTTATGACGACACCCGCGTATTCCGCCGCGATTGGCGAGCGGATCAATATCACTGCTGCGTCTTTGCCGAAGCCATTCGACTCGGATTCTTCCACCAACCCGCCCAAGGTTGTTCCCGCACCAGCCAACGCGAAATTGAATGTTCCTGAAGGATTTGAGGTGAGTACCTTTGCGGAAGGCGATTTCACCAATCCACGTTTACTGATCGAGGGAGCAAACGGCGATTTATTTTTAGCTGACACCAAAGACAATAAGGTTTATCTGCTCCGCGATACTAACAAGGATGGCAAAATTGATAACGCAACCGAGCGCTTTGTTTTTGCTGAAGGATTGACCAGGCCTTTTGGACTGGCAATCAGCAACGGCTATTTTTATATTGGCAACACCAACAGTGTTGTGCGGGCGAAATACCAGGCTGGGATGAATAAGCTTGAAGGCGCACCGGAAAAAATTATTGATCTGCCCGGTGGCCCGGAGGCGAAAGGTCATTCAACCAGAAATCTTGTCTTTAATCAGGACGGCACAAAACTTTACGTTGCCGTTGGCTCAGAATCGAATGTAGACGTTGAAGCTGACCCACGGCGTGCCGCCATTAGTGAATACAATCCTGACGGCACTGGCCATCGTATTTACGCTTCCGGGATTCGCAATCCGGTGGGCTTAACAATGAACCCTGTGACGAAACAAATTTGGACGTGCGTCAATGAACGTGATGCACTCGGTGATAATTTAGTGCCGGATTACGCGACTTCGGTGAAAGACGGTGGCTTTTACGGCTGGCCCTATATGTATATTGGCAACAACGTTGATCCGCGTCGCAAAGACGACCTTGCCAAAGTGAAATTACCTGAACCGACCGTGCCGGATGTGTTGCTGGAAGCGCATGGTGCCGCGCTCAGCGTGATTTTTTATACGGGCACTGCGTTTCCGAAAGAATACCAGGGTAACGCGTTTGTCGCCCTGCACGGTTCGTGGAATCGTTCCCTGCGGCACGGTTATAAAATTGTTCGGGTTCCGATGAAAGATGGCAAACCAGAAGGCGGCTATACCAATTTTATGAATGGCTGGATGACCGACAATGCCAGTAAGGATGTCTGGGGCAGGCCGTGTGGATTATTGATGATAAAAGATGGCTCGTTGTTAGTCGTGGATGACGGCGCGAAAAAGATTTGGCGGGTGACATACAACCAGAAAGCCTGAGAATTACGTTCAGGAATTATCCATTGTTCATTACTCATTCTATCTTATTTTTCAGCGTGTAACTTACGTTATACCCTCACTGTCAAATAACGCAGGATTGATAATGAACAATGGATAATGCTGCTTCCAAGCAGTTGCAAAAGTAAAGAATTATGCAAAGCAAAAATAAATTCTTCGTTTTCTGTTTTTTATTCGCAATAAATTTCACAGTGTTTGGGCAAGCGCCCAGCGTCAACACGACTGCTGCGCCAGGCAAAGGCGAGCGCATTGTTATCAAACCAGAGTTTTTGCCGAAGCCTTACGCTTCAGATTCGGCGCGTAATCAGCCAAAAGTTATTCCTGCGCCTGTGGATGCAAAATTAAATTTGCCGCCAGGCTTTCAAGCTGAGGTTTTTGCCGAAGGAGATTTTCGCAATCCGCGCTGGATCATCGAAGGCGCAAACGGCGATTTGTTTTTGTCCGATGCACGGGCAAATTCGATTTTTCTGCTGCGCGATGTGAATAAAGACAACAAAATTGATAACGTAACCGAGCGCTTCAAATTAATCGAGGGACTGAATCGTCCGTTCGGGATGGCGATCAACAACGGCTATTTTTATGTCGGCAATACCGATGGCGTAGTCCGTTATAAATACAACGTTGGCGAGATAAAAATTTCTGCCGTGCCGGAAAAAATTATTGATTTGCCTGCTCAGGGCTACAACAACCACTGGACGCGTAATTTGCTGTTTTCGCCGGATGGCAAAAAATTGTATGTCAGTGTCGGCTCCGGCACGAACGTAGACGTTGAGTCAGACGAACGCCGCGCCGCGATTAGTGAATATAATCCTGACGGTACAGGGCATAGAATTTATGCTTCCGGCATTCGCAATCCAATTGGTTTAGCGTGGAATCCGACGACAAAAGAATTGTGGACAGCCGTGAATGAACGAGATGGTTTGGGTGATGACCTCGTGCCGGACTATGCGACCTCGGTGAAAGATGGAGGCTTTTACGGCTGGCCTTATATGTATATCGGCAACAATGTTGATCCGCGTCGCGCCGATGATCTGAAAAATATTCGGCTGAAGTCCGCGATAGTTCCCGATGTTTTATTTGAAGCACATTGCGCGGCGTTAGGTTTGGTTTTTTACACCGGCAAAATGTTTCCGAAAGAATATCAGGGCGATGCCTTCGTGGCGATGCACGGTTCGTGGAATCGGAGTTTGCGCACTGGTTACAAAGTGGTGCGCATCCCGATGAAAAATGGTAAACCACAAGGCGGCTACGAAAATTTCATGACCGGCTGGGTGACGGATACGGCAAGCAAAGATGTGTGGGGAAGACCTGTTGGTCTACTCGTGAAAAATGATGGCTCATTGTTGGTCGTGGATGATGGTGCGAATAAAGTTTGGCGAATTACTTATAAGCGGTGAGGCTATTTATGGCAATCAAATTGCAAGACGCAATCAGGCAGGTCGAAACTCTTTCGCAGGATGAGCAGTATGCTTTAGTTGCCGCTATCGTAGAAAAATTGCGAGTGAAGGCAAAACAGGAAGTTAAGCAAGCGGCTTACAGTTGGAAAGCCGCGATTGGAACAGTACCGTTTCCGTTAACTGGTGAAGATGCGCAAGCCTGGGTAACTCGATCTCGATCTGAAGGCGAGGAAGAAAGGGAGCAGCAGTGGAGGCGATAAGGTGAAAATTTCAGTTGCATTCGCTCAAACCAGGCAAGTGTTTTTAGATACCGCGCCGTTGATTTTTTTGGTTGAGGCTAATCCGTTCTACATTCATCTTGTTCAGGTTGTATTTGGAATGATTGATGATGGTCAGTTAGGTGCAACAACTTCGCCAATTTCATTATCAGAATGTTTGATTCATCCCATCAAACAAGGCAATCTAGCAGCGATAGGTACATTTACAAATTTGATTACTTCTGGGGCAAATACTTCCTTTGTCTTAATTGGAGAAAAGATCGCGCATACTGCTGCCGAACTACGAGCCAAATACAATTTTAAATTGCCGGATTCGCTTCAACTTGCCGCTGCGATTGAGAGTGGCTGTGAGAGTTTCCTGACCAACGATTATCAGCTCAGGCAGGTAAGCGAAATAAACGTCATCGTAATTGATGACCTGGAAGTAGGTTAATGAGTTCAATTGCGAAAAAATTCAAATCCCTCGCAGGCCGCAAAGCCTTCATTCCGTACATCACCGCAGGCGATCCCGATTTGGCGACAACAGAAAAATTGTTGCTCGCATTGGCGGAAGCTGGCGCGGACATTATTGAATTAGGTGTGCCGTTTTCTGATCCGATGGCGGATGGGCCGGTGATTCAACGCGCTTCGGAGCGAGCGCTGCAAAAAGAAATTGGCATCGCAGATATTTTGCCGCTTGTCTCGCGCTTCAAAGCAAAATCCGACGTGCCAATTGTGCTGTTCACGTACTTCAATCCACTCTTGCAATTCGCGGGCGCTGGAATGGGTGCAGCCTTGAAAAATGCTGGTGTAGACGGTGTGCTCATCACCGATTTAATTCCCGAAGAGGCGGATGATTTTGTCGCCCAAATGCGAGCGGTGGACATTGATACAATTTTTCTGGTCGCGCCGACTTCGACCGATGAACGTATCAAAAAAATTGCTGCGTACACGACAGGATTTGTCTACGTCGTCGCACGCACAGGTGTCACCGGCGTAAGCGCACAGATGTCCGGTAACGTTCAGGAGATTGTCGAACGTGTGCGTAAATTTACGGCTTTGCCGATTGCGGTCGGCTTCGGAATTTCTACGCATGAACACGTCAAAGTGGTGCAGACGTATGCCGACGGCGCAGTAGTCGGTTCGCGGCTCGTGCTGGAAATTGAAAAAAATCTTGACTCACCTGATTTAGTTGCTAAGGTTGCCGCGCTGACGAAACAGCTAATTAATGGTTAAGCTTTGGGAGCGCATGCCAATGAGCATGCCCAAAATTTCTTATGAGCGCAGAAAAAACAGACGACAAAACAATTGATGACTGGCGCATCCGCATTGACGAAATTGATTTGGAATTAGTGCGGCTCTTCAACGAACGGACACAATGCGCGATTGAAATTGGGCATATCAAGAAACGACTTGGGCTGGATGTCTATTCGCCGACCCGTGAAACCCAGGTCATCGCCAATGTGACCGGAGCCAGTCGCGGCCCGCTTGATCACGATGCCATCAAACGAATGTTCGAGCGCGTGATTGATGAAGCGCGCAGAATTGAAAGAATTCATGCTGAGCAGGGAACCAGGCATAGCCTTGATTCTCAGACCGAGATTGAAAACACATTTTTAGGCTAAAGAAAAATTATGATCGTAATCATGGAAGTAACTGCGACCGAAGCTCAGGTGATCAAGGTTGTCGACAGACTGGTCAGTGAAGGATTTGACATCCATCGTTCGACGGGCGCACAGCATACGGTGCTGGGTGCGGTCGGCGCAAAAATTACTGATACGCGCGAATATGAATTGCTGGAGGGCGTCCACGAAGTCGTGCGGGTCAGTTCGCCTTACAAGCTGGCGGCGCGTGCCTTCAAACCAGAAGGCACAAAAATCAAAATCAAAGATGTCGAAATTGGCGGCGAGAAAGTTGTCGTCATGGCGGGGCCATGCACGCTGGAAAACCGCGAGCAAATCGAAGCCGTTGCTGCTGCTGTTTCCAGACTTGGCGTACAAATCATGCGTGGTGGAGCCTTCAAGCCGCGCACTTCGCCGTATAGTTTCCAGGGACTCGGCGAACAGGGCTTGAAAATGATGCGCGAAACCGCTGACAGATACGGGATGCTGACCGTTTCTGAAATTATGGATTCAACCCAAATCCCAATGTTTATGCGGTATGTAGACATTTTGCAGGTCGGGGCGCGGAACATGCAAAATTACAATTTGCTGAAAGATTTATCGAAGCTGGACAAACCTGTCCTGTTGAAACGCGGCCCGGCGGCGACCATTGAAGAAACGCTGCTATCCGCCGAATATATTATGTCCGGCGGAAATCATCAGGTAATTCTGTGTGAACGCGGCATCAAAACCTTTGAGACTTACACGCGCAATACGATGGATATTGCCGCGATTCCGGTCGTCAAAAAACTCTCGCACCTGCCCATTATTGCTGATCCCAGCCACGCGACAGGACGCCGCGACAAAGTACCGCCGATGGCACGCGCAGCCGTTGCTGCCGGAGCCGATGGCTTATTGATTGAAGTTCATAACGAGCCGGAGCGTGCGCTTTGTGATGGGGCGCAATCATTGTTGCCGGAACAATTCGAAAAGCTGATGGAACAATTACGCTTGATTGCGCCAGCCGTAGATCGCACGATTTAGATGAATAGTTTTCAGCAAATTACCATCGT
Source organism: Blastocatellia bacterium (assembly GCA_031371805.1). GTDB lineage: Bacteria > Acidobacteriota > Blastocatellia > RBC074 > RBC074 > JAFDVL01. The sequence continues at coordinate 2,121 of JANMKB010000461.1, read as the reverse complement.
TGGCTGTGGCTTACTCGGCGGATCATTCGCGCTGGCGCTCGGTCGTGCCGGGTATACCGGAAAAATTACGGCCTGTGGTGGGACGCGTGGTGCAAAAATCGCGTTTGAAAGAGGAATGATAAATTCCCTGGAAGAAAGCTTCGCGCAGTCTTTGCCATGTCAGGCTGATTTAATTTTTCTCGCGGCTCCTATTGGCGGCATCATTGACTTTCTCAAATCGCAATTTGCGCAAATAAAATCCGGCGCCATCGTCACCGATGCAGGCAGCACAAAAGTTGAAATCTGTCGCCTTGCCAGAGAAATTTTACCTCCCAACATCAATTTTATCGGCGGACATCCGATGGCTGGCAGCGAGCAAACCGGAGTCGAATACGCGCGCGCAGATTTATTTGATGGCGCGACCTGGGCGTTGATGGATGAAGAGGGAATTGATCAATCAGCAATTGTAAGTTTGACTTCATTGGTTGAAGCAATTGGCGCTCGCACTGTGATTACTAACCCTGCTTCGCATGATGCGGCAGTTGCGCTCATCAGCCATTTGCCGCAATTGCTTTCCAGTTCACTGGCGAATTTATTAAGTGGTGAAGGGGCAGAATTAGCGCACCAACTGGCTGCCACCGGCTGGCGTGATATGACGCGGCTTGCGGGCAGTTCGTGGAGCGTCTGGCGCGATATTGTGATGACGAACCAACCGAACATCAGCCAGTCCATTGATACTTTAATTGCCGAGTTACAGCAAATAAAAGAAGCTCTCGACATCCATGAATTTAATCAGGTGCGAGAGCTTTTTTCAGCGGCAAATGACTCAGTCGCAAAGCAACGAGCGCTGCATTATCAAAACTTTAAGAAAATAATATAACCGTGAACACCCCGTCGCGACGGCTCCGGGTACAGTACCGCGAGCCGTAACGAGCCGGGTTTCAGTCCAATAAATCAGGCTGTTCGCGGATTATCATTTCGTACATTGGTTGAAATTGAAACCAGCCTGCGGTAGTTGAACCGACTTGCCCACGTGTCAATCGTGCGTGTTCCGGGTCAACGCTGATGGGGCTTCCAGCGGCTTCTGCCAGCAACTGCGACTGACAACAACGCTCCATCGCAATGAACCACCAGACGGCTTCGTCAACACTTTGTCCGACGGTCATTAAGCCGTGATTGCGCAAAATCGCAGCTTTATTTCCGCCTAAAGATTTTGCCAGACGTGCGCCTTCTTCCGGGTCTAAAACAACGCCGGTGTAATCATCGAACAAGCCATGATCTTCGTAAAACGCGCAGGCATCCTGCGAAATTGGATCAAGCAGACGACCGAGCGTTGACCAGGTTTTGCCGTACATCGAATGGGCGTGCGCTGCTGCAATGGCGTCCGGGCGCGCCGCGTGGACTTGCGAATGGATGGCGAACGCGGCGCGATTGACTTCGGCGTTACCTTCGACGACATCACCGTGTTCATTGACCAAAACCAAATCTGAAGCTTTGATCAACGCAAAATGCATGGCGAAGGGATTGACCCAGAAATGATCCAGACGTTCGGGATCACGAGCGGTGATGTGGCCTGCTACACCTTCGTCAAAACCAAATTTGGCGAAGAGCCGAAACGAAGCCGCGAGGCGTTCTTTGCGGTGGCGACGTTCATCTTCCGGCGAACTAAATTGCGGCGGAGTCGGGATGCGGAGCGGGTTATATTTTGGTTCAGTCATGGCAATTGTCCTGGGTTGAAAATGTCCAGCAAGCTTTAACTCCTGGCGCTGCTGAATTACCTCTTCAGTTATTAGCAAACGGCGATAGTGCGACAGTTAAGCCACTACTATCTTTTCTTTGATCCACTGGTTAATCAATGGGTACGAAGCCTGCGGGACTTTATGTTCGTCGTCGAAGGTGCGTAGTTTTACTGCGTGGGCGCGAGTTTTTAAAGCCTGGGCAAAATTATTGATTCGTTCCGGCGTGTAAAATTCATCGCGGTCAGTTCCGATATAAAGTACGTCTAAATTATCACCACTATATTTGCCTTCGGTTTGCCAGTCGCCGGGGATGCCGCCGCAAATTGCAATCACTCCACGCAGTAAATTTGCATGCGTAAAAGCGAAACGGAAATTCACGCCGACTGCCTGCGAAAAGCCCAGC
>JANMKB010000243.1:0-13577 GCA_031371805.1 Blastocatellia bacterium | reverse complement strand
GAAACCTTTCCACAAAATTACTTTTGCCGCCCGTAATGCCTCTTCCGTGTTGCCGCCCAATTCCAGGCGCGGATCCCACACCACCATTTTATCAAGCGGGATTCCGTGCTTCACTCCGGTATTACGGCCCAGATGTTCATCGGGGAAAAAAAACAATTTCTCTGCCGCGCCCAGCGCCCACTCAAACAATTTCACCGCATTCGATGAAGTGCAAACCGCGCCACCGTTGCGTCCACAAAAAGCTTTGAGGCTTGCCGCAGAATTCATATAAGTAATCGGCATCACATTTTCGATGCCCAGTTCCTGCAACTGCTCCCAGCCGCTTTCGACCTGTTCAATGCTCGCCATATCCGCCATTGAACAGCCCGCCGCCAGATCAGGCAAAATTACCTGCTGGTGTGGCGCACTTAAAATATCCGCCGATTCAGCCATAAAATGCACCCCGGCAAAAATAATGTAATCCGCGTTAGGGCGGGTTTGCGCCTGCCGGGCAAGATTAAAAGAATCACCTGTAAAATCAGCGTGGCAAACGACATCATCGCGTTGGTAATGATGACCAAGAATGACTACACGCTCACCCAGCTTTTGCCGCGCGGACTGAATCCGCGTAAATAATTCGGCTTCGCTCAAATGAATGTAATCATCCATCGGCTTCACATTTTGCGGTTCATAATTTTGAATTTGTGGAACGGCGGTAGTAGCGCTTGGACTGCTCATCTTAAATTCCTCAGAACTGTTCGTTACAACATTAAGATACTTAGTGTATTTTTCACACTATCAAACAACGCATAGTTTACAGGACGCTATTTTCTCGCGCAAGCGGTCAGGCCAAAAAATTTGTGCTGATGAAGGCTGACTCATTTGCACTTTTGCGTTAGAGTGGCGCGCAATTTATGAACGAGAATTTATCAGTAAAAAAATCGTTTGAATTTACGGCCCGCGATATCGATGAAGACATTCGTGCGCTGATTTCTCGTGCCTTTCACTATGCTCGATGGATCATCACAAATTTGTTTTTGCCCGGCACAGAAATTAAGGCTCCGACAATTGAACAAGCCACCAGTTCTCCGCTGGCTGAGCAAATGCGGGAAGTCATTGAACACGCGGCAGGAGTACGCGAAGTCCCCAACATTTACGGGCAATGTATGCAATTACTGCGCTTGTTATACGGCAAAGCCCCTAGTCACGAAAAAATTATTCCGCCTGTCTTTTGGACTACGCCACTTGGCTCAGCCATTCACGAATGCTCTGGGAGCTTTACTGATTTGAGTGCTGAAGCAGAACTCAGCGAACCTGAAGCTGCACGCTTCCTCGGCGTCAGTCAGTTAACGATTTTAAGCTATTGTCAGAATGGCGAACTGAAGCCAAGTCGTATGATTGGCCCCCGATGTTTGTTGACGGCGGGAGAATTGAAGGCTTTTCGGAAAAGAAAATTTCAGGAAGAAACTTAAGCAGTTTCGGGTTTTGCATTTCGAGGAGAAACTTGTTTTCATTAAAACTCGAAACCTGAAACGCGAAACTCGCAACTATCTCTGTAATTCAATCACAGTAACTTCCGGTGTGCAGCCATAACGCAACGGCACAACCACAGTGCCAAAGCCGCGATTGACATAAAGCTGCGTGTTGCCAAGCACCGCGTGTCCACGCATCAGTTTGCGGCTGGGACGATGCAGCCAACGCGAAAGTGCGGTGTCTTTATCCGGCACGAGCAGTTTCCAATTAATTTGCCCGCCGTGGGTATGACCAGAAAGCATCAGGTCTACGCCAGCACGTGCAGCTTCCCGAATCAGGGCAGGATTATGCGCCAAAAGAATCCGTGTTTCGCTGCGTGAGGTTTCAGCCAGCGCAGCCTTCATATCATCCAGCTTGACCATCATGTCATCCACTCCGGCCAGCCTGATGAACGCTCCATCTTTTTCGATCCGCACATTTTTATTGCACAAAACATTAATTTCCTGGGCTTCAAGCTCAGATTTCATCAACTCGCCATCCGTCCAATGGTCGTGATTGCCGAGCACGGCAAAAACTCCATGCGGAGCTTTTAGATTTCCCAGCGCTCTGGCACAGCCCTGAATGTAATCAACCGAATGCGAAATGTAATCCCCGGTCAGAACAATTAAATCAGGTTGCAAATCATTAACCCGATGTGCAGTCGCAGTAATTTCCGCTTCGCTGACAAACGATCCGTGATGAATGTCAGAAAGTTGAATGATACGAAAATTATGAAATTCAGCCGGAAGTTTGGCGATTTTAATTGGAAGGTTAGTAACCTGAACCTGGGTAGTTTCGATTAATGCCGCTCGTAAAAAATTAATTAGTTTGCGGCGCCCCAGTTGCTGAAACGGTGGAGGATGCGGTGATAAATTACGCAGTGTTTGATTATTGGTGCGGCTAATAACGCGACGCTTCATGCGCGAATTCAAATCAGCCATTACTTTTCTTTTCATTTGATACTCATGCTACTTATAACGGAGCAAGGGGGCAAGCAGTGATAACTCCTTTTCAACACGCTCAGATTATATGCTCTAACTCAGCACCGGATCAAGAAGGCTGTTGTAACAACCTCGCTTGATCGTATCAGGACATTTGACATCAGCTTACTGCTCGTTGCATTTTGAGATCATGCTGAAAAAAGAATTTTTTTCGGGCGCATTGATTTTAGCCTTGCTGGCTTGCTGTCTTTATGCGCAGCCTCGGCAAAATCGCGCTCGCAAACCAACTCGTCCCGCGCCGAAAACTGCTCCGGCAACACCGGAAACCGAGCCGCCGCCAACGACTCCGCCACCGCCTGTAAAATATTCGAACGAGCCGCAGGGACGCATAATTTTAGTCCCGCTGGATGATCGTCCGGCAGTTGCTCAATTTGCAGAAATGATCGGTGCGATTGCCGATCACGAAGTCATCATGCCGCCGAAAGAAATGCTTGGCCGATTCACGACCCCCGGCGACACGCAAAAAATTCGTAAATGGCTCAGCATTGTGGATTATGCCAAAGTTGATGCCGTGATTATTTCAGTTGATATGCTGGCCTATGGAGGACTTGTTGCTTCGCGCGCACCTGAGACAAATCCGGGCGATGCTTTAGGGAGACTGGAGTTTTTTCGCTGGCTCAAAAGCAAACATCCAAATGTTCCGGTTTATGCGTTCAATGTTTTGATGCGCGTGGCGCCGACGGCAAGCGTGAACACTCGTAACTGGCGCGATGATTTGTCGCGCTGGGCCGAGTTAATGGATCGCGCCCCAAAAACAAATGACGCAAAACTGATTGCTGAATTGGCGGAGTTAAAAACCAGGCTTCCGCGTAATCTGATTGACAGCTACCTCGCAGCACGCCGCCGCGATTTGCAAGTTAATTTAGCGATGATCAAGTTGTACGAAGACAGCATTATTGACAAGTTAATTTTATTGCAGGACGATGCCCGTGAGTTCGGCCTGCATCGTCACGACCAGGTAATTTTACGCGAAAAACTAAAGTCCCTCGGCTTTGAAAATGAAGTCCCAATTTACAACGGCGCAGACGAGGGATCGTTATCTTTAGTCAGTCGCGCTGTCCTGGATAAAGCGAAACAAAAAATAAAAATTGCCGTCGTTTATTCTTCCGAAAAAAGCCGCAGAATTATCGCTCCGTATGAAGATCATCCGCTGGAATTCACGGTCGAAAATCAAATCAAAGCGGCAGGGGCAGAAATTGTGCAGACTGGGGAAAAACCTGATTACTCACTTTACATCAATGCCCCCCAAACGATGGAAGAAGAATTCAAGCAATTTACCAGTAAATTAATTGTAGATTTGCAAACTGGAAAACCTGCGGCCCTGGCCGATTTGCTGTTTCCTGCGCCACATTTTAGTGGAGCCGATGAACGTTTGGTCAGGGCGCTAACAACAGCTAATGTCATTGATAAACTCACTGGCTATGCCGCCTGGAACACCGCAGGGAATACGCTTGGCACAGCAATTCCTGCTGCCAACCTGCGCATTTTTTCCCGGCAATTTACGGACAGCTCTGAACGGGCCGCACGCGCCACATCCGCCTGGCTGGAATTTTTATTACATCGTTTCGCTGGCGATTATCTTTATCACGACATTGTCCGCCTGGAGATTAACAACCAATTGCGCAAACCTCCGGCGGTCCCAACCGATGAATTTACGCCCAGCCTGTATGAAAAGATCAACAAACAAACACAGGAAAAATTGCAACCATTAATTGAAAAGTTTTTTGCTGAAAATTTCCGGGGGCGAACCTATCCGCTTGGGCTTTTCAATGGCACAAAACACGAGGTCAAAATCAATAACCTGAAAGGGCTTAAAATTTATCTACCCTGGCCGCGCACGTTCGAAGCAACTATCGAATACAAATTTGATTATACGTTGAACTAATGACTTCAATATTCATCATTCTCATTTTTGTCATTTTTGCAGCCCTCATGATCTCGCGGAAAATGCCTGCGATTCTGGCAATTCCCGCGATGGCTGTCTGCATTGCCCTCGCAGCGCGAACGCCTTTCAAGACGATTCTCAATGATGTGCTCGCAGGTGGAGCAAAGCTTTTAGTCGAGTCATATCTGACGGTGCTTGCCGGAGCGATGCTGGGGCGTGTAGTCATGCAAACAGGCGTGGCGGAAGGCATCATCAAACGCGCCGCAGAATTCGGCGGCGACAAACCTCTCGCGGTCGCTGTTACGTTAATGATCGGCATCGCGTTACTGTTCACGACACTGACCGGACTTGGCGCAATAATTATGGTGGGAGGCTTAGCCCTGCCAATCATGATGAGCATTGGTGTACCGCGAAAATTAGCGGGAGTTTTATTTATTCTGGCGTATGGGTTGGGCTATGTTTTCAACATTGCAGCGTGGAAATTTTATCAGGACACTTTCAAAATTGATCCGCAAATGCTGAAACAATTTGCGCCGATTTTATTTGTCATTGATGCCCTCGCAGTTTTAAGTTTTCTCTTCATGGCTTCACGCCGGATGAATAAATATGGAGCCTGGGCTGTCGCTCTCGACGAAGACAATAAAAAAAGTGAAGTGATGCTGATTGCATTATTGCTGCCGATTTTGCCGTTGATTTTGCACATCGGAATTGGCTGGCAAGTACTGCCCTCTTTCCTGATCAGCGCCGTGCTTGGCGTCTTAATCACGCGCCCCAAAGAAATCGTCAAACATCTCACCAGCGCCGCCGTCAAAGGATTAGAAGATGTCGCGCCTGCGATAATTTTGATGATTGGAATTGGCATGCTGCTGACGGCGACGCGTTTGCCTGCCGTGAAAGAAGCATTGCAACCGCTCATCCAAAATATCAATTTTAGCTCGCCAATTGTGTATGTTTTATTTTTTGGCTTGTTGTCGCCGCTGGCGTTGTATCGCGGCCCGCTCAATATTTACGGGCTTGGGATTGGAATTTTCTCGTTGATTCTTTCGCTTGGATTATTGCCTGCGCCTGCCCTGGTTGCTGCTGTGATGTGTTTGGTGCAAGTGCAAAATGCCTGCGATCCAACCAATACGCACAACGTCTGGGTAGCAAATTACGTTGGCATGCCGGTTGAAGAAACGACGAAACAAACCATCATTTTCAAAATTGCAATTTGCATTGCGGGATTGATTGCGGCAAGTATTTTATACCTCAGATGAAAGTCCGAATTGGCATTGACGTGGGCGGAACCTTCACCGATGTAGTCGTGATTGATAATGAATCGCACAAGTTAATCGGACAGTTAAAATTTCCGACTTCGCACGACGCCCGCGAAGGCGTAGCGCTCGGCATCATCACTGCGCTGGAACGTGCGATGCAACAATTTGATCTTCAGCCTGACGAAGTCGCGTTCATTGCACACAGCACGACGCAGGCGACAAATGCTTTGCTCGAAGGCGATGTCGCCAAAGTCGCAGTGCTTGGCATCGGCAATGGAATTGAGGCTTTTCTCGCCAAACGCGCCAGCAAAGTTCCTCCGATTGAACTGGCTCCGAATAAATTTCTTACGGCTGATCACGCTTTTATCAATTCACATAGCGACATAAATTCTGCGATCAATTCTCTCAAACAACGCGGCGCAGAAGTCATCGTTGCCAGCGAAGCCTTCAGCGTAGACCGCACAATTCACGAAGAAAAAATTACCACGCTCGCCAAAGAAGCAGGCTTGCAGGCGACGAGCGGACACGAAGTCAGCAGTCTTTATGGTTTGCGTGTACGGACGCGAACCGCAGTCATCAATGCTGCGATTTTGCCGAAAATGATTGCGACGGCGGAGATGACTGACGCCTGTGTGAAGTCTTCCGGCATCACTGCACCGCTCATGATTATGCGTTCAGATGGTGGCGTGATGAGTGTCGCTGAAGTGCATCGCCGACCAATCTTAACAATGCTTTCAGGCCCTGCCGCAGGAATTGCCGGAGCGCTCATGCACGAACGAGTGAGCGACGGAATTTTCATCGAAGTCGGCGGGACTTCGGCAGATATTTCCGTCATTTGTGATGGCGCTCCGATGACTCGCCCGGCAAAACTTAACGGACATCGAATGTACCTGAACACGCTGGATGTACGAACAATGGGCGTGGGCGGCGGTTCGATGATTCGTGTGTCACAACCTGAAAGAAAAATTATTGATGTCGGCCCGCGTAGCGCACACATCGCGGGCTTAGGCTACACGTGCTTTGCGAACGTGAACGAATTACAAAATGCTGAAATCGAACTTATCAAACCGACTGAAAGTGATGCAGGTGATCATGTAATTTTGCGCTGCAAAAATGGTAAAGGCTATGCACTAACGACCACCTGCGCGGCAAATTTGTTGGGACATGTCACGAAAGAACATTTCGCCTTCGGCAATGTCGAATCGGTAAAAGTTGCCTTCGAGAAATTGGCAGAATTTTTTCACTCTCAAGAGGCAGAGACAGAAAAGAATTTTGCTGAACAGATTTTAGAAATTGGTTGCCGCAAGGTTGCCAAGACAATCGAAGAATTAATTGCTGAATATCAACTGGATCGTGAACAGGTCATCTTAATTGGCGGCGGTGGTGGCGCAGCTTCGCTGGTTCCTTTCACTGCGCAAATGATGAAACTCAATCATCGCATCGCACGCAATGCCGAAGTTATTTCACCGCTTGGTGTAGCGATGGCGATGGTGCGCGATACGATTGAACGCAACATCGTTGATCCAACTCCTGAAGATATTTTGAAAGTCAGGCGCGAAGCTACCGATGCCGCGATGAAGGCTGGCGCAGTTGCCGACAGCATCGAAGTTCAAGTTGAAGTTGATAAGCGTAGAAATTTAGTTCGCGCGACGGCGATGGGAACTACGGAATTGCGCAAGCGTGACGAGAACCAGCAAAATCAGGGGCTTGAGCATTGTCGAATGATTGCCGCGAATTCGATGCGGCTGCCTGAGAGTGAAATAAAGCTGGCGGCGGAAACTGGCAATTGGCTGGTTTTTAGTGGAACGCAAAAATCCAGTTCTTTCTTTGGATTGATAAAATCGCGGCGGGAAATGTTGCGCATTTTGGATGCTTCCGGCGTGATTCGTTTGCAACGCAGCACTGCCCACATTCATACTTGTTCTTTGTCGCAGTTCAAAGACAAGCTCACGCAGGCGGTTGAGCAATTGACAGACTTTGGTGATGCAGGTCGCACCATCCCTGACATTTTTGTTTTGTATGGATCGCGTATCGCAAACTTTTCAGGGCTGGCTGATCTGAATCAAGTTCTGGCATTATCCGAAGTTGAATTGCGCTCGCTTGATCCATTGACTAAATTAATTGTAATCGCGTGTCCGAAATAAAAAATTATGAGCGAGAATGATTATCAACGAATCGTCGAAAGGGTTTTGCAGAATGTTGCCCAACTGATGATTTCAACGGATGTTGGCGTCGAAGCCGCACAGCAGGCGGGGCAAATTGCAGCGCAGGAAGAAACTGAATGGGCGGTTGCAGGTGGCCTGGCAATGCACCTTTACGGTAGCCCACGCATGACGAAAGACGTTGATATTATTGCTTCGCAGCATCTTTCTCTCACGCCGGAACATCCCCTGACCTTTGGCGGCAGTTGTTACACTTTGCAAGTCGGTAAATATGCCGTTCAGTTAGACTGGATGGTCCGCAGCGATGGTTATCAGAAATATTACCGAGCAGCTTTGCAAGAGGCGATAGCGCTTCCCAACGGATTGAGAATTGTTAAGCCTGAGTGGTTAGTCGTTTTAAAATTCAATGCTGGACGACAAAAAGACCTCGACGATATTGTGTATTTACTGCAACAGGAAAATCTGGTTGACCGTCCTACCATCAAGCGAAAAGTGATTAAGACGGTGGGCGAAGATGGATGGCTGATTATGCTGGCGGGGTTTCGCCGCTTATGTGATTTAGCTGATAGTAAGACCAGCGAAGCAAGCAAATACTACGACCTGGATTAGCATCACTAATTTTGCCTTATGCGTTTTTCTGCTTTAATTATTTGGCTGGCACTGATCGTCACAGCCATCGCCCAACCCAGGATGGCGGAGCGCGATGCCACGTCGTATGCACAAACATTAATTACCGAGGCGCGGGCCGCGCTGGGCAATACCAATATTCATACTCTTTCGGCGGTCGGCAAAGTTCATCGCCCGACCAAATATGTGGTCGTTTCCGGCCCCGACAAAATTCAGGAAAAGCAAAAGACGCTGAACAGCAAAGTCGAGTTTGATTTTGAGTTTCCTGATAAATTTCGACTCCGCGAAAAAGGCACGACGATTTACGACACCAGCTTCGATTTTCTACAAATCATCAACGGCAAAGAAACCTGGGTGTACCCGATTCCTGTCGCTCCCTCAACCCGCGATAATCGCCGTGTTGTCAATGCTGATGAAGTCGAGCAAAACCTGAATCGGCAATTACAGGCCGTCAGAATCTCGCTCTCGCGTTTTACGCTGGGTTGGTTATTGCAATCATTGCCGGACTGGCCTTTTGAATTCAACTACGGCGGCATTGATTCCACTGAGGCGGGAACACCCGATGTAATTTCTGTCCGCGATACCGGAGGGTTCAAGACGTTGTTGACACTTGATCGGCAAACACATCGCCCGTTGGCTTTAATGGAAACTCTTGTGATGCCCCAGCGCGAAATTGTGCTGGTTTCGGTCGCCAGTTTTGATCGCAGATATACCCGTGCAACATTTATCAGAGCCAGGCAGGAGCGACAGGCACGCACCAAAGCTCCGCAACCAGTTTCGCTCGAAATGCGGTTTTCTGATCATCGTTTAGTCAACAGTTTGCTGCTGCCACATCGCATCACGACTTACCACAATGGTCAGGTAGTTGAAGAAATTCAGTTCTCGGAATTTGCCATCAATCGTCCGATCAATCCGAAAAAATTTGCAGAAAAAAAGCCTAACTAATCCTGGCGCATTGGTCAGCCAACTTCGCCTGCAATATCCCACCCAAACGTCCGCAGAAATCGCTGAGGCTTGCGGAATCAAGCTGAGTTATGAAAAACTGCCGCTTGCTTTTGGGAGGATGATCTATTTCGCTGAGGTTTTTTTTCAGCCACCGAAAATTACGGTTAATTTGACGGCGGTTGCAAAACTGGCGGAAGGCGTTTCACAGGTTCCCGAAGAACAGCGTACATGGCTGACACAAGAAACGATTACCAATATAGTAATCGCCCACGAGCTTTATCATATTTTGACGCAGCAGCCTTCGGGTAAAGGGGTCGAAGCCGCCGCACACGATTTTGCTCAGCAGTTAACCCGGCTCTCATTTTCGCCGCTGGTTTATGAAACTATTTTGAAGAAACTCACTACTTGAATGCCGGAATACGACGAATATTATTTAGGGATTGATGGCGGACAAAGTCATACGACAGCATTAATTGCTGATACGAACGGCTGTGTGGTGGGGCGCGGATTTTCGGGGCCTTCAAATCATACGAACGAACCCGGCGGGCGCGAACGACTGGAACGTACGATCAGCGAATCGGTCGGCGATGCGTTGCGCGAAGCCGGATTGCTGGAGCGCGGCGCAGTTGGCGATTTTTATTTTCGGAGCGCACACCTGGCCATGACAGGCGAGCCGGAAGATAAAATCGAAATTGTCGAGCAACTTTTAAGCGCAGAATATTTGGTCGTAGCCCACGATGCACCGGGCGCGTTGGCAGGGGCCTTAGCCGGGCAGGACGGAATCATTGTGCTGGCGGGAACGGGTTCGGTCGCTTATGGTGAAATGCAAACTCCGAATGGCAATTTGCGCCAGGCCAGAATCGGCGGTAACGGATATATGTTCGGCGATGAAGGCAGTGGATTCTGGATCGGCAAAGAAGCTTTAAAATTAGCTATTCACGCGGCAGAGCGGGAATTATTAGATGACGAAACTTTCAAATTGGCGCTGCTGACACATTTCAAACGCGAGAGTCTGAATTCCATTGCCGTAGATTTTTACGCCGGAATTATTTCGCGTGATCAATTGGCATCTTTCACGATTCGGGTTGATCGGCTCGCCAGGCAAGGCGATGAAATTGCCCTTGGCTTTCTTAATCAGGCGGCTGTAGATTTGGCGGAGTTAGCCGAAGCCACAGCGCTCAAGCTCGGTGCAACGCGTAAACAATTCCAGATTTCTTACGGCGGTGGAGTTTTCAAAAGCAAATTACTTTTGAAACAATTCAAAGTGACAGTCAAAGAATTACTGCCCAAAGCCAAAATTGTTGCACCACATTTTGGCCCTGAGATTGGAACGGTGCTGCTTGCCTTTCGCAACGCAGGTAAAAAAAATATTCGGCAACTATTAAAAAATCTAAGCAATGCAAATTGAACAGCTTCGCGGCGGGTTAATTGTTTCCTGCCAGGCACCAACTGGCTCGCCGCTGAACGAACCCCACATTATTAGCGCCATGTCTCTGACTGCCGAGCAACAAGGCGCAAGCGGCGTCAGGCTCAACGGCGCTGCCAATATTACCGCTTCGCACGCTCGTATTAGTATTCCTATCATCGGCATTGAAAAAGTTGTGACTGACGGCTATGAAGTGTACATTACCCCAACATTTGCGGTAGCCGCGCGAATTGCCCAAAGCGGCGCTGATATTATTGCGCTTGACGCTAGCCGCCGCGTCCGTCCGAACGGAGAAACAGTTGAAGTTCTAATCCAGCGTATTCGTGAAGAGTTAAAAAAAACTGTAATGGCGGATGTTGCAACTGTTGCTGAAGGTTTGCAGGCGGCTGATTGCGGCGCAGATATTGTGGCGACGACGCTATGCGGTTACACCCAGGAATCAACCGGAGTGAAACTACCAGCCTTCGATTTGCTGGAAAAACTTGCGACAAAGCTGAAGGTACCAATTATTTGTGAGGGTGGAGTCAGTTCGCCGGAAGATTTAAAGCGAGCTTTTAATAGTGGAGCTTTTGCAGTGGTGGTGGGAACGGCAATTACCGGCATCACGCAACTAGCGCAAAATTTCAAAGCGGCGACACCGCAAATACAGTCCAGCCGTTTGGAATGATTTTTGCTGCCAGAAAATTTCTGCGCTACTAAATTTTCCGAAACGGTTTTGTTACTGGTAATTCATCAATTGGTTACAGAAAAAAACGATGATGCGAACTGTCACAGGAAGCCCCAACACACACACAACGTTATTTTACCTGTGACCATCTAAAGCCTCGCAATCATGAAAACAATAGTGGAAGTGATTGCCGGATACGAGTAATATATCGGCGCAATTTTGGAAACGACTCCCGAAACAAGCGCGTTGCGGTGAGGGACTTACCGTGAAGGAGAAATAATATGAATCAAAGCGGTCAAAAATCAGCTATCACGTCAAATTATCTCAACCCCGACCTGAAAAGCCCTCGCGCTCAGGAATTTGAAGATAAACTTACTGCGCGCATTGTTGGTCAGGAACGCGCTGTACGTCGCATCACGCAACTGTATCAAATTTTTCTGGCCGGCCTCGCACATCCGGGACGCCCGGTTGGAACGATGCTTTTTCTGGGACCAACAGGTTCTGGTAAAACGCGCGTCGTTGAAGCTGCCTCCGAAGTTTTGTTTGGCGATGCCAACTTGGTTACCAAAATTGACTGCGCCGAATTCCAGCATTCGCACGAAATTGCGAAACTGATCGGTTCGCCTCCAGGCTACCTCGGACACCGCGAAACTTCGCCGATGTTGACGCAGGAAAACATTGACCGCTCGCATACCGAGACCTTGAAATTTTCGCTCGTGCTATTTGACGAAATTGAAAAAGCCAGTGATGCGTTGTGGCAACTATTGCTCGGCATTCTGGACAAAGCGACGCTGACACTTGGGGATAATCGCCGCGTAGACTTTTCACGTTCCATCGTGATTATGACCTCGAATCTCGGCGCTCGTGAAATGAGCGAAATGATTTCCGGCGGGATCGGTTTTGCTCCGAAAGCCGGCGTCGTTGATTCCGAAATAGATCAAAAAATTTATCGCACGGCGCTGGAATCGGCACGACGCAAATTCTCACCTGAATTCATGAACCGCATTGATAAGGTGGTCGTTTTCCGCAGCTTGCGCGATTTGCACTTGCGGCAAATTCTGGAAATTGAATTGAACGCGGTTCAGGATCGCGTTATGCGTGGTTCGGGCGAGAAATTTATTTTCAAATGCACGGAAGACGCCAAACAATTTTTGCTGGACGAAGGTATTGATTTTAAATACGGCGCACGACATCTGAAACGCGCTATCGAACGCTTCTTGGTGTTCCCGCTTTCAAATCTGGTGGCAACAGGACAAATTGGTTTGGGTGATTTATTGATCGTGGATTATTCGCCGGAAATTGGCAAACTGACTTTTTCCAAGGAAGCTGACGGCGCTTTGGTGACTGATTCAGGAGCAAATATTCTGGACATCGAACTCATCGAAGAGGATCAATCGCTGAATGCTGAAGCGGTTGCGCCGGAAGCACAGGTTGCGCCAGCCAAAGCGCGCGACAAGAAACAGTAAAACAATTAATCGGGGCTGGTAAAGCAGGGGTTAGCGGATGAAAATTCATCCACTAACCCCTGACTATTTCTTCACCCAATTTCTATTTCCATCCGTAACAAAGCCGAACTCAAAGTTTTCCCTTGTGGATCAGTCTTAAGCGAAAGCGTACCGCCGCCGCCCAAACTTTGATGCAACAAAAAATTCAGTGCATGCAAATTCGGCACTTCAAATCGTTCGACCTCGCCTTTGCAAATTCCGGTGAAATGTTGCCTGACACGTTCGGCGGTGACTTCTTTAACTAAAACTGGATAATGCTCTGGCTTGAGCGCGATCAAACCAATGTTGGCGGTATCACCTTTGTCGCCTGAGCGGGCATGCGCGATGTCTTTGAGTTGAATTTTCATAACAGAAACTGGCTCTCAATCCGCCACTTCGACGGTATCAATTATGCCGACAATTGCAGCATCCACCGGACGGTCTTTCATCCCTTCGGCGAGCCGTGCACTGCTGCCGGACACGACTAAAACTTTTTCGCGGACACCCGCGCCAACCGTGTCAATAGCTACTAAATAGCTGCTTTCGTCTTCACCCTGCAAAGTGATAGGACGAACGAGCAAAAGCTTGGCTCCGCTTAACCGTTCATCTTTGCGCGTGGCAACAACAGTACCG
>JANMKB010000239.1:0-1982 GCA_031371805.1 Blastocatellia bacterium | reverse complement strand
GGTTGAAGTCTTTGTCCGCGAAGTCCGCCGCGATCCGCTGGCGCATCTTAAAAATTTATCCGCTGATGATTTGGCGCTGATGCCTTCGCAACAGGTTGCACTTGATGCCATCACTGAGAAACTTAACGAAGAAAAATACGCCGCATTTTTACTGCACGGTGTCACTGGCTCCGGCAAAACCGAAGTCTACATTCGTGCGATGCGGGCCACGCTGGCGAAAGGCAAAACCGCGCTGATGCTCGTGCCGGAAATTTCGCTGACGCCAATGTTTGCGCGACGGCTCTCCGCGCATTTCGGCGATGCCGTAGCGATTCTCCACTCGTCTTTATCAGAAGGTGAACGCCTCGACGAATGGAACCGGATGCGCTCCGGCGAAGCGAGAATTTGTATTGGCGCACGTTCCGCGGTTTTTTCTCCGCTCGAAAATATTGGTCTTATTATCGTGGACGAAGAGCACGAATCAGCCTATAAACAGGACTCTGAACCGCGTTATCACGGGCGCGACACCGCCATCGTCCGGGCGTTGAAAGCCGACGCCGTAGTCATTCTGGGCAGCGCCACGCCTTCGATGGAATCCTTTCACAACGCGCACACCGGAAAATACACGTACCTGGAAATGACCGAGCGCATCAACAGTCGTCCGCTGGCTCCGGTCGAAATCGTAGACATGCGCGAAGTCTTTGCACGGCACGGCAAGCAACAAATTTTCTCCGACGAAATGAAAGCTGCGATTGCCGAAAACCACGAACGCGGTAAGCAAACGCTGGTGCTGCTGAATCGGCGCGGCTTTTCGTCGTTCCTGCTGTGTCGTAGCTGCGGCCACAAATCGCATTGCCCGAATTGCGATGTCGCGCTGACCTATCACAAATCCGAAGCCCGATTAATTTGCCATTACTGCAACCATCAGGAACGTGTGCCGCGCTCCTGTCCGACCTGCAACGGAGCCTTTATTTTCTATGTCGGCGAAGGCACAGAACAAATTGAAGCCCTCCTGAAAGAGCTATACCCGGAAATTAATATTGCGCGTCTTGACCGCGATACGACGCGACGCAAAGGCGCTTTTGAAAAGCTGCTGGGCGAATTTGCGACGGGGTCGATTGACCTGATGGTCGGTACGCAAATGATCGCCAAAGGCCACGATTTTCATAACGTCACGCTGGTGTGTGTGATTTCCGTAGACGCGGGTTTGGCCATCCCCGATTTCCGTTCTGCCGAGCGAACTTTTCAATTATTAACGCAAGTCGCCGGACGCGCCGGACGCGGCGAAGATCAGGGGCGCGTATTATTGCAAAGCTATCACCCGGAGCATTACGCGCTGGAATTTGCGAAAGCACAGGTCTACGAAAAATTCTACGAACACGAAATCCACTTCCGCCAGCAAATGCGCTACCCGCCATTTGTCGCCCTCATCAACGTCCTGATCCATCACCCCGAATACGCCAAAGCCACCACCGTAGCCGCCGAATTCGCACGCCTGGTAAAAGCCGCCGACACCGAACACGCCCTGCGAATTCTAGGCCCTGCCCCCGCGCCATTGGCTCGCATCAAAAACGAACACCGCTTTCAAGTGCTTATAAAAACCAAAAACCGCCGCGTCGCCCGCGAAGCGTTGGACGCGGCAATGCAGGGATTAAAAGAACGCGATTGGGATTTGCGCATGCTGAATGTGGAAGTTGATCCCGTTAGTTTGATGTAAACCCTGGGTACCCAAGCATCCTGCTTGCCAGGAAAGTGAGTCGGCGAGCTTTCTTATTGCGGTTGTGAAGCGCCAATATGTACTGGGCGAGGACGCCAGCACAGCAAGCAGGATGCTTGGGTACCCAGGGTTTTACGTTCCGGCATCTTCGTGGCGTATGCTAAAATACGTGAGCAATTAAGGGGAAAATATGAACACAGTCCTTGAAGCTGAAAAGTACATCTCGTCATTGACTCGCGCCGAAAAAGCGCAAGTCCTGCAATGGATTGTGTGCAATTTGGGCGGT
>JANMKB010000200.1:0-3972 GCA_031371805.1 Blastocatellia bacterium | reverse complement strand
AGGGCACGCTGGCTTTCCGTGTTCCGACTAAACGTCCGCTTTGGGAAAGCCACGCAACCTCGGCAGATTGCGCTACTCTCGTCACGGCCTTTCGATTTCGAATGACAGCATCTGCCCGGACTATTTGACGCGCCGGAAATGGGCTTCTGATTTGTTATCTGGAGTCGCTGAGGTCAGAATCAGCGTGTCGCCCTCGAAGCGGAATATTTGTACTACCTCTCTTCCCTCTTCGTTCGGATTCGTGGTGGACAGGTATTTTCTGTTGAGCTTGTTTCCGGCAACCGTGTAAGCGCCATACGTCGCGCGAGTACCGCCAAATCTATTCAATAACTCTTCTTTGGTCATTTCTCGCAGTGGCTTGTCCAACTTCTCGCGCCCCGCCGGAAGCGTCGTCTGAGAGTAATGACCATCGGCGCTGAAGATCAGAAAGGATCGTACCAGGCGCTCTTCCACGGCTTTCCCTGCTTCGTCTTTCCCTGAGAATCGTTCCCACGTGCCGACAAAGGCCTTTGGGTTCGGCGCGGCGTATGTGGCGTTCCAGGCAAAGATGGCAAATGCGCAAATGATGGCTGCCAGCGCAGCAACTTCAAAAGTCTTTTTCATAATGTGATCTCCTGTTTGGGTATTCGTTCTGGAAATGAAACGTTATTTCTTCTCGGTGGTGCTTGTTCCTGGCAAGATGCTAAGGTCAGGGCGGAAGCGCAGAATCCATACTTCATCACTTACGATTACGCCCTTTGGCAATTGGTCATAAATCTTTTTGACCTCTGCTGCGCCGAGTATCTCTGCCATCCCTTTCGTGTTATCCAGTTCGGCATAATTCTCGAACGGTCGCATCATCAGGTAAGTAGAGGAATCGTCACCAAAGCGAATACGATAACGCCACTGCCCAAGCAGGTTGGTTTGTTCGACAATTTTCTTGCGCATCGGAGTCTCGTAATTTTTAAAGTAATCCTCATACTCCTGCGTGCGTCCATACGCGACTTTTTGCCAACGCAAAATCGCAAATTTCGGCAACTCCTTAAATTTCGGATTTGTCCAACTGATGTCGGGGAGCAATTCGATAATATAGTTTTCCTGCTGGCTTAAATATTTGCCCTGCTGTTGGAACACAACCGCTGCGGCATCCGCATCCAGCGCTTTCGGAATGCCAGTGGGATTGTCTTGTGCGGCAAAATTATCCATCGGTGATGCCGTAATCACGGTATGCGCTGGCCCATTTCCGACTATCCAGACCAGCGCAGTTTTGGTGCCACCTTTCACGCGCAAGGGGTTCATGCGGGTCTTCGTAAAGTTCAAATATTCTTCCATCAGTTCCGGTTTGATGTGCCGAATATTGACGCCATACAACTGCTTCTTCGCGGCGTTTTGCGCTGTAGCTTTGGGCGACAGCGGACTGAACGCGATGAGCGCGGTAAACAGAATACCGAGTGTTGCGATAAGGACTGAGATGGTTCGTTTCATGGGGTTGTTCCTCCTGATTGTTTTTGGTTATTGCACCTGATCCACCAGTGTTAGCAATTGGGTGCGCACCGTTTTGCGCGTGGCGTTGGTTTGCGCCACCACGTCGGCGATATTCACGCCCGGCAAAACTTTGGCGAGCAGGTCGGGCGGATATTGCGTTTCGAGTTGCTCAAATTTCTCGAAGAAGCTGAGCGAGACCAGGCCGTACTCTCGCTCCGTCCCCTGGGGGTAACGGACGCCATAGCGCAGCCAGCCTTTGAGCGTGCCTCGTTTGACGCGCTCCTCGTGCAACGGCTTCCAATATTTGCGGATCAGTTCGGTATACTCAGGGCCTTTGCCTGGTTCCAGCTTATGAAAATTGATCTCGGCAAACGGCGGCAGCGGCTGGGGATTAAGTGACGTGCTGTCAATCAGCGCGACCAACTCCGAGCGCACCAGCTTGCTTAGCGCCCTTGTGCGTGCCACGATTTCGGCGGCGGTTGTGTTCGGAAAGACTTTGGTGAAAACCTCCGGTGGATAAGGTGTTTGGACATCGGCGAATTTGTTGAAGGTGGTGATAATGACTCGGTCATATTCGCGGCTGACACCGCCGGGTAAAGCGACGCTCCAGGCTGACCACGATTTGATCACTCCCATCTTGACGCGCTCTCGATGAATAGGAACCCAGACTTCCTGTTCCAGCTTGCGATATTCCGCTCCTTTGCCCGGCTCCAGCTTGAAATATTCGAACAGTGCGTACTGGGTTGGCGCGGGAGCGGATGTTTGACTTTGCGCCAGAACGGCAACATTGATGATGATCGTACAGACGATAAGTAATAGGCGTTTCATGAGTTGTTCCTCTGATGGTTATTGTTGCGCAAACTTTCCAGTTTGCGTTTTTTGCCGAGAACTGCTGGCGGAATGGCTCACACTTCCCCTCATCCGTCCCTCGCCACCACGCAAACTGGAAAGTTTGCGCTACTGCTGACGTTCGTCAGGATTACCGCAGTTGCTGTGCTTGCCGAATTTGTTTTTCCAAGTCGGCTTGCAACTTCGGATTCAATTTCAGACAAGCCGCGAAATCCTCTTGCGCCGCAGCCTCCTGTCCCAGCCGCAAACGGCACAGTCCGCGTTGACCGTAGGCGTCGGCGAAGCCGGGATCATTTTCGATGCAGCGGTTGTAATCGCTGAGTGCGCGTTCCCAATCACCGTGCTCTTTCCACACCTCCGCGCGATTGAACCAGGCCGTAGCGCAATGCGGGTCAAGCGCCAGCGCCCGGTCGTAATCGCGCAAGGCACCGTCCCAATCGCCTTGCTGGGCGTGGATGCCGCCCCGATCAGACAAGGCTCGCACATCGTCAGGGGCCAGCTTGAGCGCCTGGTTATAATCGGCGAGTGCGCCGCCGTAATCGCCCAGTTTGAATTTGACCTTGCCACGATTGCAGAGCGCGCCGGGCAATTTGGGCTTGAGCTTGAGCGCCTGATTCAAATCGGCGAGCGCCCCAGCCAAATCGCCCAGTTCGCCGCGCACAAAGCCGCGATTGTTCCACGCCTCGAACTGGCGCGGCTGTAATTCAAGCGCACGGCTGTTGTCGCTGAGTGCGCCAGCCGGGTCGTCCTGCTGATACCTGACCTCGCCGCGATTAACGAAAGCTTCAACATAGCGCGGGTTGAGTTGCAGCGCACGGTCGAAATCGTGATGCGCTCCGGCCAAATCACCCTTCCGCAAGCGGGCGACACCGCGGTTGTAATACGCCCCGCCGAAATTGGGCGCAGAGGCGATAGCAAGCTCGAAATCGGCGATAGCATGCTCCCATTCGCCTTTGGCCATCCAGTTATTGCCGCGTGCGAGATAGCTTTCGGCTGTTGTGCGCCGCGATTCCTGCGCGGCTGCGTCGGCGACCAACAGCACGAACAGGAGCAATAGAAAAAGCTGCTTGATTAACATGGCTGATCTCCCTCTCTGCCAGATGCCGAACTGGTAGTAGTAGCGCAAACATTCCAGTTTGCGTGCCTTGTCGCGAACCGCAGCTGGACGGACTCGCGCTCTCCGTCATCTGTCCCTCACCACCACGCAAACTGGAAAGTTTGCGCAACGCTTGTTTCGCTTACTTCTTTGCCGCCGTAGTCGGTTGCGGCAGGATGCTGAGTTCAGGGCGTAAGCGCAGGATTGTCGTCTCGGTGCGCTGCACAACACCAACAAGTTTCTGATAGAGCTTTGCCATATTGTCGGCGCCTGCCATTTGCACGACCTTGCCCGGTTGATCAAGTTCAGCGAGATCGTATAGCGGCGTGAAAATAAAATATTCACTCGGGCTGCCGCCAAATCTGATGCGGCTGACAGTCTGTCCATTCGCTTCAGCCTTCTTGAGCAAGGGCAGGGAATCGTTCTTGACGAAATCCTCATATTCCCGCGTACGGAAAGGTGTGATCCAGCGATGGGTCAAAACCAAATACGGTGGCAGCCCGCTCAGTTTGGGATTGCGCCAGCTCAGTTCGGGCAGGCTTTGGCCGATGTAGGTGTGCGTG
>JANMKB010000197.1:0-15432 GCA_031371805.1 Blastocatellia bacterium | reverse complement strand
GTGAGCTGTCGCAATACTGCCACCCGCTACCGCAGGTGGTACTGACTTTTTATATCCCCCAGTTCTCATTGAAAAAGCCTGCCAACACAATCTTGCCTGGATAGCGTGCATCCGGCGGCGTAGCCGTATCCACCACGGCATAATCTGGCAATTTCGGAATTTGCCGCGCGTTGTTCAGGTAATCAAATTCGCGGAAAGTGAAGCTGGATTTCAGCACGATATATTTGGTCGGATTCAACGGATTCGGAAAAATAAAAATCGGCGCGTGTGTGTCAGCAGCAAAACGCTTGTCGCCAACAATGACAGCATCGGCAGTCCATTTAATCGGGAGTTTATCGGCGATGCGTGCAAGGATTTTATTGCTGCCGGGATCACCCCACAAAATTAAATTGTTCGCGGCGATGTCAGCATCCGTGATCTCAGCGTCTTTGCGTACTTGCACATCACCGCGAAAATGACGACGCCATTCTTTGATGGCGTGTTGTTGCTCGTTCGTAACCCACTTCGCTACATTGGGCGCAATCGGAGTTCCGGTCGGCGTCACGAAAATAAAACTGTCCATCAACGCATCGTCAATTGGCCCTTGCAAGCCGTGGCGTTTGTGCAAGCCTGCAACGACAGTTGAATCAACCGCCGCCCATTGATTGCCAGTTTTGCGGAAATGAATATTCCACGAACGATCTGACATTGGCCCTGCGACTGTCAGTTTTTGCCCGTCAATCGTGACGACAGGTTTGCGCGTCGCGTCCAACGTGCAACCGCCTGATCCCATGTCAATCGTGAACGCAGTGACATTCGCAGTCTCGACGTTCACGCCGCTGTTGCCAACCATTTCGGCATTCACGCGCGCGCGTTCCCAATGCTGATTCAGCGCGTCCACCGCAATCCATTTCATCTGATTGTAAGCAAGTGTCCACGTCGTGAATTTGATTTTGCGCGGATAAGCTTCACGCCCGCGCACCGCAATCGCGTCAAGAATTTTGTTAATTTCGAGCTTGGAATCAGGATGATATTGATGCCCTGTTTTTGGCCCGACTACACGCGTGAGCCGCAACCCTTCGGCGTCCATCGCCTTCTCCATCATATCGGCGGCCTGCTTCTGTCCATCAATTTCGCCGTTGTACGCAACGACAGGCGTATTGAAAAGATTGATCGCGTAATCGGTCGCGTCATACAGATGGAATAATTTTTGTTCCCACCACGGCGGCGCGTTTTCGCCTTTGAGATTGAGATGCAAAAAATCGGCGGATTCGCTAAACCCCGCGCCCGGCGCAATCGCTGCCCACAGTCCCGCGTAATGCGTGCCGAACTGCCACGTAGACGCGCCGCCCATGCTGAAGCCCCGTATGCTGATGCGATTTTCGTCAATGCGATATTGCTGTTTCACTTTGTCGAGCGTCTCGAACAAATCTACCTCGCCTGCGAATTTATTGGCGTTGCAGAAGCGCCCGTACAAATGCACTACGATGGTGTCAACAGGCGTGAATTCGCCCATTTTAGTTTCGCGGTCAGCGAGGAAATTGACTTCGCTCAAAGTTTCGTCGCGTCCGTGAAACCAGGTGTCCAACCGCCAGCGATGCGGCTTTTCCTGCCCGAACGATGGTGGCAATACAAGTCCATACGGCTGTACACTTTTGTCAATTTTGGAAACATAACCGCGCACCACCAAACCCGCCGCGTTCGTCCACGGAGCTTTGCCTTCCGCTAATTGTTGCGTGCGCTCTGCGCCGTGTTGCAATAACACTTTGGCTTTCGCAATTTCGTCCGCCTTAAAAAATTCGTTGTACTGCAACGCGTAGCGCACCGCTTCGTAATAAATCATCACATCAGGCAACAACGGATTATTACCGAGCTTGTCCATCGCGGCTTTGAGGCGTTGCAAACCTGTTTCAAGTTCGGCGCGATCCTGGGCGGAGACTTCGACTCCGGCTGGCGGAATTGGTTTTATCGTTGGTTGTTGGGCGAATGCTGTTGCAAGTAAAAGCAGGAGAGAGAGTAAGATTTTCATAGTAAGAGTAAAGATAGGGCATTCTAAAGAAATTGCATAGTTCCCTTAGCTTTATAAGAGATTCTTCCTGACCACTAACCTAAAATCGTTGTCCGGCAATCCATGAGATGGTTGGTCAGCGGTCTGTAGTTATGTTTGTTAATCGCAGACTGCCTCGATTATCTTTTCAAAAAGCAGAATTACCAGCTACGGGTCATTTATTTTAGTTCTTGCCCCGGCGTGACTTTGTCCTTATAATCCCCCCGGTTTTACCAACGGCAACTACCAGCCCTGCGAATTTGGCGTCGTTCTAAAAGATTCAAACCCTGCTCGAAAAATTTAGCCCCTCTGATCATCTTTACTTTGCTATTGCCCGGCAAAAATTTGTCTGCCTTTATTACAACCATTATCACTCGCCCCCGAGTTAATAAAATTTATGTTGAAGAGGATTTTTACCACTACTGCTTTTTTTGGTTTCTCACTTTTATTGCTGGCTTGCCCACAGCAAAAAACTTCGCAAAAAGTTGATTACAACGATGCCGAACGTAAATTGCGCGTGGCGGTCAACATTAACGAACTGGCTTACAGCAGTTGGAATCGTATTTATGAAAGCTTTGGCCTCTTGAAAAAAGATGGTCACCTGAGCGATGCACGCTGGGCTTCAGTCCAGGCGATTGACAGTGTTATTGTGCTGTCCGAGGCTGATTTGATTGATGGAATTGATCACTCGAAAAAATCACTGGAGATGTGGCGCAAATCTTCGCTGCGCTTGCTGATGGCGGAAAGTGCGCAGGATGTCGCCAATTTACGTGAACGTGAGCTGGATGATTTACAACAATTTAAGGATTCGGTGACAGCCTTGAATGAAAAATCGCTTCGCCTGCGCGATTCCTATTCAGAGGCGATGATGGTTGCGGACAACGCCGCCAAAGAAGGGCTGCCGCTTCCCTCAGAACATTTGCTCGCCATTCGTCAGGTCATAAAAATGGTAGACGTGGAATTAGGCAAAAATCGCCAGGCAACAATCCCAAAGCTGATTCCGACTGCGCCGCCCAGGAAAGATGGGAGAACGCGTGTGGCGCTCAACGGAAATTAATAAAAAATCGCCTGCAAAGGAAATACTCCAATCCTTTGCAGGCTTCATGCCTTCTCTTGCTGGTTCCAAGGTTGTAAGCGATAGCGAATATTGCTACTTCAGCAACTCAGGATGTTATCAGTACGCCTCCCCTGGCAGCCCCGCTAACAAACCTTTCGTATTCGCTACCGTTCACAACCCTGGAACCAGCTTCACCAATTCTATCTATTTAGGAAAACTGTTATTACGACCATTTTGTGGCGTTGATTCATACGGGAACACCTTATTGTAGCCCATATCATTACTTGTCACGCCGTCGTAATTGCCCATAAATGGATCACTGATTTTGAGGTTATTGGGATCGCGTAAATCAGACAATAACGCAATGATGGCAATGTCCACAACGTCGTCGCCAAAGCGTCGTCCATTAGGCCAGCCGCCGGGAATTGAGCCGCCATTTTTGAAGGGGTCCTGAATCTTACTCTTCACCACATCGCCACCAAAAATACCCAGCCGCGAAAAGCCTGCATCGTCCGGGTTTTTTGCATCTGTTTTGCTGTTGCCAGCGAGGCGCACCGCATCGGTGGAAAGGTCTACCTTAATCAGATCAGGAATAAAAATTCCTGCGATGTCTGTCCGATTGGTTTCAATTGCCAGCGTTGCACCTTTACCAATAATCACATTGATGAGTTTTGCCAGTTCAGGTTTTTCGGCATACTTGCGGAAAATCTGACTGTCATTAATCGGACTGGTGCGGCTGTAAAGGTCTTTGTCCACGATGGCCACGAGGCCTTCGTTGAAAAGCGGATTGCCCTGACGCGCTACTTGTGTGAACTGTGGGCGACGGGTGGGAATGCCGCGTCCACTGGGCGTAGCGACGGAAACGACTTCACGGTTGGTGGTCGCATAAACGCCGACTGCCTGCATGTCGCCACCTAATTCACTGACCGGAATTTGCAACGCCATCAGATGAATATTGAAACCACCCTGAGAGTCTTTGCCCGGATTGCGCAGTTGGAGTAAATCAAAAATTGACTGGATATCGGCGTAAAAACCATCGTCGCGCTGGCCGGCAAAGGAAAAATAACCATTCCGCAGTGACGCAACTGCATTTTTAGTATAACGATCCAGTTCGGTTTCGGTAGCTACACCTTTACGTGCCAGGTTCTCGCCGTTGTCGGCTTCATTGTAAAAAGGTGTGGCGATGCCCTGATTGTTAGGCGGCACAAGGCCTGTCCCCAGCACAGTTTGAAAGCCCGTCCGATTGTCAATTTTGGTGACGCTGTAAGTTTGCGTCAAATTTTGTCCGGCATCGTCGTTGGCGTTAACGACTCCCACGTAGGATTGGAGAATCGTGTCTACGCTTTTGTACCTTGTCTTAAATTCATAACGATAGGTAAAAGTTGGTCGTCCTGCCGCGACATCGGCGCCCGTCGCAACGTTAATTTCGTAACGCACGCTGTCGTCGAAGTTATATTTATTCGGGCCGACGCCGGGAACTTCGTGCGGGTAAACACCGAGGGCGACAGATAAATATTTGATGCCGCCTTTGGTGCTGACAAAAGCATAAACGTCAGTGGTATTGGCGGATGGATCACGCGTAATTAACGGCGCATCCATGTGACTTGAAGCCATACTGACCTGTGGCGCAAACGCCAGAGCCGCCATTAAGACCAGCATCAGGCCGGGTTGCAATCTGCGAGATAGTTTATTCATATTTTTATATCCTCTTACTAAAATAATTAGTTGATAACCAATTAAGACAGGTTAAGCGTTATTTCGACGCTTAACCTGCCCTTTAAAAATTAGCGGCGTTCGATGACGCGGCGTGCGGCAAAACGCTCAAATTGAGAATCGTTCTGACCACGCATACTTTCAATTCCCACACTGCCGACCGTTCGACGACGCGGTGCAACTGATTCAGTGTTGCTTGCTTCAGCCGCAAATGCTGCGGCGGCACCGCCACGATTCAGTGTCAGGGAATAATTGCCCGTCTGGTTTGGCGCGTAAGGCGTGGCGATAATCACGTAAATACCTGTGGCCGGTAACGCCTGACTGATTAATGAATCAAGGCCACCACCACTGTTATCATCGGTGAACAGCGTTTCTCCGTTATTGCTGTTGAGCAGTAAGAACGAATCAAAGCTGGGCGAAGCCATTTTGATTTGGACGCGATCGCCCTGCACACCGGAAAACCAGTAAGCATCCAGATAATCTCCGGCTGAGGTGCGTAAGTCAGTTGATGAGATACTGGCCGCAGTCAGGTTTGCGCCATAGCTGATAGGTTGAATCACGCTGCCGGTTAAGCGCAGGGTGTAGCCACCTGTCGCATTCGGGCTGTCATCGGCGCTGGTCACAAAAATTACGTAATCGCCACTGCCTGGCACGACTGTCAGCAATAACGAATTCGTATTATCAAGATTGCCATTGCCCAATCCGCCCAAATTATCGTCGGCGGCAAGCAGCGTCAACGTGCCATCGGCGGCCTTTTTATAAAGCAGCACTGACGCGTCAAAAAGCTGTGAACGAAGGTCAAGCGCAACTCCCGTGGTCGCATTGGCGGTAAAGCTATAGGCATCGAAGAAATAGGTTCTGCCGCTGCCATCGCCACCAGTAGTAATTTGATCGTCAGTCGTAAGCTGACCGGTGATTAATTGTCCCGGCGCAATCGGTTGCGATCTGACCTGCGGAGCTGTACCGCCAACTGTAAAAGTTACAGTGTTCGAGGCTTGCCCATTGATGGTCAGGCGCACATTGACTTTACCCAACCCGGCGAGTTCCGGTGGAATGATCACATTGACCTGATCCAGCCCGACCCAGCCTGGTGCAATTCCCGCATAGGTCACGGTTGCCGGAATTCCCTGAATAGTTGCGGTGACGGATTCGGCGACACCATTGGCATCATTCGGATTGGCCGCGAGAGCACGACGAATGCCCGTTCCATACAATACCAGATAGTTCGGACGGGCAGTTGTTCCCGGATCAACCAGACGTTCGCTGCCATTTGGATTGGAGACACTTTGATACGTCAGACCATCAAAAGTTGTTAAGGCCACGGCGGTGCCGCGATCTGTGGCGTTCGTCGCAAATAAACCTGGAGACGAAGGAAGAATATTTACACTGCCAACTCTGGTCGTTGCATTCGAGTTGGTAACGATGACGGCAGCCGTTCCCACTGCGGTTCCGCCCGGAATTAAAAAATTAATCTGGCTGCTGCTGACATAAAACAACTGCGCATCCACGCCATTAATACTAACCTTAATGCCATTCAACGTGGTCGGCAAGGGCAAAGTTGTCACCACTGCGGGTTGTCCATCCAATGTTTGGAATGCGCCAAAAACAGAGGCAATCGAATCCGGCGCAACGGCATCAGGTGCATAACTGGCAGCGTTGACAACCGTAATGGGCGATTGTTGTGGTGGGGGAGTAAAAGTGGGCGAAATGGCAATATCACGAATGATTTCGTTGCCGCCAATGGTGCCAATCAGCGTTGCCGCGCCAGTGATTAAATTGATGGAATACAACTGCGACTGGGTTGCGCCGGTGGTCGTGAATGAGGCAAAAGCCGCATCATTGAAATCGGCAATATCAAAGCCAACCTGATCTGTCGTGTTAACGCCCAGTGGGCCAATCGTAGATAACTGCCCGGTGTTGGGCGAAGTCGGTGCACCGCCCGGTGATCCCTGGCGAACCAGAATGTCCAGGTTGGAATCAATTCCATATAGCGTGGTAGTGATCGCACCGGAAACATTGTTGGTATAGGCTGCGCCCACGATATTGGGATTCGCCGCGGCATTCGCATCACCAGCCGCGAAGGCCAGGACAGTATCTGTTCCCGCCACGCCTCCGGTATCTGGATTCAAACGCAAATTCTGGTCGGTATCACTGACGACTCGAATGCGGTCAGGCACCGGATTAAAATCTACGCCAAAGGCGACGCCACTCAGTGCCGGAGTGAACGGCGTAGAGCCGACCTGTGTGGCCGCTCCGGTCGCAGTATTAATGGTATAAACGCGACTCGCCGAACTGACTGCAAAAAGCTGTCCTGTCCGGGGACGAAAATCTATCCCCAGCAGAGTTTCACCTGCCTGCAGTCCGGTAATCGTTACTGTTTGCGTGATGGTGCCAGGCGCAAGACTGCTGAAACTTACCAGTTTATTGCTCGCGGTCACTGCCCAAATAAGTCCTTCGACTTGGGGTGATTGTGCGAGCAATGAAAGATTAAAGAGTAAGGGCAAAGCCAGAGCTAACAGCAAGCCCAGCTTAGCTATGCGTGAAGCCGGGCGTGAAGCCGGATTTTTTTTCGATGTTGGGTTCATAAAAGACAGTCCTCCCCTGAGCAGCCATAAGTGGCTGTAAATGTAAGTTTTGAATTGTGTTCTGGATTAAAGCTGAAGTTTGGAGTCGATCCCAAACCAGGCCTTAGCTTATTGCTATGAGTGCCAATTTTCGCAGCCTCATGCCACCTGTTTTTTGCGGCAAGATCTGCTGTTTGATTCCTGGGGCAAATTAAAATTACTACTTATTATGCTTGCAACTGGCAAGACTGCTTTATGTCTTCCGCAACAAATACGCTGCGCATAAGATAAGTGGATTCAAATCAGAGAATAATTTTTGCGAACCGTGGAAATAATTTTTGTGAAGAGATTCGTTCCACCGATAATCGGGCTTTCTGGATCAGATAATTTTACCTGGGCCTGGAAAACTCAGGGCTGAACGGCTACTTTGATCCGACGACGTTTGCGAGAGATGAGCTTTTAAAATAACGACTGGCGAAAGTCAAAAACGTCGGCCAGTTCGGGGCTGGCGTATGTCCGCCGCTGTGTTGGCGGAAAGTGACATCACCGTTCATCAACCCCGTTTCTATCGCGGGAAATTCCATCGTCCCCATATCTTTTTTGCCAAGCAATTTGTAAACAGGCCCGGCATGCGCACCCGCTAAAAACATTCCTTTCGCATCTACCCAGCCATCGCCTTTCACTGCGCCAGCGCTGATAAACACAGGACGCGGCGCACACAGCGCGACGAGTTCGTGCGCGTCTATGGGCAAATCATTTGCGGTCAGTGGCCCTGCATATTTCAGATAATTTCCAGCCATCCAATGATATTCGCTGGGAGCGGCGACGTTTTCGACCATTTCGCCGTAATTATTTCTGCGATGAATTTTTGCACCACCTGCGCCGGACGAACTGATGAAACCAATCGCAATGCGCGGCTCGTATGCCATCGTGACTAACGCCGCTTTGCCGTAGCGCGAATGACCTTCGATAGCGACCATCTTCGCGTTGACAGCTTTGTCGGTCTCGAAATAATCCAACACACGGCTTGCGCCCCAAGCCCACGCACGGAGCGATCCCCAATCATCAGCTTTGCGCGGTTGCCCTTTGTTGACCAAGCCGATGATGCCTTGCGTCAGACCTGCGCCGTTGTCGGCTTGAATGCTATTCGGCACGAGAATCGCGTAGCCCCAGCCTTTTTCCAAAACTTGTTGCTGCCACGGTGTACCAGGCGGCGGCGCGTTCGGCGGCGGCGTCGCGCCAGCCGGACGCGGCGGCAATTGTCCAAAACCGAATTCCATCATCACAGGTACTGCGGCTTTCGCATTCGCCGGAGTCGTCAAGGTTAATTTAATGTCTACGGTGACGGCGGGATAAGACGAATTGTCTACATGACCGACGAGTTGTTTCGTAATAACTGCTATGCCGTATTTTTCTTCATTAGTAATGCTGGTCACTTCCCATTTTACTTTGGGCGTAACTTTCGGCGCACGCCCATACATTTCGCGGTCGAAGTCTTCGACAATTTCAGCACGACGCTGACTCCACCAGATTTTTGCTGACGAAACTTTCCTGCCATTTTTTAAGACCAGCGGATCAGGCAGTGGCGGATACGACATCACTTTTGCTTCATCGTAGTTCGCGTAATTCGCAGCCTGTGGATTGCTGCCGTTCGCGCCAGGTCGCAACGCAGTAATTTTCAACAAATCCAGCATTTTCTGATGATCCGCTTTGGTCGCTGCCTGTTGCGCTAATTGTTGTGGCGTTGGCTGTAGCGGTGCAGGCTGAGCGAAAAGAAGCGTGCTGGTAAACACAACAGCGGCAATGGTCAGAACGGACGATTTCATACTTATCTCCTGATTTCCTGTGTAGTACTTCGGACGGGTTTGGACAAATAAAACCAACTCAGTTTAGTTGTCAGGGAGATAGTAGAACGAATTGACAGTCTGACAAAACGACAGCGAGATTTTTAGCAGGTTTAATTGCCGCTCAGCCCTGCATTGCATCAGCTTGTTTCAACGCAGCAATTTCTGCCGCGCTAAAACCCCAGGCCGCCAGCACTTCATCAGAGTGTTGGGACTGGCGTTGAATTTCCGGCGCGGTACGACTAAAACGTGGCGCCGGGGCAGGTTGCGTGATGCCGTCAAGTTCCACAAAGGTAGCACGCATGGCATTGTGTGGATGGCGTGGTGCTTCATCCAGATCAAGCACGGGTGCGAAGCAAATATCCGTGCCTTCCATCAAGTCACACCATTCGTCACGCGTTTTGGTTTTGAAAACCTGCCCGAGTTGCTCCTTTAGTTCCGGCCAGCGTGCTCGGTTCATCTGTTCCTGCACGATTGAATTATTAAGACCAATTTTTTCCAACAGCAGCGCATAAAATTGCGGTTCGATGGAACCGAGGGAAACATATTTGCCGTCACTGCATTCGTATGTGCCGTAAAAATGTGCGCCGCCGTCGAGCATATTCGTACCGCGTTCATTCGTCCACATACCCATTGCTTTCAGCCCGTAAACAATCGTCATCAATGTTGCCGAACCATCAGTCATCGCCGCATCAATGATCTGACCTTTGCCTGAAGTTTTGGCTTCGAGCAAAGCGCACACGATGCCAAATGCCAGCATCATTCCGCCCCCGCCGAAATCCCCGACCAGATTCAGCGGTGGTACCGGCTTGCTGCCGCGCTCGCCAATTGCATGCAACACGCCACTCAGACTGATGTAATTGATGTCGTGTCCGGCGGCGTGTGCCAGCGGCCCGGTTTGCCCCCAGCCTGTCATGCGACCGTAGACCAGGCGTGGATTGCGGGCAAGGCAAATTTCCGGTCCCAGCCCAAGCTTTTCCATTACACCAGGACGAAAGCCTTCAACCAGCGCGTCCGCCTGCTCAATTAAACGCAGAGTAGCTTCAATGCCTGCGGGCTGTTTGAGATCAATGCCGATGGACGGACGACCACGCAACAGGAGGTTGAATTTGCCACGCGGGTCTGGTACACCTTTGCGCTCAACGCGAATGATTTCGGCCCCCATATCAGCGAGCATCATTGCGCAAAATGGTCCAGGTCCAATCCCTGCGATTTCGACAATACGGAGTCCCTGTAATGGTCCCATTGGTTAGTTCCTTTGTTTACCACAACCTTATTTTCAGTTCGACCGATGCCACAGTCGCTCAAATGATTGCAGCAAGCTACCGCAAGACTAAATCTGCGGTCAAGATATAACTGTCCTTTTGGCCTGAAACAAAGCTGAGTTATGAACTTAAATAATGCCGAAGCCCGCACAAAGTAAGGGCGTTCTACACACTTACTTTGTGCGGGCTTCGGCATTATTGGGACAACCGTCTTACCGTGGGGCGCTGGCGCGGATAGTAAGTTCTGATCCACGCGTTAATTCCAAATCGTCCCGTCCCTGAACATAAATTGATCCGGCCCCTGTCCCCGCACCAACTACCGCGCCGATTGCTGCGCCTTTTCCGCCCCCGGCAATGGCTCCGATAACTGCTCCGATGGCACCACCAATGGCGGAACGCTGCACCGTGCGATTGGTTTGGCTTTTATCATCGGCGACACCGCCTTCCTGATCTACGCGGACGGTTTGCCCATTCGGTAAACGGACGCTATCTATCGTGCCGGCAAAATCCGAGCTGCGACCATTGCGCATCCGAATGCGATCAAATTGCAGTTGAAATCCCGCCCGACCGGAAACGCGCCCGGAACGTTCCGCACTTACTACACGGCCTTCAATCACTGCTCCTTCGTATTGATTAGGCTCTCGCACAGTCATCGAAAAAGTATCACCTGCCTGTGCTTCTTTGGTTTTCAAATCGTTGTTCAGCGTGGCAATTACCTGTGTCCCATCGGTGATCATAAAATTACCGCGCTGCGAATTGTTGTTGTTATTATTGTTGTTATTATTATTATTACGCGAGTCTGGATAATCCACGGCTCCGTTGTAGACATTGAATTGTGCTGTATCGGCGGTACGGTCATAAAAGCTGCGTGCTACAACTGTTTGATTCAACCGCTCTGTATACAGACTGCGTGTCACGCGCAAACTGCGTCCCCCATCAACTGGTTCAAAAATCACTTCGAAATCGCTGCCTCGATCACCCGTTGTGCGTACCATCAGGCGGTCTCCGCTCAGGGTTGTACGCGTACTCCGCTGACGACCATTACGTAAGGTTTCCGTATTTTCACGACCATCGGCATCAAACGTGACCTGTTGGGCGCGACTGGAAGCCATCGTCACCGTGCGTCCACGCCGTTCAATCGCCAATGCGTCCGGTGCTTCCAGGCGTAATATCAGGTTGTCCTGGGCATTGGTATTATTATTGTTGTTATTATTGTTATTGCGATCTCTGCCTAAAGCTCGTTCCGCCACAGTTCGCGGATCATCACTGCGGGATGAATTTAAACGCCAGGTTCCGGTCAGGCGATCACTGAGCCGATAGGGGCGCTGTTGTGCTATTGCCGCCGTCAGCAAACACACCAGGGTCAGCAATGTAAGGGTCGAATTTTTTATATGATGAGTCATTATATTTCCCTCCGAAATTTTACTTTCTTAGTTTTAGAACCGATAGTCGTAACTATCAGCCCCGTACCTGGCAAGTGCCGGAGAGTTTTGTGTTCTTGCCAGGCACAGTGCTGATTCAATCTATAAACGCATTATTGGTTTAGCGCTTACCTGTCACCTTCTCGCCAATTTTTTCAATTGCTTCGCCTGTTTTGCGGCGTGCTTTCCCTACCTGTTCCTGTACTTTGCCAGTGGTGCGTTCTGCTTCGCCCTCATGTTCAAGGTCTGGATTGCCGATGGCTTCGCCAACCTTATCTTTGATTGCACCCTTAATTTGTTTACCTTTACCTTTAACCTCTTCTTTATTCCACATATTGTTTTTTCTTCTCCTTGTAAAATTCTCCATCACTGTCGGAGTGATTCTGTTTGCGAATCAGAATTTATAACTGCAATCAGCGTGCCGAACTAACGCTGCTGCGCTTAAAAGCCTTTTCTGTACTTTGATGATCTGTTCCTGATGATTTGTACGAAAAGCAGAACACTATGCGTTGTAAAGCGAACAATCTGTCTACTTCAAAGTGCGGGAAATACCCTAAAAACTTCAGGCACACCAATTGCTCTTATCCCTTTCGGGTTTACGCCAATTAGATTCCAGGCAATAAAAAATATTAAATTGGTTAGGAGGGATTTATGAAACGAGCCAGATTAATTAAACGGGATGAACAGATAACACGGGAAAATACCAAAGTTGAAAAGACGGCAAAACCAATCCTGGCTTCGCTTAATCGCGACGTCGTTCGACAGTGGGTGGATGAACGCCAGACAAGATCTGTCACTGATCCTCGCAGTGCTTTTTCTGCCCTGTTTGCACAACTGGTGCAAAGCTAATACAAAAGGAATTTATGACTGAACAAGCAGTAGCAGAACCCCTCCATTTGCTTTCAATCATGGGATTATTTTCCAATTATGAGAAAGCGGATGAAGGCTTCAAGTGCTTAACGGAACTGGGCTATGACCATGATCATATAGTTGTAGTTATGTCCGACACCACGCCGCAAGCAGCCTTGACAGGTGCAACGGCAAGCCACATCAGAACAGATGCCCAGCACGGGCCGGAGCCAA
This sequence comes from Blastocatellia bacterium, assembly GCA_031371805.1. Taxonomy (GTDB): domain Bacteria; phylum Acidobacteriota; class Blastocatellia; order RBC074; family RBC074; genus JAFDVL01. Next base: position 2,459 of record JANMKB010000197.1, on the reverse strand, counting down.
GTGCTCCAGGTGTGGAAAAAAGTACCAAAGCCATTGAAGGCTTAGGCATGGGATCATCTATTGGCGCACTGGCGGGAGCGATTGCGCTGATCGCAACATCCGTGCTTCTGCCCGGTATTGGGTTCGCTTTCTTAGGCACGTTTGCCGCTGGCATAGTGGGTGCGAGTGGTGGCGCGGCGGTGGGTGGTTTGACCGGGCTTTTGTATGGTTCCGGCATACCGGAAACAGAATTGCCGTATTACCAGAGTGGCATCAAAGATGGAAAGGTGCTGGTCGGTGTAATACCGCGGACAATGGACGATGCCGAAAAAATCGGCGCACGGTGGAAAGAATTAGGAGCCGAGTTGCGACCCGGTTAATGTCAGCCTGATTTTTTACTAAAGTGGTTTTATCGGTTACGAAGCTGACCGATAAAACCACTTTTTGTTTAAGAATTAAGCTGTTCGCTTTTTAGCCGAGACAGGCTTATCAACTTCTATCAGCAGATCAGACAATTCATCTGCATGTTCTTCCTCTTTCGCCAGTATTTCCTCCAGCATGCGACGCGAAGTCGTATCTTTGTCGCCAAAGAAATGAATCATTTCCCGGTAACTTTCAATCGCAATGCGTTCGGCAATGAGGTCTTCACGGATCATCTCGTCCAGCGAAGAACCTTCTTTATATTCGCTGTGGCTCAGGCCTGTCAGCCCGGCGGGGTTCATTTCCGGCTTGCCACCCAGTTGCATAATGCGCGCCGCCAGCATATCGGCGTGTTGTTGCTCTTCGTTGGAATGCTGAAGAAATTCTTCGGCGACTGCTGCTGAGTGAATACCACGGGCGGCAAAGTAATGATAACGATAACGCAGCACGCAGACGATTTCTGTTGCCAGCGCTGCATTCAAAATGCCGACTACCTGTTCACGATCAAGCGGATAATCCTGGGTTACGGCGCCCTCTTCGATTTGTTTACGTGCCCGTGCCCGAAGTTCTGAAATATTACTGATAAAGTCCATTTTTTCTCCCTTACGAATTTTCTGTTTGTCCTGTTTTTTCTCTGGTTTCATTACTGGTTAATCAATTCTTGCGGTAAGTTTCTTGTGCTACAACTTAGCTTCTGCAAGGGGGATGCCAGGAGTCACTGAAAAAAAGTCTGATCGTCGCTTTTTTCTTTATTAAAAATATCTGCTGAGTATCTGCCTTGTTACATTCCAGTTGCCTGTGAATTGAAGCGTCACAGCATGCTGCATTAAAACCATTCTTAATTAAAAACAGGGCAGTAACGGATGTATTGAAACGGATCAACTGTTTCGATTATAGGCAGCCTGGCTGCATCAAAATTCACTTGTTCTGTGCTGGTCGTTTACAAATTTTGACGGCATACCAGTTGCTCCAGGTAATTTGCTTATTAAAATTAGTTATCTGTTAAGCAGGTAAGCAGAAGTTGAGAGGTAGTTTGATTGTCACTCAGATGCTCAACCACTTACTGCCTCAGGTGAGTAATAAAAACATAGACCAGATCAGGGACAAAACCTGATCCGAAAGAGAGGTAAAATTATGTGTGATTATTCATTAATGGAAGTACCCAATCGGCTTGCCGCTGAAGGCGAAAGTTTACAGGTTTTTGATTTTCCAACCGGAACCAAAGGGCTGATCTCCGCTGTCACACCACAGCGCAGTTTCTGGCAACAGGTCAAAGAATTTTTTGTCAATGAATCGGAACAATTGCCTTGTGCTGTTTGTGTGCCTCCCGGCGCTCGTTTGACTATCCATAGTTTTTCCCCTGCGATCCAGCGACAGTTCAATGTTAACGCTACAGAAGAGGTTACCTTTACGCAATTGCACGCTGATGAGGGGTATCATCGTGACGCTATCCGATTCAGCAGTGGTCAGACATTGTCGTTGCAAATACTGAAACCAGGCCAACCGGTAGAGATAATTCGGCTTTCGTTAGCAGAGGAGGAAGAAACTGCGCCGCCAGTGATCAGAAGACAAATATATGAGATGGTTGGCAGATAAAAAATATCTGTAAACAAACCTGCATTTTACTGACGCTAAAATTCCGCCAGACAATTAATTATGCCTGTCCGCAAAACTGTAACTCGTGTCGAACGCGACCCGCTGGGTGAAGTTTCCGTACTAGTTGCTGCTCTGTATGGTATCCAGACTAAACGCGCACTAGACAATTTTCAAATCAGTCCATTACGCGTTCATTCTGCCTGCACTTATTACAGCTTTGGCAGAAATTAAGCAGGCGGCAGCACAAGCCAATCGGCAAATAGGGACACTTGTGCCTTAACTGGCAGCTGCGATTACCAGGGCAGCGAAAGAAGTGATTGCCGGACAGTGGCAGGGAGAGTTTACGCTGGATGTTTTTCAAGCGGGAGCCGAAACTTCGTACAATATGAATGTTAACAAGATCATCGCCAATCGTGCGCTGGAAATCCTGTGCCAGGCACGAGGTGATTACACCCGCTTGCACC
>JANMKB010000169.1:0-6640 GCA_031371805.1 Blastocatellia bacterium | reverse complement strand
GTTCCCGGTCTTTACACCTGGTGGGAAGGTCGGGGCGAAGAAAATACTTTCAATGAGTGGGAAAAAATTCGTGGCTGGGTCAAGCCGCCACACGTCACGCCGCATTATTGGACAGCCGCTGAGATGGTACTTTTGCAATTGGATATGCTCGGTTATGTTGATGAATCCGGGCGCGAACCGGTGCTGGTGCTGGGGGCTGGAATGCAACCTGATTGGGCCGATAAGCCGATGTCCATGAGTGGCCTAGTGACCAGTAGTTTTGGTAAAATTGGTTGGGAGTGGAACCCGGAAAAAAAGAAAGACAAGCTCAGCGGAACGATGATTGTTTATGTGCCAAACGAAGAAGTCAAAAATAAGCTCAGCAAAAACAAAAATGCCGCGCTCCGGCTGTGCCCGACGTTGCGTGCGCTGAGTCCTAAAATTCAGATTTTACTAAAACCATAAGTTGCTCAGTAATAATGAACAGCGACAATCTCCTTATAACTCGCTTTCGTGATGTTTATTCAAGTTCTTGTGCGTCAATTTTAGCCAATTTGTGCTGCCCTTTTCAGTCCGATATTTTGTTACTGCAAACGCAAAACTTCCGTCAATCATCTTGATTCTTAAAGGACAAACTCCTTGATACAAAAACAAGCGGGTAATTTCCTGTCGGGGAAGGCTGCCACTGGTTGTTAACCTCGTCTCCGCCGCTCCGGGCACTACTGTTGTTTCTCGGACTGTCGCTTAAAGAGTTCCATTGCTCGTTGCCCGACTTTTTCGGCGAGAGCCTTATACTTCAAGCGCTCAGCTTTCAGTTTTGCGGTTTTTTGTTTTTCGCGGTACAGCAGCGATTGGTAAAAGACGGCTTTGCTGTTGTCCGGCTCCAGGGTTAAGGCTTTTGCGATGTAGTCCAGCCCGTGCGCGAGACAGGTGTCAAACTTTGCCTGATCGGCGGCGGAAGATATTTGGCGATAGTGCCAGGGATCGCTGTACATCGCACGTTTCTGATCCGTATAACGCTCAGTGATGACATTAGCGCACTGCCAGTTTTCTGCGGCTAGGGAATACCACGCCAGCGAACGTGTGGGAGCGGCTGCGGCGCAATCCGTGGTAGCGCTTTTCAGTCGCCAGGCACGGGCGTTGTCAGCTTCATTGAGCGTTATGTAAAGCGCAGCCATAAAGAGCCACGCTTCAGCGCGACTCTGACAATCGCTCAATTGCGCGGCTTGCTGGAACGCTGCCATCGCGCGCAGCAAGCCCGCCCGCTGGATTTCCGGTTGCCGCGCTTGTGTTAATCGCCACGGCTCCGCTCTGCCGGGCGGTGGCAGCGCAGGGGCGGGCGGGTAAGTCAGGTCCGTCATTTGCGAAACGGTCAGTCCCGCAGCGGCAGCGGTGGCAAAGCCCTGACCAAGCAGTGCCTCGGCACTATTGGGTATCAGCTTTCCCGCCAGCTCGAAAAACTCTACTGCCGTCTTAACGTTTTGCTGAAACGCGCTGAACTCCTGATCAATGTCTGTCTGCTTTGCGTCGTCCTGAAGAGCTAAAATGCGCTGGGCGAAATAATGTTTTTCATAACTGCCGAGAACGGCACTGGAGTCCTCCATTTCCGCCTGACCGGATTGCAGGATCAGCCTGCCGAAATATTTCACCATCGTGCCATCGGGGATTTTGCTGGTGCCGATGTACAGGTATTGCCCCTCGGCAAGCGGGTTGCCCTGCGCATTCCGGAGTAGTAGCTTGCTCACTACTGACAGGCTTGCTTGCAAACACACGCTGACCGGAAAGGAGGAATAGTTCGAGGACAAAGTCACTGACCGTTCCGGCTGATATCACGTAAACGCCCTCTGCCTCTTGCGTCACGGACAGTACAAGAGATGGCTTTTGGGCTATAGCTTGGTTCTGCGCCTTTGACTGCGGCACGAAGGGCAAAAGGAGAGCAACGAATGCCAGTGATTTGAAAATTGTAAGTTGGTTCATATCTTTCCTGCTAAAAAACCGGATTTCACCGATTAGGAGTCTCCCTTCTGAGATTGCGCCGAATCGTCAATCGTGCGCCAGCGGAGAGAATAGGCTTCCATGATTCACCATTTTGCGAGGCCGTGGAGCGCAAAAGCCAGGCCCAGAGCGAAGACTTGCATGAGGAGCGTCAGTACGCCTGTTTTTATGTCTTGGCGTACCGTGCGTTTCAGTAACCAGAGAAAAAATGCCCGGAAACTCCCCGTCACGGCCTTTTGCCAGATCGTGCGACGCAGCCCCTGCGTACACAACTCGCCCCTTTCCGATCTTCGGTTTTGCCAAAGGCCTGGCGGTGATACCAGGCGCGCGCGCCAAACCAGCTTGCGATGCCGACCAGCAGTGCGAAGCCCAGCACGCCCAGCAGGCATCCAACGGTAGTTGATCTCTTCGAGCAACCCGCCCGTAAATATTCGCCATAAAACAATGCCATCCCCACGCAAAGATAACTACCCCAGCTTACGCCCCCGGGCAGCGTTACCTTGTTTCGCAGTTTCAGATAGAGCCATTCGCCCAGACTCGGAAACGCCAACCCAGAGCAAAGCGCCAGCAGAAAAAACAAGTCCCCCGCTCCTGCCCACGGACGCCCCCAAGCCAAAAAAAGCTTCAGCAACAACCAAAGCGAAAACACCGTCGCGAGCATTGGAAAGCCGAATCGCCAGCGTTTGCGGAGGTACTGTTGTTGACATTGTTCGGAACAAAAATCTGAGGCGGCCATGCAGTCGGCGCACAGCGCGCGTTGACGGTGTTCCCCGCAACCTCGCACAAACGCAGCCCGGTTTTGTCGGGATGGTGAAAACATAACTCGGCTGGCGTCGTATTCATACAAGTTATCTTTCTTCGTCACGTAACATCATTTATTTCGGAGCAGGTATAAGGTGGTAAGACCGACAGTAACTGCAATTAATCCCGCCGCGCCTTGGAGCAAAGGTAGATCAACAAAGGCATTCAGCCAGAGCATTCGTTCGGTCATATCCGCTGGAAATTTGTCTCTAACCTCAAAGTACTTGATCCACCTCCAAAGCGACATGAAAACCAGGTAACTGCCTAAGAGAATTGACAGAATCGAGAATACCTTGATGATTACTTTCATAACTTGCCCTTTTGGTGACGAGAGAGAAACCTACAAATATCTGGCGAACACTCCCAGGCACTCATCAACAGATGCGTGCTCCCTCAGATCCATCTGCCACGGCTTTTCATTAGCAACAGGTTGATTGCCTCTCGTTGAACGCACCGTATTCTCCGCATTGCCAGCCCTGACACAAACACTCCTGTTCTTTCCAAGGCTTGCCTTCCGCCATGTAGCCGCGTCACCGTTTGCGGAGGTAATGATTCTGACAGCGTTCTGAACAAAAATCCGAAGCGGCTAGGCAGTCGGTACATAAACGATGCGAGCAGCGCAGACAAGGCTTGTATCCATTGGCCTGTGGATGTTGATAACATGAATTGGCTTGTAGGTTGTCAAGTGTGTCTTCATTCATCTTGATTCAAATAATTCGCAATTCAGGCTAAAACAACGGCAACAACCAGCGGACGATTGAGACGACCCCCACAATGGACAGGAGCCAGAGCAAAAGCTGAAACTTTCCGGGCAGGCGAGAATACTCTGGCAGCGCGGGTTTGTCCCCGGTGACGGTTTCCAGATGAAAGGAGACCGCATAAGGCCAGGTACTCCCATCTGGATTGGGAACGGAAAAACCACACAACTCGCGCGGCCACTCCGTTTCCTCCTTGTCCGGCGCATCCTGGAGCGCGGCGGTCAGTTCCGCGATCAGTTGTTCCAGCGTCGAACGCGAACCAATGAGCATCATCCCACTGTCCCGGCTCCGATAAATATCGGCACGAATTCCATGAATCATAACCCTCTCCAGCTTCTGCCCCAGTCCACAATTTTGGGTAGCGTTACTTTGTGATAGAGTTGGTTATCAACAAGTTTGTCCGACTTGCCTGTTATCAACATCACACCCGCCACATAAGAGAGGGGCTTCGAAGAAAAAATTGGTTATCACGTTACTGCGAACTAAGTTTCTTACCAAGTCTGTCAAGACCTGTCGTAATTTGATGAGGTGTGAGGCGCAACAGTACTGGTTTGCTCATGCCGTGTCAACTGAGCGGGAAGCGCAGGAACAACGGCGTCAATGCCTGCGCAGGATGTTTAGAGACGCAGCGCGGGATAGACCAGCAGGGAGAGGAGACCATCCAACTGAAACAAAAGCCGTGGCTGAACAAGCGCAAGCTGCAAGCAGCTTAGACTGATGGCTTTGATTGTTAACTCACCTGCCAAAACGTGCGATAATTTTCTCTCGTACCTGGGCCGGATTCAGGCCTTCTTCCTTTTGCAATTGGTAGGCGAGCAGGGCTTCGTCGGTACAGGTTGAGCAGCCAGCCGAATGATCGGTTTCATAACAACTGTGCAAACTCTTGTGCCCAAACGCACGGTCGCAGTAACAAAAGCAGGGAAGTTGCGCGAGCGTTTCAGGAATTTCCTGGGCGACCTGATACGCTTTTTTGACGTCAGCGCCGCTGAATTTCTCGGGCGCCAAAGTTGGCGGGAGCGGTTTTGGAAGGCTGGCAGTATCTTTGAAAAAGGCTGGTAAAGTCTCTTTTGCCTGCGTTGCACTTTGCGCTGGCGCGGCAGAGTGCTGATGTGATGAGTCAGCAGTTTGGGGCTGCTGACTCGTATTACAAGCTGCTAAAACAAGGGCAAAAATCAACAGCGACATTCTCTTCATAAACTACCTTTCAATTTTATTTTAAGGCCTGCTCAATCGCGCTGATGACGGCTTCGCCTTCCGGTTTATCTTTGCTTTCAAAATGCTTGATGATTTTGCCGTCACGACCAATTAAAAATTTATTGAAGTTCCAGGTCACTGCGCCAGCATTGCTCGTCAGGAATTGATAGAGCGGATGAATGTCATCGCCTTTGACTGAGATTTTGGCAAAGAGCGGGAATGAGACATTAAATTTCGTCTGGCAAAAAGTTTTGATTTCTTCGTTGGTTCCCGGTTCCTGTCCCAGGAAATTATTGGCGGGGAAACCGAGCACGACTAAACCCTGATCTTTATATTTGGCATACGTTGCCTGTAACCCATCATATTGTGGCGTGTAGCCGCATTTGCTGGCGACATTAACGATCAAAATCGCTTTACCCCGATAAGCATCAAGTTTGACTTCCTGTCCGTCAATATTTTTCACGGTGAAGTCCAGGACAGATTTTTCTGACATCGTTGGTTTACCTTTCTGTTCAGCTTTGACTTGTGATGCGCTGGCTGCTGAATTGCAGGCCAGCGCGAAGACCAATGAGCCGAGAGCAAGTATGGTTATTCCGATTGATAAAATAGTTTTTTTCATTTTCAATTCCTCTAAAATTAAACTTTCGTTTCCATCAGGCGATTCAAGGCTGCGCCCAGTATCGCTGTTCCACGTTCGCCTGCGGCAAAGCTTTTTAACTTACCTCCCGCATCAAACAAATAATAAGCGGGCACAAATCCCTGCTCGTTCAAAAACGCATCGCGGAGTTTGTGACCGTTATCTATCGCACAGGGTTCGGTAATGTCGTGTTTTTCGACTGCTTCACGCACGGCGGTCAAATCTGTATCTGCCGGATAGCGTGGCATGTGAATGGCAACGACCCGTAAGCCGGAAGCTTTAAGTTGATCACGCCACTCGTGAACTTTCGGCAGGTTCTCTTTACAAATGCCACAACTGACCGCCCAGAAATGGATGAGTGTGGGCTGGCCTTTGATCGCGGCATTTGCCTCTGCCTGGTTACTCGTTAACCATTCCGTTGCGCCATCAAAGCCTGGCATCTCTGTCCCAATCCTCATTGGCATAAATCAATTGCTCCTAAAAAGAAGAACACGAAAAACTAAAGAGAAAATTCTAACCCGCCTGACGTTTGCCGTTCTCCCTGTCCTTCGTGTTCTTTATGATTGATAAATTTACCGCTTTGTTACGCGCCAACTTTGAGCGTTTCCTGACCCGGACGCCATTCGGCCTGGCACAATCCACCTGTCTGGAGCGCCTGGATAACACGCAATGTCTCATCAACTGAGCGGCCGATGTTCAGATCGTGAACGACGGAGTAACGCAAAATTCCATCAGGATCAACGACGAACAATCCGCGTAAGGCAATGCCTGCGCCGTTAATCAGGACGCCATAATTTTCCGCCATCGTTTTGGTGATGTCAGACGCGAGCGGATATTTCAACCCCTCGACGCCACCTTTATCACGCGGAGCTTGCAACCACGCACGATGCGAATAAACGGAATCAGTCGAGATTCCGATGACCTCGGCGCCGATGCCTTCAAATTGCTCGTACTGGTCACTGAAGGCTGTTAATTCAGTCGGGCAGACAAAGGTGAAATCAAGCGGGTAAAAAAGCAACACGACCCATTTGCCTTTGTAATCAGAAAGCTTCGTATTGGCGTCAAGCTTCTCAATATTTTTCGTTGATGGTAAATCGAAATCTGGCGCTGGTTGACCGACTTTGGCAATCCCTGTGGACATAATAATTTTCTCCTCTTTTGAATTTAGTATAATTAAATAACACGTTTGCTGGTGAGCCGCCCGGGTTCACTGCGCTGAGCGTCACTGCGCTCATAGCCCATAAAGTGTCAGATGAAGCGATTCAGCTTTGAACTT
>JANMKB010000158.1:0-5124 GCA_031371805.1 Blastocatellia bacterium | reverse complement strand
GGCGATCAGGTCATCAATCCTGACGCGGTTGAGAGAGGTTTGTGGGATAGCTACTAATAGTGATATCCCATTAGTAGTTGAATTGGACGGTAGAGGGAAGCACTTAGACGAATTTATAAAAGATATAAAACTATTTCTTGGATCAGAAGAAAACACAGTTTCCCCGATTATTGATAGAGCCAGAATCTGTGGCAATTTGTTAGCAGATTGGATGGTTAGTACCACAAAAATGGTTCTGATTGATAGTGAGGGAATCGGACATAATTTAAAGGAGTCAAATGCAACGCTTTCGCACTGGCACTATCAGTATTTTGCCGAAGCTGATGGAATTATTCTAGTAGATAAGGCTTCAACTCCTTTTACAGGGGGAGCCTTAAATGCTCTAAAAAACTTAATTGAGAGCGGGTATTTTCCAAAAACATTTATTGGTTTCACACGCCTTGATGAAGTTGAATCATCGGATTGTACACGTACTAAACAAATAAAAACGGTAAAAGCTGGAGTGAAGAATGCAGAAGCTGCACTTCAAAGCGAATATCAGGACGATGATCTAAAATTGAATAATATTACCTATATAGGGGACCTCCACAATCAAATAGATATAGAGAGCCAAAATGAAATTGTTAAGCTATTAGACGCCATCATTTTAACCATAAAACTGCCTTCGCAGAATTTTATGCGCCAAAATATGACTTCACCGCGATTGAAGATTCTCTGAAGAATGCAACAAATGATTTTAGAGATTGTTGGAAAGGCTACTTGCATGGAGAGCCTGACTTCAAATTAAAGCAGCCCTGGCAGACGATCAAGGCTTTTAATCGAAGGATGGTATGGAAGCATGGTGAGTATTTAGACTTGAAACCTATTGCGCAACTTCGCGCCTCTATCATGAAAAACTTGGCATTGTTTCTTAATAATCCAATTGGTTGGGACGCTGAAAAGATCAATAGGAAAAAACAAAATGTTTGCCTTGATAGGCTTAAACAAGAGATTACAACAGAACTTTTAGTATTTATTCAAAAGTCGTTAATTGAGAATAAGAAAGATGATTGGGATCATGGGGTTGAGCTTTATGGAACCGGTTCGACGGGGGAGAGGGCACGACTCATTTACGAGATTATGAGTGACTGTGCGCCTGAGATTACAATCGCCCATTCACAAGCATTTAAAGATGAGATTATTAAAATAATTGAGACGAGTATTAACCGTTGTAGCGAAAGAGCAAGAAGTCAGGCTTTGGATTTTAGAAAATAAAGATAAATGGATACACGTTACAGGCTTGGTGAAATACAATTTATTTGGGACGCGAGCAAGGCAGATGTGAATGTCAAAAAGCACAGCGGCATTACTTTTGAGCAAGCTTGCGAAACTTTCTTTGACCCGTTTTTACAAGTTGTTGATGCTGGTGTAGTTGAAAGGGAGAGTCGTGAAGCAGTTATCGGAACGACTGAAAATTGGCGATTAATGTATGTAGTTTATATTTTGCGAGATGATGAAATTCGGATCATCTCAGCAAGGTCGGCTACAAAATCTGAGCGAAGCATTTATGAAAATAGATAAATTAAAACAGCGATTACAAAAGGATCGCCCAGCCTCATCGTTGACAATTAATGTTCCCGACGATGTGGTTGACGATCTGACAAAAGTAGCACTACATCTGGGCTTCCGTGATTATACAACTCTGGTTCGCGCTTATATTGGACAGGGCTTGCGAACTGATTTGGCGCGAATTGAAGCCACTCCCGAAATAGTCAATTTAGTTTCCAGTCTGCGGCGGCAGGGCATCTCAGAAGAGATTATTGCGACTGCGATTGCCGAGGCGCGTGGATTGATGGAAGCAGTATGATTTTGCGTACTGGAATCAACGCATCAACGAAGGAGTCATAATTATGAGTATAGTTATTTCCGATGAAGTACTTTCTGCTACCAGATTGACAGCGGTTGAGCTGACGCAGGAATTAGCGATTGCCCTTTTCCAGCGTGAGAAGCTCACGCTCGGACAAGCCAGCCAATTAGCAGCAATGAATCAATGGCAATTCCAACAACTTTTGGCGAGTTGCCAAATTCCAATTCATTATGACATAGCTGATTTTGAGGCAGATTTGCATACCTTATCAGAAATGAGGAAGCTGTGATTGTTGTCAGCAGTCCCAAACATCAAACCGTTAGTTGATAGCTTAATAAATTCAGGTTTCTTTATCAAAACAGATTTATACAACCGTGTGCTGCAAGCTGTCGGGGAATAATTTAGGAAATTTTCTAGTGAGCAATAATTCAAACACCATCTCCATTCTCAAAAAACTCCTCGCCGAACGCATCCTCATCATTGACGGTGCGATGGGGACGATGATTCAACGGCACAAGCTTGAAGAAAGCGATTATCGCGGCGAGCAATTTAAGGATTGGCATAAAGACTTAAAAAATAATAATGACCTGCTTTCGATTACGCAGCCGCATATCATCGAAGGCATTCATCGCCAATATCTCGAAGCTGGTGCGGAGATCATCGAAACGAATACGTTCAATTCGCAATCCGTCACGCTGGATGATTTCGGGATGGAGCACCTCGCTTACGACATCAATTTTGCTTCTGCCAAAGTTGCGCGTGCGGCGGTAGACAAATTCCTCGCCGAAAATCCTGACCGTGTAGCTTTTGTCGCGGGTGCGCTGGGGCCAACGACGAAATCTGCATCTTTCTCCCCAGACGTTAATGATCCGGCGGCGCGAAACGTGACTTACGCTGCTCTGGTTGATGCGTATTACGAACAGGCAAAAGGTTTGGTAGATGGTGGCTCAGACTTGTTGATTGTTGAGACTGTTTTCGATTCGTTGAATTCACGCGCCGCGTTGTTTGCTGTCCAGAAATATTTTGATGAGACAGGCAATGTGATGCCGCTGATGCTCTCGTTCACGATTGTTGATAATAGTGGTCGCACCATGAGTGGGCAGACTGTTGAAGCGTATCTCAACGCCACAATCAATGCGCCGATCCTCAGCATTGGTATCAACTGTGCGTTGGGGCCAAAAGAAATGCGTCCCTACATCGAAGAGCTTTCGACCATTGCGCCGATTTATGTCAGTGCGTATCCGAATGCGGGGCTGCCGAATCCTTTGTTGCCGACGGGCTTTCCTGAAACGGCGGAATCATTAGCGCCGCAGCTTGGAGAATGGGCAGAACGTGGATTTTTGAATTTTGTCGGCGGATGCTGCGGGACTACGCCGGATCATATTCGGGAGATTGCGAAAGCGGTCAAGGGATTGCCGCCGCGTCAGGTCGCTACGCCCGAACCTTACTTGCGGCTCAGCGGTCTTGAAGCGTTGACGGTTCGCCCTGAAACGAATTTCGTCAATATTGGCGAGCGTACCAACGTCACGGGTTCGCCGAGATTTTCCAAATTAATTTTGAATGGTCAGTACGAAGAAGCCTTAGCCGTAGCCCGTCAACAGGTCGAAAACGGCGCACAAATGATTGACGTGAACATGGACGAAGGAATGCTGGATTCAGAAAAGGCGATGGTGCATTTTTTGAATCTGATTGCTTCTGAACCCGACATTTCTCGTGTGCCGATTGTGATTGATTCTTCCAAATGGTCAGTCATTGAAGCGGGCTTGAAATGCGTTCAGGGCAAGTCTGTCGTCAATTCCATTTCGATGAAGGAAGGCGAAGAAAAATTCATTGAACAAGCCAAACTCATCAGGCGTTATGGCGCAGCCGTCATCGTGATGGCGTTTGATGAAAAAGGGCAGGCGGACAATTATGAACGCCGCGTCGAGATTTGTTCACGCGCTTACAATTTACTGGTGAATGAAGTCGGGTTTCCGCCGCAGGATATTATCTTCGATCCAAATATTTTGACCGTTGCGACAGGCATCGAAGAGCACAACAACTACGCCGTAGATTTCATCAAGGCGACGCGCTGGATCAAAGAAAATTTGCCTGGCGCAAAAGTCAGCGGCGGCGTCAGTAACATTTCATTTTCATTTCGCGGCAACAATGCCGTGCGCGAAGCGATGCACTCCGCGTTCCTGTATCACGCGATCAAAGCCGGAATGGATATGGGCATCGTCAACGCGGGACAGCTTGCTGTGTATGACGACATTCCGAAAGATTTGCTCGAACTCGTCGAAGACGTTTTGCTCAATCGCCGCCCTGATTCGACGGAGCGTTTAGTCACCTTCGCCGAAACCGTCAAGCAGGCCGGCAAAGCCGAAATCGTAGCCGATGTCTGGCGCGATGGCACAGTCGAAGAACGCCTTTCACACGCGCTGGTCAAAGGCATCGTAGATTTTATTGATGAGGATACCGAGGAAGCGCGGCAGAAATTAGGTCGCCCTTTAAGCGTTATCGAAGGGCCGTTAATGGCGGGCATGAACGTGGTCGGAGATTTATTCGGCGCAGGAAAAATGTTCCTGCCGCAAGTGGTCAAATCCGCCCGCGTGATGAAAAAAGCTGTGGCGTATTTGATGCCGTATATGGAGGCTGAAAAATTGGCGACCGGCAATCATCAGGCGCAGGGGAAAATCCTGATGGCTACTGTGAAAGGCGATGTGCATGACATCGGGAAAAATATTGTCGGCGTCGTGCTGGGTTGCAATAACTACGAAGTCATTGATATGGGCGTGATGGTTGCGTGCGACAAAATTCTCGCTGCCGCCAAGGAACATAAAGTAGACATCATCGGCTTGTCCGGCTTGATTACGCCATCACTAGATGAAATGCAGCACGTCGCACGCGAGATGCAGCGCGAAGGATTTACGATTCCATTATTGATCGGCGGAGCGACGACTTCGCGGGTGCATACTGCCGTGAAAATTGCGCATCATTACGAACCACCAGTGATTCACGTATTGGATGCTTCGCGGGCTGTTGGTGTCGCCAGCAAATTAATCAGTCAGGATTTACGCGCAGGATTTGCGCTTGAAAATCAGGCGCAGCAAAACAAAGACCGTGAAATTTATCTGAACAACCGCGAACAGAAAAAAGGAATTTCCATTGCAGCAGCGCGGGCGAATAAACCTCCGATTGATTGGGCGACCAGTGAAATTGCGAAGCCGGAATTTATCGGCGTGAAATCGTTTGATAATTTCCCGTTGTCTGAAATCGTCCCGTACATTGATTGGACG
>JANMKB010000153.1:0-4712 GCA_031371805.1 Blastocatellia bacterium | reverse complement strand
AGCGGTTTACGGTAACATTGTGGGCACAGTGCTTGACCCGCAAGGCGCTGCCGTAGCAAATGCCAAAATTGTCATTACCGATACGCAACGGGCAGTCAGTTATACAGCGACCACCAACAGTGATGGAAACTTCACCCAGCGTTTTCTCATTGCAGGAATTTATCAGGTGCGTGTCGAAGCGCCCGGCTTCAAGGCCACGCTGCAAAAGGTGCAGGTTTCCGTCGACCAGGAATCACGGGCCGACATCAAACTTGAAGTTGGTGAAATCAGTCAGGTCGTTGAAGTTACTTCTGACGCGCCGTTGCTCAAAACTGAACGCAGCGATGTGGCGGTGACATTCAGCGAAAAAACGCTGACGAATCTGCCGATCATTAATCGTCGCTTTACTGCCATCGAAATCTTTTCGCCTGGCGTCACAGCTTTCCCCGGACAAACCGCCGCGAGCGAAGACCCGCAGGGGTCTTATCGCAAAGTCGTCAACGGACAAAGCTTCGCCGGTTCATCGCATTTGCTGGATGGAACCGACAATCACGATTCAATGCTCGGTTTGATTGTTATCAATCCGACGCTTGAATCCGTGACCGAAGCGAAAGTTACGACTGCAAATTACGATGCTGAATTCGGCGCGAATGCCGGAGTTATCAGTTCTCAAACACGTTCCGGGACAAATGATTTTCACGCGGTTGCCTTTGAATTTTTGCGCAACGATCATTTCAATGCGCGTAATCCATTCACACAATTCAATCCGATCAAGGGCACAACGCGCTACATTCCTGTGACGCAGCTTAATCAGTACGGCGGCGCAGTGAGCGGCAAGCTGATCCCGAACAAGTTATTCTGGTTTGGCGATTATCAAGGTACGCGTCGCAATATCGGCGGTTCGGTAATTGTCCGTGTGCCAACGGCAGCAGAACGCTTAGGAGATTTTTCAGCGACAGGATTACCGGCAATTTTTGACCCCCAAGGCACCACTGCCCCGGCGGGTCGTACACGATTTACAGGTAATAAAATTCCGATAGCACGACTCTCACCACTTGCAGTAAGTTTACTCAATAAATATATTCCGCTGCCGAATTTCACGCCTACCTCTTCTGACCTTCCAAACTATGTCGGCGCAGGGGCAGTGAAATTTGACGAAGATTTGACCAATACGCGTTGGGATTATTATGTCAGCGAAAAGATGCACGCCTTCGGTCGTTACAGCTTTGCTGATTATCGCCTGATCTCGCCGGGTGTTTTTGGCAGTGCGGGTGGGGGCATCGGTTTCGATCCAAATTCTACCTTTGCTGGGGAGTCTAAAACGCGTAACCAGAGCATCGCCGCAGGCTTTGATTACACGGTTAATGCGAATTTGCTGACCGACTTTCGCTTTGGCTTTTATCGCTATCACGTGAACGTTGATCCAGGTCAGGCACAAACAACTCCTGCCAAGGACATAGGTCTTCCAAGTCTGAATAATGATAGCTTCACAGGTGGTCTACCATACTTTCAGGTCAATGGTGTAGGCGGACTCGCTTTCGGTTATGCGCTCGGCGTCAATGCGTGCAACTGTCCTCTGCGTGAGAACGAACGGCAAGTTCAGTTCGTCAATAACTGGACAAATTTGCGTGGCAATCACACGATCAAGTTTGGTGCCGACATCCGGCGCGCCGCGAATTTGCGTATTCCAAGTGACCGTCATCGTGCGGGCGAATTAACGTTTGATGTGGCGCGTACACAAGGAGTAACGGGCTATCAAAAGAATCCTGATGGCACTGATGACTTGACAAAGCCAATCATTGGCGGCGGCACAGGTTTAGCAAGTTTCTTGTTAGGCGATGTCAGCAGCTTCGCACGTTATGTCAGCACTATCACAGATGCGGAAGAGCGTCAAAATCGCTGGTTCTTCTACGGACAGGACACGTGGAAAGTGACCAGCAAATTGACAGTAAATTATGGTTTGCGATGGGAACTTTATCGTCCGCAAACTGTCACCGGAGCTGGTAAAGCCGGATTTATTGATGTCAACACTGGCGAAGTAAGAGTTGCCGGAAGCACGGGAGTCGGTCTTGATTTGACACAAAAAGGATCATTGACAAATATTGCCCCACGGCTTGGCATTGCTTATCGAGTCAGCGATAAAACAGTGATTCGTATGGGATATGGTCGTGGTTTCGACATCGGAGTTTTTGGTTCGGTTTTCGGACACAATGTCACGCAAAACCTGCCAGTGTTGGGCATTCAATCCAACGTTCCGGCCTCAAACTATTTGTCAGTCTTCACGCTGGCGCAAGGGCCTACGGCTCTTGATCCCGGCACGGTTCTGAACAATCAACCAAAGGGGCCGAACGGTCAGCCGATTCTGCCAAATGGGGTGACGGCATTTATTTTGCCGCAAAAGTTACGCCTGCCAACCAGCGATCAATGGAACCTCTCGATTCAACATCAATTGCCCGGCAATATTTCTGTCGAAGCAGCTTATGTTGGAACCAAAGGTACACACGTTTTCGCAGGTAACGGCGGAGATTACGACTTTAACCAAGCCACGATTCAGGGCTTCGGTACGCTGACAACAAATCAGCGTAAACCGTTTTTCAATAAATTTGGATGGTCGCAAAATTTCCGCTACTACGGCAGCGATGCGAGCAACAATTATCACGGGTTACAACTCAAAGCCGATAAGCGTTTCTCAAAAGGCTTCTCGATTTTGAGCCATTACACTTGGTCGCGGTCGTTCAATTATACCAACACGTACTACAACATTGACGCGAAGCAAGCGTATGGTCCGAACGACAATACGCGTGGTCATGTTTTCTTGTTAGCTGGTGTTTTTGAACTACCCTTTGGTAAAGGCAGAGCTTTCCTGAACAGTTCGAACAAAGCCGTAGACGCAGTGCTTGGTGGTTGGCAGATGAATACCGTCTGGCAATTGCAAAGCGGATTGCCCTTCACACCGACTTATCGTGATTGCAATGCTGACCGCGATACAGGTTGGTGCCGTCCTGATTTGGTTGGCGATTGGCATTCATCGAATCCCAGCCGTGACGCATGGTTTACAACGACTTCGGCAGCCCTGGACGTAAATGGAAAAACAGATGGCCCGTGGCGTCGTCCCCAAAAAGGCGTCTTCGGAAGCGTCGGACGTAATCGTTTACTTGGTCCCGGCTTATCGCAAGTGGATATGTCCTTCTTCAAAAACTTCGCCATTACGGAACGCTTTAAAGCTCAATTCCGCGCGGAGTCGTATAATTTTGGAAATCACATGAACTTTGCGAATCCAAATACTTGTGTGGATTGCCCCGGCTCGGCTGGTAAAATTACTGGTCTGTTCCGCTTGTCAACTCCACGTCAATGGCAGTTTGGATTGCGACTGGAATATTAATAAAAACAGGTGGTCGGTGTGCAGTGGCTGGTGATCGGTAGGAAGAAAATTCTTTACCGACCACCGCTCACTGACCACCGACCACCATTTTTTTATAGGAGTAAAAAAATGGACTCAGCCTCACAAGCTGTACAACTCGCAGTTCCTCCGGCCACGATTGCCGATCCCGTTCACCAAAGTGAAACTGTTAAGCTCGGCACAGTGTTTCGTGCTGCCGCGCCAAAAGTTTCTTATCGTCAACATTTCACTCCCGCGACAGCAAATTTGGAGTGGCTTAGTTGCGGCGAATACGAATTACCTGCTGGCTCAGCTACGACGACGTTGTGCGAAGCGACGGGCGAAAGTTTGTTGTTTATGTGGAAGGGCAATGCGCAAGTCAAAGTCGGCGGCACTGATTATCAACTGGATTCATACGATACAATTTACATCCCGTGCGGAGCCGAATATCAAATCTCAAATTCTTCCAATGAAACCGCGAAAGTGATTCGTTGTTCGGCGACGGCTGACAATGTTCATCCGGTGCATTATTCAAAATTTGCAGAGTATTCAAAACGCGAAGACCGTATCCGTCATCTCGCCGGCAAAGACGTTTTCATGATGTTCGATGTGCCGGAAGCCGGTGACAAATTGATCGCAGGCTACACGTTTTTTCAAGAGCATCAGCGTTCGTGGCCGCCGCACAATCACACCGATCAGGAAGAAGTCTACATCTTCATCAAAGGCCATGGCGCGATGGAAGTGTACGAAGCGCCCGAAAAAATGAGCTTCGTCACGAGCGTCAACGAAGGCGATATGGTAACGATTCCGATGCTGAATTATCATCCGGTCTTTTCGCAAGGTAGCCCGCTGGAATTCATCTGGTGCATCGCTGGCGCACGCTATTGGGTCGGCGATAAAAACAAAGATTTTATGGATGGCAAAGGCGACAAGATCACGACGTGACGGTGCGGTGCGCCCGCGCCCTCGCGGGCAGGGTTGATAAGTTAACCCGTTGTTCATAGCGAATGTGCCTACGACTCTGCCCGCGGGGGCGTGGGCGCACCAGACGCCAAAGGAATTTACAAAAATGGGGAATCTTTTCAGCAAAGCGATTCAAGCCGGGGCAACCAGACTGGCCACCAAAGCGATCCGGCAAGTCCCTGTTTTGGGAACTGCGCTGGTTGTAGGCATGGCAGGCTACGAAATCAAAAAGAAAGGCTTTTTCAAAGGGGTTGCCAACGTCGCAATGGACGCCACACCGATTGTCGGTATTGCCAAAAATGTCATTGAAGTATTTACGGGCGACTGGTTTCCAGACAAAGCGGACAACGCCAAATTAACGGCTCTCAAAAAATAAGACAGGATTAAATTC
>JANMKB010000449.1:0-12148 GCA_031371805.1 Blastocatellia bacterium | reverse complement strand
TGGAAATTCTGGCGCGTAATCACCTCACACTTGATCAAATTAATTTGGTTGTTCCGCACCAGGCGAACCGCAACCTGCTTCAGGCTTTGGGAACAAAACTTAAAATTAATGAAAACCGCATCTTCACCAACCTTGAGCATTATGGCAACACCAGCGGAGCTTCAGCGTTTATTGCCTTATGTGAAGCGCAGCGGCAGCAAAGGATTGAGTCTAACTCACATATTTTACTGCTGGCATTTGGTGCTGGGTTTACCTGGGGTGCGGCGTTGTTAACAGCAAGATGATTATTTTTTTAGTGGTCGCCGCCCGAAAATAATCTGTGACACCAAATCCATAGTTTCTCCATTTGACTCTTGCCAGCATAAAATCTATTGTTCGGATTGTTTTCTTATTCGCTCCAAAATAATGGCAATCCGCGCATCCACCATTCCTGTTCCAAGCATCTGTAGCCCCTTCCAAATAGGACTGCGCTGGATTGAGGCTTTCCAGGTTGCCGTTGGCGCTATTCTCTCGCATCGGTTGCGGTCGTCCTTAACCATCATCGGAATCGTCATCGGCGTTGCGGTTGCGGCGCTGGTCGCGGCTTTGCTGGAAGGCGCACAAACGTTTATTACGGCGCAAACAGCTGGTCTTGGCCCGGGCATCGTGCGGATTGAAAAAGCTTCGTTTCAGGATTTTGTCGGCGATGGTCAGGCGTTTGCTGATGCCAAAGCGAAACGGCCCGACATTACGATAGATAACCTCAAAGCCTTAGCTGAGCGAGTTAGTCCGCAATTAGACATTGGCGCTCAGGTTGATGCCGCAGTCACGGCGCGTTATGGCAATAAATCTTTGCGTGCGCTGGCGCTGCAAGGCGTGACAACGAATATTAGTGCGCTTTCAACCTACAAAATTGAGCGTGGCAGAGAACTAACTGATTTTGACGAAGAGAATCGGCGCGAGGTTTGTGTGCTGGGTGCAGACGCCGCAGATTATTTTTTCCCGCTCGAATTACCGCTCGGAAAATCCATCCGCCTCGGAGCCTTTCAATTTGAAGTAATCGGCGTGTACGCACCCAAAGGTTCTGCGCTTGGCGCATCGCAGGATTCCTTCGTACAAGTGCCGCTCAGCGCGTGGGCAAAAGGATTTGGTGCGCGTTCGCGTTCTATTGCGTTGCTGGCGAAAGCCCGTGAAGGCATTGCCCTTGAAAGTGAAGCGCTGGAAGATGTGGTGCGCTTCAATATGCGCCAGGTGCGCCGGCTGCAACCTGGCGAGCCGGAAAATTTCAGTGTTACTTCAGACAAAAAAGTGGCAGCGTTCGCCGGACAAATTACCACGATTGTCGCAGCGGTTTTATTTCCACTGACAGCCATTGCGTTGATTGTGGGCGGCATCGTCGTGATGAATATGATGCTGGCTTCGGTGACGGAACGCACGCGCGAAATTGGCATCCGCATGGCGATTGGCGCACGGCGCAGCGACATCCTCGCGCAATTTTTATTTGAGTCCACGCTGCTGACCTTAATCGGTGGCGGCATCGGAATTTTGTTAGCGGTCGGCATCGCCTGGCTGTTCAGCAAAGCCGCCAATATTCCGATTGTTCTGCCAACGTGGGCAATTGTGGCGGCGCTCGGCGTGTCGTGTACCGTAGGAATTATTTTTGGCGTGTTTCCGGCGCGTAAGGCGGCACGACTTGATCCAATTGAAGCGCTGAGAACGGAATAACACGATGCAATTGCAAATTCTCAAAGACATCTTTCTGACGGTGCGCGATTCTCTGCTGGCTTATAAATTGCGCTCGGCGCTGACGCTGCTTGGTGTCATCATCGGCGTCACAGTTGTGGTCACAGTCAGTTCAATTCTCACCAGCCTGTATGCCAGCGTCGCCCGCAGCATTGAGAATTTTTCGCCCAACGTCGTCTATTTCACGAAGCAGGATAAATGGGGGCCACAATTCGGCGAACCGACCGCAGAGGAACGCGCCCGCAAGGATTTCACCTACGAAAATGTTTTGGCAGTCGCTGCCCTTTCATCACCACTTGCCGTTTCACCGCAAAAATTGCGGGGCTTTTATGGACCGATTGCCGACCAGCCGACAATGACTGCGCGGGGCCGCGAAGCGATCAATCCATTAGTGTTCGGAGTCTGGGAAAATTATCCTGAAGTGGTTGCTGTCACGCTTGATGCCGGTCGTTTTTTTACCGAACCGGAGCGCAAAGGAAAAGCGCATGTGGTGGTTATTGGCGCGGGTATCGCCAAACAATTATTTCAAACTACGAGTCCGCTTGATGAAGAACTAAAACTGGATGGCGTCAATTATCGAGTGGTTGGCGTGCTGAAAGATGAAGGCACAGAGCCAGCCGACCGCACTGTTTATACGCCTTACGAAACGCTGACGCAGGAATATCCGAAGATCAAAGAAACAATTATCGTAGTTCGCGCTGCACCAGATCAAGTTGATGATGTCATCAACGATGTGACTTACACCCTGCGCACGCAACGCAACGTTCCGGTCGAAGCGGCGAACAACTTTGGTGTGACAAAAGCCGAAGCGATTTTTGAAATCGTCAATAAATTGCTGGCGGGAATTGCGGCGATTGTGATTCCGATTGCATTAGCCGGGTTGCTGGTCGGCGGCGTCGGCGTGATGAACATCATGATTGTTTCGGTGACGGAACGCACTTCGGAAATCGGCGTGCGCCGAGCGATGGGAGCGCGTCGCCGCGATGTGTTAACGCAATTTCTGCTCGAAGCAATGTTACTAACGACGCTGGGCGGATTGATCGGAATTGTGATTGGATTTTTGTTCGCCTTCATCGCCAGCCTGGCGCTTGGCTTTGCGCTCACTGTGCCACTTTGGGCAGTAATTACAGGGCTGCTCACCTCGTCGTCCGTCGGCTTGAGCGCCGGAATGTACCCCGCTATTCGCGCCGCAAGACTTGATCCCGTCGAAGCAATTCGCGGGGCGTAGAAGGAACAGTTCGCTGTTATGAGTTCGCAGTTCGCAGAAAATGTGGAGCAAGCCGGGTGCTCCGGTGTGGCATAAACTTTCGAGTTTGCGCCGCGTGGCGAGCCCGGCTTGTCCTATCGCACTAACCCCGTCGCTACGGCTCCGGGTACAGTACTGCGAGCCGCAGCGAGCCGGGTTATTGTTGATTGGCCCAATACTGACAATCCGGCATCACCAGCGGAATAATGATGGACGATTTGACCACCTGGACTTTATGCAGGGTCCGAATTCCGTTGAAGGTATTCCTGTTCGAGGTCATCAACAACCCAACTGCGGCGGTAACATTGAGGCGTACAGGAACGGTGAACGCTTGCGTCGGTTCCTCTCCTTGTGCCAGGATTGGGTTATGGGTGAAGTCAAAGTACAGGTAAAATTGAGTAATGGGATTGATCTGGGCATGTTCCGTCGGGGTCTCATCTCCCGCGAAGAGGTGCGCTCCGTCAATGTCGAAGCCGTTGTTGACACGGGCGCGGTACGTTCGTGCCTGCCGATAGACCTGATGGAAAAACTTGGCTTGCAAGTCGTCCGTCATATCAACGCCCAAATGGCGAATGACCAGACCCAGAGTGTTGCAGTCACTGAGGGCGTAGACATGGAAATTCTTGACCGCCTGGTCACGGAGGCGTTCCTGGTGCTGGGCAGCGAAGTGCTGATCGGCCAGACCGCCCTGGAAGCCACAGACCTGCTGGTGGATTGCAACCGACAACAGGTCATCCCCAATCCCGCCCATCCCAACTCTGCCGTGATCCGCATCCGCTAACTGCTCGAAAAAGTGAACAGCTTCTTAATTTTTGTTCAGAAATTTTCTGACGCCGGTTTGGCAATCTTCGGTCATTCGTGCGATGGCATTCATATCTACGCCGGCCTGGATTGCCTGGTCGAAGCTCATCGCATCCGTTTGATAAAATAATCGTTTTGTTAACAGTACGGCAGAGGTGCTGAGCGCAGCGATTTCCTGGGCGAATTTTTCTACAGCAACTTCAAAGTCTTCATCGTTGCAAACACGATTGATAAAGCCGATGCGTTCGCCTTCTTCAGCAGAAATCACTTTGCCTGTGACGAGCAATTCAAGCGCACGTTTTTCGCCAAGACTACGCCGCAAAAAAGCCATCACCATCGCGGCGACAAAACCGATTTTGACTTCGGGGTAAGCAAATTGTGCCGACTGTGCAGCGATGATCAAATCACACGCCGTAGCCAGTCCCGCTCCACCAGCAAACGCCCGACCATGAACTGCGGCAATGACAGGTTTGGACATTTTGCGCGGACGAGCAAACATAACAGAAGCCGCCGCCGCGTCATTGAGGTTTTCGAGGACTGAGGCCTGCGAAATTTTTTCAATCTGTGACAAATCCGCGCCGGCACAAAAATCTTTTCCGGCGCCGCGCAGGACAATAACTTTTACGTCAGAATTTGTTTCGGCTGCCTGGAAACCATCCAGTAATTCTTTGACCAGTTGATCGCTCAGCGCATTGCGCTTTTCCGGACGATTGAGCGTGATATGCGCGACGGCATTTTTGACTTCGTAAAGAATTTGCGAGTAATTGGGCATAGCTGAAAAATGTTTGGCTAAATCGTCACGACCTCGACTTTGGGTTGCACCGCAGTTTTTGGAATCAGTGCTGGCCAGTACGCGATGATCTCTTCGGCTTTGGGACGACCGCTGGCAAAGTACGTCACAGTCGGTGGCCCGCTCAGCGCGAGAGGCGCGATTTCTTTGGCAAATCTTTCGACGGCGGCTTTGTTATTTCCGCGCACTGCAACGCGCATCATCACTTCTGCCAGATCAGGTGAAGGCGCTCCGCTCAATCCTTCGTGTGTACCATTCACACCAATAAAACTGGTCAGTACTTCATCAAATTTCAAGCCCAGGGTATCCAGCCGTTTGCGCAGCATTGCATCGGCGGCCTGTGCCTTTTGATACGCGTCAGGCCACGAATAAATTAGTCCGCCACCAGCTTTGAAGCCCGCCGAATAGCTGATCGAAACCTTATAAAATTCTGTCGCGGGCTGCCCTGAAATACCTGACACGCGAACCCGATTTTCTCCGTCCTGGGCAAGCTGAACTGTGGTGAAATCAGCGACGCAATCGGGCGTAATATAATTTTTCGGATCACCCATTTCATACATCAATTGTTCCGTGACTCCGGCAACAGTAATCCGTCCGCCAGTACCAGCGTGCTTGGTCAGCACAAATGTACCGTCTGCGCTGGCTTCGACAATCGGGTAGCCGATGTCCCACAAATCAGGAATGGATTGCCAGTCTACCTGACAATTGCCGCCCGTCGCTTGCGCTCCGCATTCGATGATATGTCCGGCAATTGTTCCGGCAGAAATTTTATTAAAATCATCCAGCGCCCAGCCGAATTCATAAATCATCGGAGCCAGCGCTAAGCCCGTATCTGTACAACGACCCGTGATGACGATGTTCGCTCCCTGATTTAACGCTTCGGCCATTGGTGCAGCGCCGAAATAAACATTTGCGCTTTGCACGCGCTCACGAATGGAGGCCAGTGCTTCCCCGCTCTCCATATTTTTCAATTCGATGCCCTGCGCCAGTAAATCATCCAGATTGCCCATGATGTCATCGCCCGTCACGACGCCAACTTTGACTTTGCCTGCCAGCCCAAGTTTATTAACAACCTCGGCTAAGCCTGCGACACAAGCGCTCGGGTTCACACCGCCGGCATTGGCGATAATTTTGATATTTTGCTCAAGGCATTTGTTGAGGACGCGGCTGACGACATACAAAAAATCGCGGGCATAGCCGGCGTTCGGATCACGTGATTTTTGCTTTTGCAAAATGGACATCGTGATTTCGGCTAAGTAATCAAGCGTCAAATAATCAATCGGGCCGCGCTCGACTAATTGAATGGGAGCTTCGAGCGAATCCCCCCAAAAACCCTGACCATTGGCAATTTTTATCGTCTTCATATGATGAAAATTTATAACTATTCGTAGCTGATGAGGTCTTTGGCTTTTGGTCCTGGAACTGCTGCCCGAATGATTAGCCTCCGGCAGCAGTCACACAAGAGTTAGCATTTTGATCAAGGTGAATATTTTCAAGACCTCAACAAAGCCCAAAGGCCAAAAACCAAAGACCTAAGCACTTACTAAAGCTGGCTAAATTGGCGGATCGTCAACCGCCTTCCCTTTCTTCCCTTTTTTGCCGCCACCTTCCGGGACGGTCTTCGATTCAGGGTTAGCGATGCGAGGGCGCGGCGGTTCCGGTTTTGGAGTTGGCGCAGCAGCCGGAACCATCACTGGCGGCGCCGGCTTCTCTACAACTGGCGCTGGCGGTGTGGTAGTGGTTCCGAGCGGGTCAATATTTGGCAGGGAATCGCCTGTCCCACGTCGAATCGGCAGGCTGTCGCCCTTCCGCGCTACCAATTTGGGTTGATCTGAATTCCGGTCTTTATCACGCGCTTTTTGCGCATCTTTGATTTCTTTCGGCGCTTCGGGAACTTTGTAAAAACTCTCCTGCTTTTTATCCGCTAAATATTGCCGCATAAAATCTATCCAGAATGGCAGCGCAGCGGAAGCACCAGATTCCCCCTTGCCCAGTGTCGTTTTGGAACCGGAATAGCCAATCCAATTGCCACAGGCATAACGCGCGGTATAGCCGATAAACCAGGCGTCCGTATAATCATTGACAGTGCCGGTTTTTCCAGCGATTTCATGTCCCTGTAAACCATTAGCCGCTTTCGCCGTGCCGGATTGCACGACTCCGCGCATCAATTGCACCATCGTTCCGGCCACGTATTCATGCATCACGCGAAATTCCTTCGGCTTCACTTCTTCAATCACACGCCCTTCACGATCTACCACTTTGCGGATGCGGAACGGCTCAATCCGCACGCCCTTGTTGGGGAAAGCTGAATAGGCCGAAACCATCGCCAGCAGCGGTTCTTCGGTCGCGCCCAGCGCAGAGGGCAAATACGGGGCCATCGAATTCGGCAAGCCAAATCGTTTGACCATATCTATTGCTTTGTTGATGCCGACATCATCCAGAATTCGCACCGCCGGAATATTGCGGGAAAGCGCCAGCGCCGTTTTGATCGGGACAGTTCCTTTGTAAGTATTATCGTAATTATGCGGTGCCCAGCCACCACGCGAAAATGGCGTATCGCTGACCTGATCATCCGGCTTCATCCCGTCTTCAATCGCTGCCGAATAAATGAAGGGCTTAAAAACTGATCCCGTTTGCCGCATTGCCTGGGTTGCGTGATTGAATTTTCCGAGGGAAAAATCATAGCCGCCAACTTCAGCCTTGATCTCGCCATTTTTACTATCAATCAACACCATCGCAGCCTGAATTTCAGGTAATTGTTCCAACTCAACGCTGACTGTTTTTTTGGTTAAGTCAACTTCGTTGACGGCAAAATAGGCGACATCACCGCGCTTGAAGATCGCGGCAGGAGTCTTTTTAGTCCAGAGCGTTTCTTTGCTGGTCACCACCCCGGAAAAATTTCCAAAGGAAACCTGCGCTACGTTGTTAGCAATTTCTTTGATCAGACCCGCAATCACCTCGCCTTTTTCCGGCGGCGTTGATGACCAGGTTTCATGTGAATAGGTTTCCAGATTAGCATTTTCTTTTTCCAGAATATTCTCAAGACCACCGTGCCAGCCACCGCGCTTCAAATATTTTTTCAAGTGGCGGCGCACAGCCTCCGTCGCCTCTTTCTGCGCTTTGGCATCAATCGTGGTGTAGATGCTCAACCCGGCGCGGTAAATATTCATCGCCTCCTGCGCCCCGCGCTCTTCTGCCAGCCTGCCCATTTCCTGCCTAATGTCTTCGATGATGTAACCGAACGGCCCGCGATCACTTTTCTTGGCCTCCGTCAGCCTGACTGTGATTGGTTTGGCTTTGGCGATTTCGCATTCGGTGGTAGAGATGAAGCCTGCTTTCAGCATCGAATCAAGCACCAGATTACGGCGCACAATCGCGTCTTTGGGATTGCGGGAAGGATTGTATTTCGTCGGACTTTTCGGAATCGCAGCGAGCATCGCATATTCTTCGAGGCTCAAATCTTTCAGCGTTTTACTGAAATAATAATTTGACGCGGCCTCCACGCCATAAGCGCCACCACCCAGATTAATCAGGTTGCAATAAAGCGTCATAATTTGCGGCTTGGTGTAATAACGCTCAATTTGCAGGGCATAAATCATCTCGCGCACTTTTCGCAGCCAGGTTTTTTCCGACTTCAAAAAGAGCGTTCGCGCTACCTGTTGTGTCAGGGTTGAGGCTCCCTCTTTCTTACTGAAAGTCAAAATATTTTTGAGTGCCGAACCACCAATCCGAATGATGTCAATTCCCATGTGGTCTTCAAAGCGGGTATCTTCAATCGCTAAAACAGCTTGCTTCATCTTTTCGGGAATTTGTTCATACACCAATGGGACGCGCCGTTCGAGCGCCATTTCCCCAATAATCGTTTTGCCGTCATCAGCATAAACTTTCGTGATTTCACCGGGCTGATATTCAGATAAGCTTTCCACTTCCGCCGCATAAGTCGTGAACCCGATTTGATAAGTCAGAAGCAAGCCAGTCAGGGTTCCGGCAATTAACGCCAGTGCCAGTAACGTCACGATAGTGGAGCGTTGTAAAAATCCTTCGATTAAATAGATAAATTTATTCATTTGAGGTAATTCCTGCGCAATCTCAGTTCTTTTTCCGGCACCATAAAATAGCTGGTTGAAATGAGTGAGAATTATACCAGGCCAGCGCAGGTTGGGCAAATCGCAGAAGCCGGCAACTGGGGCGCGACTGCGCAAGATACTGTACCTGTCTTTGCTGCGAACTGCGAACTAACCACTGCGAACTGTTGCCCACCTCATTGACTTCTCCCAGCCTGTCATCTACCGTCAAATCACTCGGTATAAAAACCTAATTGCGTTCATTAGTAGTCTGTAAATTAAATTTTCGAGGACGAATAAAATGTCCAACAAACTTCCGTTTGTTGCGGCTTCGCAACAGAGGTATAGTGATCGAAAGGCACAACAAACGGAAGTTTATTGGACATTGGAAAACTTACTTTATAGTGTAGGAAATAAAGGCACAGCGATGAACACAAAACATTTCATCAAACTCATGAGCATCCTTCTCTTTCTCTTCGCGCTCGTCTCTCTTTCTAGCAATCGCGTCATGTTTGCGGCGCAGGATGAGCAGCAAAAGCTGGCGCAACAAGCCCTGGCTATTATTCAAGCTGAATGTTTAAAATGTCACGGTGATGATAAGACTTCGGGGCTGGACTTGCGCTCGCAGGCGGGAATGCTGAAAGGTGGGCTGCGTGGCGCGGCGGTGATGCCAGGAAGAAGCGTGGAGAGCTTGCTCTATCAATTTATCTCCGGGGCCAAAACTCCGCGCATGCCGCTCGGCGATACCTTAGCCGATGATGAAATTGAAACGATCAAAAACTGGCTGGACAAAGGCGCAGTCTGGCCTGAAGCCAGCGCCATCAAACCTGTCCCTACCACCTTCAAAGAAAAGGAAATCACTGCCGAACACCGTCAATATTGGGCGTTCGTCAAACCTGTTCGTTCAGAAATCCCTAAAACGAGCGGCGTCACAAATCCGATTGACGCTTTTATCCAGGCTGAACTGGCACAGAAAAAGCTCACGCCTGCGCCACCAGCGGATAAGGCGACGTTACTCCGGCGTGTGACTTTTGATTTGACGGGGCTGCCGCCAACGCCTGAAGAAATCAAAGTTTTCCTGAACGACAAATCACCTGATGCTTATGAAAAAATTGTCGACCGACTGCTCGCTTCGCCACGTTATGGCGAACGCTGGGCGCAGCACTGGCTCGATGTAGCCCGCTTTGGTGAATCGAATGGTTTCGAGCTTGATGCCGAACGCCTGCAGGCCTGGCGCTATCGTGATTATGTCGTCAAGGCGCTGAATGCCGACAAACCTTATGACCGTTTTATCCAGGAACAAATTGCCGGAGACGAACTTGCGCCGGATGATTTTGAAGCGCAGGTAGCGACTGGATTTTTACGCGCCGGGCCGCAACATGTTGTCGCCGGAAATCTGGACAAAGCGGAATTGCGCCAGGAATATTTGACGGAAACGATGCTGGGGCTGGGGTCGGGAATTATGGGGCTGACGGTCGGTTGCGCCCGTTGTCACGATCATAAATTCGATCCGATCCTGCAAGCTGATTTTTACAAATTACAGGCGTTTTTTGCGGCAACGGATAATGATACTTTCTCGAACGCTCCGTTCAGCGAACTGGAAAAATATCAGGCGGCGATGAAAGCTCACAAAGAAAAACTCCAGCCAATCACGGCTCAGATCGAAATCATTGAGCAACCTTTTAAAGCGCAGATCAAAGAACAAAAGCGAAAAGCACTGGAGCCGAAATATGCTGAGGTCTTGAATATCCCCAAAGACAAACGCACACCGGAACAGAAAGAAGATGCCAAATATGCCGAGCGGATGCTTGAAGTAAAATACGAAGAACTGTTGCAGGTGATGCCTGCTGAAGCCAAAGCCAAACGCGCCGCCTTGCGCCGCCAAATGCACGATCTGGCATGGCAGGAACCGCCGCCGCTGCCCAAATCTTTAGCCGTTTCAGATCGCCTGTTACCAATTCCGGCAAGTTATATTTTCAAAGGTGGCGCAGTGCATGCGCCAACCCGCGAAGTTCAGCCACAATTTCCCAAAGTGTTGTTATCGCCCTCAGATGCAAACGATCAGGCCAGCATCGTTCCACTTAAATCATCAACGGGGCGGCGGCTCGCGCTCGCGCAATGGCTCACCAGTCCCGATCATCCGTTGACCGCACGCGTGATCGTTAATCGTTTATGGCAACATCATTTCGGACGCGGACTTGTCGCTACGCCAAATGATTTTGGGCGCAACGGCGCAGGTGTGACCAATCAATCTTTGCTGGACTGGCTGGCGCTGGAACTGATGAAACCAGGTTCGCAGTCCGTAGTTCACAGGTCACAAACTATTCAACAGCAAACCGCGAACCGCGAACCGCGAACTGTGAACCGCAAATGGTCGCTAAAGCATCTTCACAAGCTGATGGTGATGTCCAAAACTTATCAGCAGTCATCGGCAAGCGATCCCGCCAAAGCAAAAATTGATCCTGAAAATAAATTGCTCTGGCGTGCCAATCGGCAACGGCTTGAGGCTGAAGCGTTGCGCGATTCAATCCTGGTTGCGGCGGGTACTTTGAATGAACAATTCGGCGGCCCGTCCATTCGTGTGCCAATGGAGCCTGAAGTTATCGAAACTATTTTCACGGAATACGAACCTGATAATTTATGGCCTGTTCATCCTGATCCCAAACAGCACACGCGCCGCAGTCTGTATTTATTCCGCAAACGCAACGTCAAGCTGCCAATGCTCGTCGCCTTCGACACGCCCGACCTGCAAAGCGTGTGTGGTGCGCGGAATGTGAGCGTCCATTCCCTGCAAGCATTGACACTGATGAACAGTGATTTTATGCAGCAACAAAGTCAGGCGCTGGCGTCACGAATTTTGCGGGAAGCACAAACAACGCCAACGAGACTGGCGCGGCTTTATGCGTTGACGATTGGACGCGCACCACGTACTGAAGAAAGCAAAGCTGCGACAATTTTTTTGCGCGAGCAGGCAGGAATTCTCAAAGCCAGAAAAATTCACGGTGAGACGATTACCGAATTAAAAGACCTGCCAAAACAAATTGATGCGGTCACTGCGGCGTCTTGGGTGGATTTGTGTTTGGCGACGCTGAACCTGAATGAGTTTGTGTATGTGAAGTGAGAAATCTAACCAATGCTTTACTTACTTAAACGTCATCCATTTGCGACCAAAGCTTATTTCGATTTTTCGCTGGTGCTGACTTACGCTTTGCCGCACGAAATTCTGGCGCCGCTGCTGCCACCAGAGATGACGCTTGATACTTTTGGAGAATATGGATTTGTCGCGATTGCGATGGTGCAAACCAAACAATTACGTCCACATTTTTTGCCCGCCTGGCTGGGGCAGGATTTCTTTTTGACCGGGTATCGAATTTTCACGCGCTATCAAAATAAGGCCGGAAGAAATTTGCGCGGGCTGAAAATTTTTCGCAGCGTCTCCGATAAATTCCTGATGACGAAGCTGGGTAATTTGATGACCAGCTACAATTATTGCAAGGCTGTGGTGGAAATTAATCGGCCATGTGA